>JAYSQC010000259.1:0-1291 GCA_043721755.1 Schlesneria sp.
CTCGGACGTTGTTGATGCACAGCCCCTAAGGGGCTGGCTCGAAACAACTTCTCGATTTCCCTTCTGGTTCCCTCCCCTCGGCGGGGAGGGTTAGGGAGGGGGGACGAGTGGCAAATCGACCTGACCATCCTCCCCCTCCCCGCCGAGGGGAGGGAGCAAAGCGGGAAGTTATTTTGAACCAGTTCCTAACCAACCCGCTCGTTCCGACTGTGGTGCAACGAGTTCCGTCGATCGTGCCGTCACAACCGCACCTTTGCGACCCGATCGAGCATCCGCCCCGGCTCTCATTTCAGACGCGCCTGCCCGTCTACCCAACGCATCAAAAGTCCCCCAATCTACGTTCGTTGATTGATCGGCACAGTCAATTTTGCTTAGCTGTCTCTCCAGCGTCCGGTCGGTGTGATCGGGCGACGACCTTTCCTGAGCGTCCGCGAGTGGGTCCGCGGGTTGAGCAACACGGAAGACTCATGACTTGTTTACGGAGAGACGGAATGCTCAGAGCGAAATTGTTATTGACGACCCGATTTCTGGTCGCGGCGGTCTGCCTGTCGGCGGGACTCACTTGTTGGGGCGACGACCAGCCTGCCAACGCCTTGCTGCCGGTGAACGGCCCCATCGAAACGGTTCGGGCCGAGAAGATCATCGTCGAGGAAAAGCCGGGGCCGCACGACTGGCTCATCAAGAACGAAAACATCGTGCGACTCGTCACTCAGACGAATCAGCACCGCGTCCAAATGGGTCTGGCCCCACTCAAACTCGACACCACGATGTGCCTCGACGCCCAACAGCACGCCAATTGGATGGCCGCCACGGGGGGCTTTCAACACAGCTCGCTACCGTACTTGGAGATCATTTTTCACGGAGTCCCGACTCCGGAAGCGACCGTTCAAGGCTGGATCGCCTCGCCCCCGCATCACGCGAACCTGCTGAGCGGTACGCGAGTCGGCTTCGGATACCAACTTCGCGGCGGCTACCCGTACTGGGTGGGCGTGTTCCGATGAGATGAACGATTCGGGTCTGCTCTCTCACGAGTTCTCGCGCGAGACAGCAGCCTCACAACGACGGACACAGTGAAACACACGGGCTTGGGGCGGGCATCGCGATCATTCGCGATGCCCGTTTTCGTTTCGACTCTGATCGATCACCTTTGCAGCCCTGATGTGGAACAGCAATTCAACAAAAACAGGGATCTCCGCCACTCCTGTTGGACAACACTCGTGAGCGGCAAGGCGCTAGCCCAATGGCACTTACTTTACCCCAGTAACCCGCAGCGTAAGCGAGGGAAACAAAG
>JAYSQC010000260.1:0-9954 GCA_043721755.1 Schlesneria sp.
CGCAGCGTAAGCGAGGAGTGTCTGTTCGACATCCTCGCTCACGCTTTTTGAAGTTGCGCACTTTTGTCTTCCCGCCCCAACGGGGCAACCCTAAGTCAGTTCCGATCATCTTGGAATTGGAAGCCCTGAAGGGGCGGCCCGATGTTGTTCACCAGAATAGTGCCGCCCTTTCAGGGCTTGAAATTCACCGTAAACCGCCAACCCAGGGCGTTGCCTTGGGCTGACATAGCACCGCCCCTTTGGGGCTGAAATCCCCAAAAGCGCAACTTCAAAACTTGCGAGTCAGGCTCGTTGTGGAACAACCCCGCAATCTCAAGTTGTCCGACCACTAGGGCTGCCCCGTTGGGCGAAATACCAAAAGAGCGCCACTTCAAAACTTGCGCGTCCGGCTTCCGTTCGGCGGGTTGTTCACAGCGCGCGGCTGGACTGCGCGGCGAGCCACGCTTGGAACATGAGGACATCCCACAACAAGTAGTGCCAGTCGGCGCGGCCACTGAGATGCTCGGCCCACTTCTGGCGGATCGGTCGCGGGTTGAAATAGCCCTCGCGCTGCAAGCGGCCTTCGTCGAGCAGGTCTTCGGCCCAGTCGCGCAGCGGCCCGCGCAGCCACGAGTCGATCGGCACGCCGAAGCCGAGTTTGGGTCGCTCGAACAATTCCGTCGGCACGTATCTTCCGAGCAGCGATCTCAGAATCCGTTTGCCCTTCCCGTCGAGGACTTTGAATTGGTGAGGCAGCGTCCAAGCGAACTCAACCACGCGGTGATCGAGTAGCGGCGTGCGGGCTTCGAGTGACACGGCCATGCTAGCGCGATCGACCTTCGTCAGGATGTCACTCGGCAAGTAACGCCAGGTGTCCATCCACTGCCAGCACTGTTGGAATTGGTCCGGCGTGCGCGAGGATGCGGCGGGCCACTGGCAACTGGGGATCGTTGTTTCATCGATGAAGTCGCCGCCGATGACGACGTGATCGTAGGCACGCCAGTGAGTCATGTTGCGGAGATAGCGTTCGTCGGGACTGGCTTCGATCAGCACGTCGGCCGCACGACGGAACATGTTTGCGATGCGGCCGCGCGCCAGTTGGCTGGCGACTCGACACGACTGGCCGAGCGGGCGTCGGAGGATCGGAGGAAGCGAACGCAGGAGCGCGGCGAGCCGTCTGACCGGCGGGGCGGTGGTATTCGGGTTGGCAGCGCCGCCGATGGCGGCACTCTGAACGATCACGCCTTCGAGAGCTTCAAAGTAGCGGCGGTAGCCACAAAACAATTCATCTCCGCCATCGCCAGACAACGACACCGTGACGTGCTGCCGCGCGAGCTGACTGACGAGGAACGTCGGGATTTGTGAGGAGTCGGCGAACGGTTCGTCAAAGATCGTCGGCAGGAGTGGGATCACGTCGCGGGCTTGTTGCGCCGTGATGTACAGCTCGGTGTGATCGGTCTGAAGATGCGCGGCGACTCGTTTGGCGAACGGGGCTTCGTTGTACGCCTCTTCCTCGAAGCCGATCGTGAATGTCTTCACCGGTCGCGACGATTGCTTCTGCATCAGGGCGACGACGAGCGACGAGTCGATGCCGCCCGACAGGAACGCGCCGAGCGGCACATCGGCCACCATGCGCCGCCCGATCGCGTCCGTCAGCAGCGCGTCGAGACTCGATGTGGCCGCGTCGAAGGATTCGGTACACGGCGTGCGCAGCCCGAACTCGACCGCGCGGTGGATGGTCCAATATTCGCGCTGCGGGTCGGAGCGCTGGCCGGTCCAATAGAGGTCGTCGTCCGGCGAGATCGTCATCAGACAGCCGGGCCGCAACTGCGCGACTCCTTTGTAAATCGAGCCGGAAGGAATGTACGAGTACTTCAAAAACTGACCGAGCATCGGCCGATCAACGCTCGCATCAAACGCCGGATGCGCCCGCAGAGCCTTCGTCTCCGATCCGAACACCAGTGTCGAACCGAAGCGCGCGTAATACAGCGGCTTCTTGCCGAGGCGGTCGCGGACCAACGTCAGCTCGCGCCGCCAGTGGTCCCAGGCGGCGATGGCGAACATGCCGAGACACTTCTTCACCGTGGCCTCGATCCCCCACACGGCAAAGCCCTCGACGAGTACTTCCGTATCCGAGTGGCCGCGAAACGGACGGCCGTCTGCTGCGAGTTCACTTCGCAGTTCGCCCGCGTTGTAGATCTCGCCATTGAACACGATCACGAACCGCCCGCACGACGACGCCATCGGCTGATGCCCGGCGGGCGAGAGGTCCACAATCGACAGCCGCTGAAACCCGAGTGCGATCCCCTCCGCCGGATCGCACCACGTCCCGCTGTCATCCGGCCCGCGATGATGCAGCGTCGCGGCCATGCGGGTGACGACGACTCGCATCGCGTCCGCGGTCTGATCGCGAGAACAGTTCAGGAAACCGGTCAAGCCACACATGCGAGGTCTTCGTGTTAAGAGTGCGTAAGCAGGGGGCCGGGGTTTCGTACCGATACCAATCCGTAGCGTGAGCGAGGGGTAAGTGGTCCGGCGACCTTGCCCACGCTGCGGGTTGGTGTCGAGTTTCGTGTGGTGTTACGGGCCTGTCGAGCGAGGGTCATATTGCGTTCCGTTCACCGTCCGAAGTCCGGCTGAGGAACTGGCTCGCAATCACTTCCCGGTTTGACGCAGTGCTTCTGTGAGCGGCCAGGCGCTAGTGGTCGGACAATTTGAGATTGCGGGGTTGTTCAATCACTAGCCCGTCGCGCCAGCGAGGGCAAACCGTTGTCGAAAGTGAAGCCCTCGCTGGCGCGTCGGGCTAGTGAGGAACCCCTCAAGACAAAGTTGTTCGACCACTAGCCGCCGGTCGTTCCAACTCACCGGCGGCTAGCGCCCAGCCGCTCACGGGAAGTGATTGCGCTCTCGTTCCTAACTTCTTGTCACTCGGCCAATGACCCGGACGCTTCGGAGCGGCCGAGTCACTTTGAGTAAACCATCGGGAAGGAAGCTGTCCTGAGTACGAGTTGATGAGCAACGCAGAGGGGCGCGAGTGCCCCTCGGGCACCGGCATTTCGAGTCGATGTGGACCTGTGGCGTGTGAGGCATTTCGCGGACACCAGCGATTGCGGTGCGGCGAAACGCCCGTGACTGCGGGTTGTAGCGTCGTGTTTCACCGATATACTCGCCGCCGTCACCAGAGTTCGATTTACTCGATGCACGGATGCGTCTCAGGGCTACTGGGATCATGCACCACACAAACCATTCGCATTTACCGAATCACCTGTGGGATGAATTGGCTCGGGAGATCGTCGAGCACACGTCGGCGGTGATCTACGTCAAAGACCTCTCCTACCGCTATTTGTTCGTCAACCGGCAGTTTGAAGAGCTGTTCGATGTCTCGTGCGAGGCGATGGTCGGCCGCACCGATTACGACATTTTTCCGACGGTGCTCGCGGACGAGTTTCGCCAGAACGACGCCTTTGTGGCGACAACCGGCGAGTCGCTCAAGTGTGAAGAAGTCGTGCCGCATCGCGACGGCCCGCACACCTATCTCTCAGTCAAGTTTCCGCTATTCGGCAACACAGGAAAGGTGTTTGCCATCGCGGGGATCTCAACCGACATCACCGAGAGCCGGCAGACGCAGCGCGAGATGGAGTCGTTGCACCGGCACTATGAGATCATCCTCGAATCGGTTGGTGACGGCGTCTGTGGTCTCGACATCGAAGGCCGGGTCACGTTCCTCAATCCGGCGGGAGGTCGGTTACTGGGCTATGCCGCTGACGAGTTAAAGGGGAAGTGTCGCAAGCAGTTTGTTGTGGAGCGGCGCAAGTCGGCGCAGCCGTGTCCGGTCGAGGCGGTCTTGAATGGCGGCGCGGCGTGCCAAGTGACCGACGCCGTCTTCCGTCGCAAAGACGGAACGCACATGCCCGTTGAATACATGCTGAGTCCGAAGCGGGACGGGGATCGCACGGTCGGTGCGGTCATCGCCTTTCGAGATGTCTCTGATCGCATCGAGCGACTCCGCACGGAGCAGGAACTTCTGGCCGCCCGCGCCGTCCAGCAGGCCCTCTATCCCCAATCCGATCCCCAACTGAAGGGCTTCGAGATTTGCGGGATCACTCACCCGGCCAGTCTCACCAGCGGCGACTACTACGATTACATCCCCACGCGCGACGGGGGCTTGGTCATCGTGGTCGGCGATGTCAGCGGACACGGCCTCGGTCCGGCTCTCGAAATGGTGGAGACCCGCGCCTCATTGCGCACGATTCTGCACTATGAAGCCGACATCGGCGAAGCCCTGCGGCACTTGAATCAAGTCTTGGAGAGCGACCTGCCCGAAGGAATGTTCGTGACGCTGTTCGCCGTACGACTCGACCCGGAACGTCGGTCGATGGTGTACACCTCGGCGGGACATCAGGCCAACATCCTCTTTCGATCGGATGAGGTCACGCGACTGGTTAGCACCGGCACGGTCCTCGGCATCTTTGAAGAGAGTCCGTACCCCACGGCCGCCGAGATTCAATTGCACTCGGGCGACATGATCGTTTTGGCCACCGACGGCATCATGGAACAAATCTCGCCCTCGAACGAAGCGGGGCAGACCGAGCTGTACGGTTGGGACCGGACGATGCAGTGCGTGCGACAACACCGCCACCGCCCGGCCGAAGAAATTCTGGAACGGCTCTGTCAAGACGTGCGACGGTTCGCGAAGGGTGCCCCGCAAAAAGACGATGTCACGGCGGTCGTCATCAAGGTGCTGTGAACGTCCCGGTTCCAATGAAAGTGTGGCTGGCCCGGATGATTCACCACCAATCTCCCAGCATTGGTCTCGACACATCTCAGATCGACCGTAGCCAACTTTGGAGTGCGGGGATTAATCACCGCTTTCTTTTCTCAGCCTTTGATGGTCCGGTTTGGGCAGACCTTGAAGAGGACCGTGTTCTCAACGCAGTGAAGCCAAATCCAGAAAAGAAAGCGGCAATCAATTGCCGCAGTCCAAAGGGTTGGAAACCGTCCCACTGAGAGGTGTAGAGACCAATGATCTCCCAGCGCGGGATACCCGCAACCCAAGGCCGCGAGAACCGGAATGGCAAAATGAGGCTCTCCGCCATTCCTGTTGAAAATGGTGTCCCGTGAGCGGCAAGGCGCTAGTCGCCGGTCGTTTTCGCCTACACCGGCGGCTAGCGCCATGCCGCTCACTCAAGCATCCAACACAAATGGCGGAGAGCCCAAAATGATGAAGCACAGAATGATGGAAGAGGCCCGCCAGCAGACCGACCGGCTTGATGATTCTGTGCTTCATCATTTTGTCTAAATCCGCGCTGCGTGGCCCCCGGCCAATCAGGATACGACCCAATCTGGGGGCGGCAAAGCGCCGACACCAGCCACACGAGCGAGAACTTTAACGAGCGTACTCAACCGCGAGGGCCATCGTGCTGCATCTCTTCGAGCCGCTGGCGCGGCCTGTCGCTGGCGGGCGGTTTCACCGGAGTCCCGCAGTTCCCGTCGCGTTCGCGGTGATGCTCGGCATCATGTCCGATCATCTGCTGGAACTCGATGCGGCAACGTGGCTGTTCCTCAGCGCGATCATTGCAACAGGAGCCGCGTGTGGTTTCGCCCTCCGCCAGCGAGTGGTCTCGGCTGTGCTGCTGTTGCTGGGTTGCGCGAGCCTCGGTGCGGCGTGGCATCATCAGCGCTGGAGCTGTCTGGAAGAACGCGATGTCTCCGCGTGGGCCACCGAACAGGGACGGCATGTGCGGCTGAGAGCCAAGCTGGTGCAGTCGCCGCTGATCCTCAAAGCTCCCGGCTCGGAACAGGCTCCGTGGCGGGCGGCCGAGCGGACAGTCAGCGTTGTCGAGTGCCGGGCCTTGATGAACGGGGGCCTCGCAGACCAGACCGTCTCGGGACTCGCGCGGCTGTCGATCGACGGTCGCTGCGACATGCTCGCGATCGGTGACATCATCGAAGTCATCGGCGAACTGGTTCTCACGTCGTCTCCATCCAATCCGGGTGAGTTCGATGCAGGACGTTGGCTGCGCACCCAGGGTCTGCGCTGCATCGTGGCGGTGGAGTCCGTCGAGGCGGTGCGTGTCGTCGGTCGCGAACGCACACTGCTCGATCAGTTCGCGGTGTTCAGGTCGAAGTGTCGTCGCCGGGCGGAGAATCTGATCGCGCGGCAGCTCAGTCCCCGCACGGCCGCCGTCGCGCAGTCGCTGCTGTTGGGGAGCCGCGTCGATCTCGATCAAGATTTGCGACGCGCGTTTGCCGAGAGCGGGACGCTGCATGTCCTCGCGATCTCGGGGATGAACGTCGGTCTGTTGTGGAGTTGGCTCTGGCTGATCTGTCGCGGTCTGCGACGCTCGTCCACGTTTTCCTTGATCGCCGTGCTGGGCCTGCTGCCCGCGTATGCGATCCTCACCGACGCGAATCCACCCGTGGTGCGCGCGACCATCGTGGCGGTCGTCCTCGCGTTCGGGCAGCTTGCGGGGCGAGGCGGTTCGGCATGGAACTCACTCGCGCTGGCCGCCCTGTTCGTGTTGGCGTGGAATCCGAGCGACCTGTTCAACTCGGGCGCACAGCTTTCGTTTCTGGCGGTGATTGCGATCTTGATCACGCTCAGTTTTCTGCGACCGCTGCGCGGCGCGTTGACCATCGCGGATGAGCCTCTGAGTGGTCCGCCCAAGTGGCGTATCGGTCTCGCGTGGCTGGTCCGCAAGATTGGCGAGAGTTATGCGATGGGAGCCGCCATCTGGATCGTCACGTCGCCGCTGATCGCGTCCGAGTTTCATCTGGTCTCACCGATCGGCTTCGTGCTGAACGTGCTGCTCAGCCCGTTGATCGTCGTGATGTTTTGGTTTGGCTACTCGTTCTTGTTGCTCGGCTTGATCTCGCCGCTGCTGTTCGGCTGGCTTGGAATGCCGTTCGATTTGACGCTCGGCTGGTTCCTGTCGGCGGTCGAAGCGGCCGCGCGAGTCGATCTCGGGCATGTCTATGTTTCGTCGCCGCCCGTCTGGTGGTTGAGTGGCTTCTACGTGTTGACGCTCTCGTGCGCGGTGGTTGATCGCTGGCGCGGTCGTCTTTATTGGTCGCCGCGCGGGAGTCTCAGTTGGATCGTGTTGGGGTTGGCGCTGGCTTGGTGGCTGCCCGCGCGCGGCGGTTTGACCTGCACGGTGGTGTCGGTCGGTCACGGCTTGAGTGTGCTGGTCGAATGCCCCAACGGCCGGACGCTGCTGTACGACGCGGGCGGCATGTTGGGCGGCACCCGCGTGGCGCGAACGGTCGAAGGCGTGCTGTGGTCAGCGGGCGGAACGCGGCTCGACGCGCTCGTCGTCTCGCACGCCGATGCCGATCACTGCAACGCGATCCCCGAACTGATCGAGGTTCTGCCGGCGGGAACGCTGTTCGTCCATCGGACGTTTTTGGACTGGTCTCAACGACCGGTCGCCGCCGCGTTGCACAAAGCGACGATGACGGGAATGAGCATCCGCCTGATCGCGGCCGGGCAATCGTTGTCACTCGATCCAAGCGTCTCGATCCGCGTGCTGCATCCCGCGCCCGACTTTCACGCGCGGCAGGACAACCCGAATAGCATCGTGTTGTGTCTCGAATACTCCGGTCGCCGCATCGTGCTGACGGGAGACCTCGAACGCGAGGGCCTCGAACGATTGTTGCGTTCGCCGCGACTCAATACCGACGTATTACTCGCCCCGCATCATGGCAGCCTCAAAGCCAACCCGCCGGACCTCGCACGCTGGGCGACGCCCGAGTGGGTGATCGCCAGTGCGTCGGATCGCGCGGTCGAAGAGCGACTGGCCCCTCGGTACGGCCCCGAGACGCAAGTCCTCTCGACCGCCCAGCGCGGAGCAGTTCGCTGCCATATCACGCCGAAAGGTGAGTTGCACGTCGAGCCGTTTCGGACACAGCGACGGTAAGGGGCTGTGCAGTTACTACGTCCGAGAGTTCGCTCGATCTTCACTGTACTCATCTTTCTGCCGCTCTCTTTCTGCCTCCTTCTTCCTGCAAGACGGAAGCGGGGAGACAGAAAGAGAGCGGCAGAAAAATGAAGAGCGACCGATGACGACTTAGGCGACCGGCAAGTGTTCGCATCCCCCCCGTAGGATGGACGCCTCGTCCGTCCGAGTTGCCACCGAGTTGGTAGGACGGACGAGGCGTCCGTCCTACGGGGAAATCCAATCTTGCCGGTCCCCTTGCCACAGCCGATCACGCCTGCGGTTCGGTCATGCTCCACGGGTCGAGAGCGGTGGCAAGTTGGTCGGCGGGGAGGATGTTGTTGTCGAGGCACAGTTGGCGGATGGTCTTGCCCGACTTGAACGCTTCTTTCGCGAGAGCCGCCGCTTTTTCGTAGCCGACGTACGGGTTGAGGCTCGTCACCATCGCGAGACTTTTCTCCACGCTGGCCTCGCACGCTTCGACGTTCGCCTCCATGTCGAGGGCACACAGGTCGATGAAGGCGGTCGTGCCTTGAGCCAGCAGCGCGACCGATTCGAGCGTCGCGTGGCCCATCACGGGCATCATGATGTTCAACTGGAATTGGCCACCGGTCGCACCGCTGAAGGCGACCGTTTGATCGTTGCCAATCACGCGGGCGGCGACCTGCATCAGGCTCTCGCACATGACGGGATTCACCTTGCCGGGCATGATCGAACTGCCGGGCTGACGGTCGGGGAGCATGATCTCATAGAAGCCGCAGCGCGGTCCCGACCCCAGCCAGCGAATGTTGTTCGCCACATTGAACAACGTCGTCGCGATGACTCGAAGTTGGCCGTGTGACTCGACCAGACCATCGCGCTGGGCGTTCCCTTCAAAGTGGTTGACCGCTTCGATGAACTCGATCCCCGATTCTTGCGCGAGTGCCTCACAAGTGCGACGACCGAACTCGGGATGCGTGTTGATGCCCGAGCCGACGGCGGTGCCTCCGACCGGCAGTTCGAGGACCGCTTGCAGTGCCTGCCGCGCGCGACCGACCGACAATTCCAACTGCCGCGCGAAGCCGCCGAATTCTTGACCCAGTCGCAGCGGCGTGGCGTCGGCCAGATGCGTGCGACCGATCTTGATGATCTTGTCCCAGCGCTGAGCCTTGTCGCGCAAGACATCGGCGAAGCGTGACAACGCGGGGATCAGCTTCGCGTGGATGCTCATCGCGACGGCGACATGAATCGCAGTCGGGAACGTGTCGTTCGTGCTCTGCCCCATGTTGACGTGGTCGTTCGGATGGATCGGCTTCTGTTGGTCGAAGCGATCGCCGCCGCCGAGTTCGATGGCGCGGTTGGAGATCACTTCGTTGACGTTCATGTTGCTCGACGTGCCCGAGCCGGTTTGAAAGACATCGACCGGAAACTGGGCATCGAACTGGCCCGCCGCGACCTCGCGCGCGGCGTTCAACAGCGCCGTGACCTGCGTCTCATTGAGTGGATTCTTGCCGGTGCCGGTCAGCTTTCCGAGATCGCGATTGGCCACGCCCGCCGCCCATTTGACGAGTCCCAGCGCGCGAATCATCTCGGTGCGCAGTGGCCAGCCGGAGACGGGAAAGTTCTCCACGGCCCGCTGCGTCTGCGCGCCGTAATAGGCTTGAGCGGGGACTTGAACGTCGCCCATGGAATCGTGTTCGGTACGGAAGGCGGTCATCGGGAAGTCTCAATCACAAAGAAGCGGGAAGCGAAAACGGGGCAGTGAGCGCGGAACGGATGATAGCGAAAGAAAGGTTCATCCGAGGTTTTTTGGGGATCACAGATTGGAGCAACACAGATGTCTGCCCGATTCATCATCCCGAAGGGATGTCAGCCATTAGCCGGGGGTTGAGCGTCCGCGACACCCCATAGGCACCAACTTAAGCGGCCCAGTCGAGTCGTTCTGGGTTTGGGAGGAGTTGGAAGTGGCTGGGTTTTTTCTTTCGGGACTGGATTTTGGCGGCATGGTTGAGGTGGGAATGAAGTTTGGTCACGGTGCGGACGAGTTGGTCGTGGTTGTCGA
>JAYSQC010000261.1:0-12288 GCA_043721755.1 Schlesneria sp.
GATCATCATGGTGACGCACGAAACCAGCGTCGCGCGTCGTGCCCGGCACCAGATCGTGATGAAGGACGGAGTCATCGCCAGCGAAGGAATGTTCACCACTGACCCCGACTCCAAATGAAGGAGACTTGAAGTCCGGCTATACCTCACGCGGCACAAAGTGAGAGGTTTCCGAGTGGGGCGGCGTAAGCCCCCCGTTTCTTCCACGGCGGGCTGACGCCCAAGAACCGGGGGCTGACGCCGCCCCGCTCAGATGTCTCATCACGGATCGCGCGAGGCATTGGGGCTGCTAAGGCCGCCCGCACGGAAATGTCTCACTGTTGCCAGCGTGACAGAAAAAGACGGTCTGCCATGCTCACTGAGAATGGCCTCACGGTTTCTGTTTGTTCGGGTCGAAGCTCTCCAATTCCCGTGACGCTTCGCTGACTTTGGTCACGGGCAAGATGAGTCGGACAAAGGTCCATTCGCGGTCAGGCTTCACGGGCTTGGGCAAGCTGGTGGACGGTGCGTGGCGATCACTCAGCGCGAGTGAACTGGCCGATCCGTTCAGTCGCCCAAACAGCACCGCTCGACCGAGTCTCACCAAATGCGACAGGTCTTCCTCTTCAAGCAATCGGTTGGTCAGTCCGGTGTACTTGGATGCTCCGGCCTCTTCGTGAAAGGTCAGTGCGCGGGCGAAGCTGGAGGCGTCGAGAGACAGTGGATCGTACTGAGTCTGTCGATGCGAGATGTTGGCGTGCTTTCCTGCTCCATCGTGCGTGGCAATCGTGATCTGGCCCGTGAGATACGAACGCAGTTCGCGCTGGAAGACGTTCGGCTGTTCGACGCGCCACAGTTGTCGCGAGGCCAGCGGAATGGTGACAGGATCGTCGCGCAACTTGCTCTGGCGATAGACGCGGTTGCCGAACACGAGCAGCCAATCTTCGAGTGCGCCCGGCAGGCGATGCGTCACCGTTCCCGTCAGCCGTCCCGATCCGGAACTGATGAGATCACTCTCCACGAGCGTCGTGGCTGCTCCCGAAACTTCCGTCACCAGCTCCTTCGAAGTCCACTGCACTAGCGGCAGTGACTGCACTGGCGCGACGCCTGCCTGGGGGAGATCCTTCGCCAACGTGTACGCACTCCGTCCGATGTCGATCCCCGCCGGTCGATACATCCCACCGAACGCGGTCTCCGGGGTGCCCGACCAATTGGTGAGACTGCGTCGTGACGCGATCTCTGCCGTGGAACTTGGCAATACTGTCGAAGCCTCCACCGCAGCGACGGATGTCGTGACGGGACTGTACAGATTGGTCCACAGTCGCGAGCGGACGGTGGCTGTCGCCGTGTCGATGTTGATCAAATGAAATTGGTTCACTCGCATCGTCGTTCCATTCCAGGCGGCGGCTCCTTGCGCGGCGGAAATCGCGACCACGGCGATCCACACGGGGAACGTGATCCAAGTCGCACGCGGGCGTTTCAGCAGGCGATGGACCAGCAGGTAATCGACCGGCCCGATCAGGAAGAGAAACAGACCGAGCAACCCCATCACGAACCACGGCGAGACGCGCGTCACGCCTGCGAAGTCGTCTTGAATCGCGTGCAGTTGAGTCGCGAGATCGGTCACGCCGGTCGAACTGAGCTGCGCGTGCTTGGCCGTCTTCGAGTCACCTAAGTCTTCGGACGAGACGACATCGCTGAGCAGGCGTCGCCCCAGCGCGCCGACTCCCGCCCATCCGCTCAACGGTGGCTGAGTCAGGTCGAGAGCCAACACCGTCACGGAACCCAAGCCATACGGCGCGCGAACGAGCAACGCGTTGTCGCGACTTCCGGCCAAGATCGTTCCGTGAGTGATGCGGACCTGTGGGATCGAGAGCCGTCCCGCAAACGGGACTCGCACGTTGCGACCCGCATAGCTTTCGAGCGACGAAAACTCACGCACGACAATCGCTTCGTCGGAGACCGTGGCCGGGAACCACGAGGCCAGCGGTGCGATGAGTTCTCGCGCGGCGACCGGATCGGTCGGCAGTGACAGCGCGAGTCGCCCGCCTTGTGCGATCCAGTCGCGCAGAGCGTTCGCTTGGTCGGGAAGCAGCTTCACTGGTCCTGACAAGACCAGCAGTGAAATGCCGTCGTAAGCCAGTCTGTCGTCGGGAAGCTGATTCGCCGTCGTCGATAACGTGGTGGCATTCAAGGCTCCGGACTTCGTCGAAACTGAGCTGCTCTTGGAGGCTGACACTTCCGTCGCAATCACGTTGCTGCCGGAGACTTCACCGCTGGAAAACCCCACTGGCTCACCCACCGTGACCACGAGTCGCATCCCCGGTGCGAGAGGCTTCGGTGCGGTGGCCACGTTTGCCGAGGAAGACTTCCACACCGCGACGGGACTCGGTGCGAGTGACTTGGGTTCCGCATCGGTCTCGACCACCACTTCAAAGCCGGCGTCGAGTCGCCCCGGTTTGCAGAGGCCACGCAACGAATGACGCCCAGCCGCCAGTGGCTCCGACAGTCGCGAGGTGAATGTCACGCGGTGACCGTCGGGGTCGGGAGTCGTCACGAGCAATCGAAACCGCCCTGGCGTGACCACATCGACTTCGGCAACAACCTGCGTCCAACGGCCCACACGGTACGAACCGTCCCAACCGACACGGACCTGCTCAAGCCGAACCGGCGCGGAGGAACTCACAGTTCTGGACGAGGAGGGCTGGGCCAACGTGAGTTGTGGGGCGATGCCGATCACGACCGTGAGTGCCGCCAGCCAAGTCCGCACTGCCACCGAACGAGACACGGCATATCGGCGAACTGGCAACTGGCATTTCGGGGCTTGGTTCAAGACGTGGTGGGTTGGAGTCTCAGAGGTCTTCTCTTGTCCCCTCTCCTCCGGCTTTGCGGGGGAGAGGGTTAGGGTGAGGGGGTCTTCTGAGTGACTGTCACCTTGGTTGAACCAAGCCCATTTCGGCAACTGCGGGCAAGCCTGCGAACCACACATTTGCGAAGAATCCGAATCGCTCACGAAAGTATCCGTCGCCAGTGGGTACGCGGAGAAGAACCTCGCGCCGAGAAACACCTCGCGGCGGGGCGGGCATGATACGTGGGAAGTTTCAAAAACGTGAGCGCGCCGGGAACGAATCTTTCCGCTGCAACGACGGCTTCCACACCACGTTCCGAATGTTCGAGTGCCACACATCCGATCCGTGCCTCGACAGCAACCCCTTCCGCGGCAACGCGTCGTGACCACATCATTGACGTTTCCGACAAAAGTAGCAGGCACACTCCGTGTGCCGTCCGCGAGACCGTGATTCGCCGAGGAATTTGGTGAACGGCATAGGGAATGTGCCTACTACTTTGGCTTCTGTCGGACACGTCATCATTGGTCTCGACACCACCCGACCTCAATGAGGACATCCTTGCCATTGAGGCACAGGATCGCCTCTGCGGTCTTCCCATCTCTGCGGTGATTCACTCTTCAAACTCGGACACTGCAGAGATGGGATGACCGCAGAAACAAGCCACAAATGCCGTCGCATTTTAAGTTGTGTCGAGACCAATGGACCACATCGGTGGGGAACACTCTGTAGGCTGCGAATGAGCATGGTCTCCATTTCCGTGAGGCTCATCCGGTGCTTCGAGGAGGTCTCAAGGTGGCTGAGTTCCCATTCATTTCCAGATGATTTGTGATTCGTCGGAGGTCTACGGAAATCCGGCGGTTCATGCAGACGCCCATCGCTTCCAGCCGCCGCTCGAAGTGTTGCACTCGTCTTCGGCGATCAGACGAATCCGTTTCTCGCCGCCGACGAGTGCTTCCAGCGCGGCCCACTTGGTCTGGAGCTTCTGCTTTCGATCCTCGTCTTCCCCTCCGGTGATGTCCTCGAACTCGGAATCGACCTTCGGGAGTTCGGCTTCGTTCAGGCTTAGTTTGGCGATGCGGCTTTCGTAGTCGACCGGCACCGTGGCCTTGTCGATGACCGCCTGCTGGATGTCGTAGACCGAGACGTACTCGCCGAACACGGCCCGCGTGTTGGCGTCGTTCTGCTCGACCGGCGTGCCGGTGAAGCCGATGAACGAGGCGTTCGGCAGGGCGTCGCGCATGTTGTTGGCGAAGTCGTAGGAAATTTCGCCGGTCTTACCAATCATCTTGCCGACGCAGCCGTCACGCCGCGATCCCTTGGATGAATGTCCGCACTAGTCCATCACCTTCTCCAGCACTCGCTTCTTGGTGGGAGCGCGCTCGACCAGCTTCAGCGGGTGGTTGGTTATACCGCTCGCTGAAGCTGACACTAACCCGAAGCGTAAGCGAGGATGCAAAGCACGTCCTCGCTTACGCTTCGGGTTAGTGAAAAATGTGCCATCCTCACCCCGGCTCACCAAATCCGATCGCCAGAAGTTTGCGTGACAACGTGACCAGTTCCCGTCGAGGTAGTCCATGTCCGGCTCGATGAATTCCGCCGCTAGTGCCGAGCCGAACCTGACTCCCATGCTCGACATGGTGTTTCAGTTGATCACGTTCTTCATGCTGGTCAGTAACTTTCAATCGGCATCATTGGACTTGAGCCTGAAGCTGCCCGTCGTCGGCTCCGCCCGTCCTGTCGATACCGAAGGGACCGAGGATTTGTTGATCCTGAACATTGACAGTGAAGGGCGGCTCCAACTCTACGGCTATCCGCAGGATCTCGATCCCTACATTGCTGCCGAAGCGAAAGCCAGCCGAAACAAGGCCAAGCAAGACAACCCCAAGTTCAAGCCTGACGACGATCTGCCAGCCACGGTTGTCTTGAGAGTCGATCGGCAAGCCTCGTTCAAGCAGGTCAACAAAGTCATCACGACTTGCCAAGCCAAGGGCTTTCGCAAGTTCGCTCTTAAAGCCATGAACAAGGAATGAGTTTGAAGTGGTTCTACATCAAGCAGCCCGAACTGAGTCGTTTAACCGCGTGGGCAACGCCCCGCGCGTTGATGGGGAGACAGACTCAATCGCCGCTCGACACGCGGGGCGTTGCCCACGCGGTTAAACGAAGTATTCCACTCATGTCCGCGCAGAGCATCCGGTTGTTTTCCGCCAAGTTGAATCCCTGAGAATCGAGTTCGGGCACCATGCGACGCAAGAAAAAAAAGAGGGGCCATGAAGCGGTCGAACTCAATCTGGCCGCCATGCTCGATATGGCGTTCCAGTTGTTGACGTTCTTCATCCTCACCTTTAAGCCCGCTCCCATTGAAGGGCAAATCAACCTGAAGTTGCCGCCGCCGCAACCGGTCACCAACGTGAACTCGGGGCAGCAGGCAGGCAGTGACCAGCAGAACAACAGCGCCGTCAAAGGTCTGAATTCGCTAGTGATCTCGATCTTCTCGAATCCGGGCGGCAGGATTGCGACGATGGCGATCGGCGAAGGGACCGTCTTGGGCCTGACCGCATTGGAGAACCGATTGAAGGCGGTCCTTGGCCCCGATTCGGGCGCGTCATTCGACCAGGTCATCATTCAAGTCGGTTCGAGACTCAAGTACGACGAACTCATGAAGGTCGTCGATGTCTGTACGAGACAGACGCTCGCCAATGGCGAAAAGCTGTCGAAGCTCAGTTTTGTCGAGTTACCGGAAGACGGGTAGCGGACGTTGAAAGATGCGGGCGGACAGTCTTCGCCGTCATCCATCCAGAAGTCCGGCTTTTCAGAAAGCCGGACTTCTCTCGGGGAGGCGTTCATTCGGAGAGAAGTCCGGCTATGGCGAGCGGCAGTAGTTGTCATACCGACAATCGAAGCCTGACGCGCAAGCGAAGCTTGGGATAGCGAGCATCCTTCGCTGCGCGTCAGGCTTCGATGGGCCTGCTTTCTCTTGCCGCTCACCTAACAAAGCTAATCCGGACTTCAGACGTCGTGATGAGGTTGGTCCTATCGAACTTTTAGTGGTCGTCGTCATTCCATGCGGTTCCGCTCTCAAGCTCCTGTCTCGCCGCTGTTTTCCCGCCGTGATCTCTTCCGGTTGGTGAGCATGGTGACGTTGTTGACCTTGATCGGCCTCACGATCTACCAGACGCGACAAGAGAAGCGGGATGACGACGCTCCGCTGGCCACCAAGTCCGAAGCCGCGTTTGTTGAGACGTTGGTCACTGGCCCCAATGACACACAGGCGTTTCAAGAGACGGAAGCGGCGGAACAGTTTCAAGCGGTGTCCGACAAGACCCCGCTGGCTGCGGAAGAGATGCCCGCTTACTGGCGGTTGATGCGTTGGAGCATGACGCAGACCTTCGATGAGTTGTGGGAGCGTGCCCACAAAGACCGCTACCTGACACACTTGGCCCAGATGCCCGAGAAGCATCGCGGTGAACTGATCGCGTTGAAGCTCAGTCTGCGTCGCTCCGCCTCGTTCGAGGCTCCGAAGAATTCAGTGGGAGCCAAAACGGTCTACGAGGCATGGGGAGTGACCGACGAATCTCGCGGAAACTTTTATTGTGTCGTCTTCTATGACAAGCCGCCCGAGTTGCCGATTCATCCCGACGTTCACGAAGAGGCCCAGTTTGTCGGCTACTTCCACAAGCTGTTGTCGTATCAGGATCCGCTGGACAAAACTCGCTGGGCACCGCTGCTGATTGGGCGAATTCGCTGGCGTGAGAACGTGGCGCGAGTCTCGTTGCAGCGCACGCGGCATGTTTGGTCGTACTGGCTCTGGGGTTCTCTGGCGGTGACGGTGATGGTTGCGGTTTGGACCAATCGTTACCTTGAGCGAGGACGTGCCTTGTTGACTCGGCCTCAAGAAGTCGATCACGCTTCAATCGAACACTGGCTCGACACGGGGATGGCCGAGAACGCGACACACACGAACGATGCGGTCTGGCCACCTGAGGACGATTCTCAGGCGAGTTCAGGGGATGCCTCAAAGACGTGATCTGACTTTTTGGCGATAGGGTTCGAATTTTTCAATGTGGTCCCGTGTGGCTGCATTTTTTCCCGAAGGGGGTCTGCTATGAATTTCATGGAATTGTTGCGATCGGTCATTCCCACGCCCGCTGAATTCAAGGTGAGCTTTGCCAATTGGGCGCAGGCCAACGCCAAGTTCTGGGGGGCCAGCTTCGGCGCACATGTAGTGATCTTGGCCATTCTGGGTGTCGCGATTGGCGCGCCTGCCGCCGGAAAGCTGCTCGAAGAAATCATCTTTATCGACTCCGAAGTGGACACCGCCGACGAGGTGGCACCCGTCGAGCACTTTGAGATTGGTGAGACTCCCGTCGAGCCGTCGGTCCTCAATACGGAAGCGCTGACCGAACCACCGGCCACGATGGAACAAGACGCCCAATACAACGATGCCGCCGCCGAGTTCGTGGAAGCGGGCGGCGGTGTGTCGAGTGGCACGACGACGGTGGGCGGACTCGGAATGAGTCTCGCCGCGCTGGGTGACGGTCCCGCTTTGATGGGAGCGTCTGGCTTAGAGGTCGGCAAGGGCGATGGTTCCAAGGGCGGATCGGGCGGCGCAGGCGAAGGCTTTGGCGGTCGCGGATCGGGAAGTCGTGAGAAGATGCTGGCCAGCGGTGGCGGCACGGCCGACACCGAGCGCGCCGTCCACGGCGCGATGAACTGGCTGGCGCGACATCAAAATTCCGACGGCAGTTGGGGCTGTGGTCCCAAAGGATTTGCCCATCAGTGCAAAGATAAGAGCTGCACGAAGAACCTGTGGAAGGAGGCCAAAGAGTCGAAAGAGCCTGTGGCCCTCCCCCCCGAGTATCCGATGGCCGCGACCGCCTTTGGATTGCTCCCTTACTTCGCCGCCGGGCAGACTCACGAAACGGCGGGCACTCACAAGGCAGTCGTCGGCCGTGGCCTGAATTGGATGATGCGCAATCAGAACACTAAGACCGGTCAATTGGGGACCGGCACCATGTACGAGCATGGACTGGCCACGATCGCACTGTGTGAAGCCTATGGCTTGAGCAAGGATCGACGGCTGCAGCTTCCCGCTCAGGCGGCGATCGCGTTCATTGAAGACGCTCAAAATGACACGTCGGGAGGCTGGCACTACACCCCCAATCCTTCGACAGTCGGCGACACGTCCGTCGTGGGATGGCAGTTGATGGCACTGAAAAGCGGAGACATGGCCGGACTGAAGGTCAATCCGCAGACACTCGTGAAGGCCAAGCTCTTTCTCAAATCCGTGGCCAAAGGGAAATCGGGTGGTTTGTTTTCGTATGCACCTGAATCGGGAGAGACGCCCACCATGTCGGCCGTCGGATTACTCTGCAACCAATACGGCGGCATGAAGCGAACCGAGCCGGCCATGATCGAAGGCCAAGCCTACGTGATGGCCAATCTCGCCGGAGCAGAAGGCAGTCCCTACTTCTTCTATTACGCGACACAGGTGATGCACAACCTGCCCGGCAGCGAGTGGGATACTTGGAACCGCCACGCGCGGAAGTTCCTCATCAAGTCACAGATCAAGTCCAAAGATTGCGACAACGGAAGCTGGAATTCCGAAGGGAAACCACACGTCATGGGACCGGTTATGATGACCAGTATTTGTTCGCTGACCTTGGAGGTTTACTACCGCTACCTGCCGCTCTACCAGATCGACGCCAAGAGCAAGATGGACAAGAAAGAATAGCTAGCGGTCGATTGACGCCGCCCAGCCCGCCCGTACTCGTGCGGGCTGTTTTTGTTTGATGTCCCCAACAAAAGTGAAAGTAAGATGTGCCCGCCAAAAGTAGCCTTCATCGCTCCGCGTGAAGTTAGCCGAATGACGAACGACGTATTTCCCCGGTGATTTAGGTCGCTGGCGACTCGGCTTTCTTCACGCGGAGCGATGAAGGCTACTTTTGGCGGGCGCGTCAAGTAAGTGAAAGTAGTAGGCACATTCCATGCGCCGTCCACAAAAATGGCCGGGCAATTAGGGACGAGCGGACGGCACTCGGAGAGTGCCTGCTACTTTTGGCGGAGACGTTTTGTTTCACGACTTGCAGTTTTGATGAGGGCTTGATGAACTTCCTTGATCGCTTCGGACACTTCGTCGTCGTCCTTCTTCGGCGACTCACTTGCTCAAGGGCTGTCAGAATGTTTGGGCGTCTCGCGCGACTCGGTTGGTGTTCAACGTGCTTCGTGTTGGGACTGCTCGCGGGGAGCAGTCGCGCCGAGGACCAGTACTTCGATTTCCTGCGCGGATTGCAGGACGAAGGCTACGGCGAGCTGTCGATGCTGTACCTCGAACAGATCAAAGCACATCCCAGTCTCCCCGAGGAACTGAAGACGACGTTCGACTTGGAGATGGCGACCAGTCTGCGGATCGCGGCCGAAGAAACGCCCAACGCCGACTTGAAGCAGAAGTATCTGGTCGATGCCCAAGTGCTGCTCGACAAGTTTTTGAAGGAGTTCGCGCGACACGGTTCGGCGGCGAAGGCGCAGCTCACGTCGGGAGACATCTCGCTCTATCGCGCTCAGAACACACTGACACTCGCGCTGCGAGACAAGACGAAGCGCGATGCCTTGCTGGTGGACGGCCGCAAGCTGTTGGCCGATGCCCGGCCGAAGTACGACCAAGCCGTGGCTTTGTTTAAGGCCCAGATCGACGCTCCGCCTGCGGAGGGCAAGAAGTCCACCGGTAAAGTGGCGGAGCGCGAAGCGGCGGCGCTGAACAGCCAGTGGCTCACCGCGAGACTCAAGATCGCGACCGTGGACTTCAATCTCGGTCTGACCTATGCCGACAAGGATCCCAAGCGCAAGGAGGCGTTCACGGCTGCGGCCAAGGGATTTGACGCGCTCTTTCAAGAGAATCGGTACGGTCGCGTCGGTGTTTACGCCCACATGTGGGAAGGCAAGTCGCGCGAGGAGATGGGAGATTACGTCACCGCCCTCGACATCTACGACGAAGTGATGTCGGCTCAACCCGAGAAGGCGGCCGCGAACATGGCGCAGTGGATGGCGATGTTCCACGAGGTCAATCGCTACCGCCTGATGTTGCTCGGTCGCACGAAGAACATCGAGAAGCTCATCGACGATGCCACGATCTGGATGTCCGAGAACCAAAACCAGAAACGATCAAACGGCTATCAAGGGATCGCGCTGGAGTTGGCGAAGGCGCACCTCGAATATGCCAAGACGGCGGAAGGGCCTGCCGTCGCGAAGTCTACTCAGGAGGCAAAGCGGTTGCTGGCGGCGATCGTCGAAATTCGGAGCGAGTTTCAGAAGGAAGCCATTCTGATCAAGCGGTTGAGCAGCGGCGGCGCGGAAGCTCCCCTGAATACGTTTGACGAAGCGATCGCCATCGGTGACGCCGCGACCAAAGCCGCCGGTGAGGCGCAGACTCCCGCCGACGCGAAGACCAACTGGGAACAGGCCGAGTCCGCGTTCCTTCGCGCGATCGAACTGAGTGCCGATGTCAAAGATAAGAACCGAGTCCTCGCCGCGCGATTCACGCTCGCCTACATCCAACTGATGACGGCCAAGTCGGCCGCCAGTTACGACACGGCCATCGCTCTCGCCAAAGAGCCCGGCTATGCGAAGGCACCGGCCGCCGCGGCACTCGCGGTGAATGCGTCGATGTCGCTCTACGGTCAAACGAAGGAGAAGGCGGCACTCGACAAGATCAACGACGCGACCGAGCTGCTCCTCAAGCAGTTCCCTCAACACGCTGAGGCCGACGACGCGCGGATTGCACGCGGCAAACTGAAGCTCATTCAAGGAGATGCCAGCGGCGCGATCGAGATCTTCAAGACCGTCAACCCGATTTCGGATCGGTATCCCGTCGCACTGCAACTCGCCGGAGCCACGCACTGGTCGCTGTATGTGGACGGCAAGCGACGCGGCGACAAGACCACCGTTCCGCAACGCGCGACGGCGGTCGATCTGCTGCAAAAGAGTCTCGAAGGTTTTAAGAAGAGCACGGGAGCGGCCCACGTCGCCGCGTTTCAAGAGACGCAGTTGTTACTGGCCGAGATGCACTTGGAACAGAACGACGCTGCGGCCGCGCTGCCGTTGCTGCAACCGTTGGTGGACAATCTCAAAAGCAAATCGTTGACCTCATTGGACCGCTCGTCGCTCCGCATTCTGGTCTCCGCGCTCCGGACGTATGCCGAGCTGAACCAGTCGCCGCAAGCGATCGAAGTCGGCCAACTGCTCATGACTGCGGGGGACGACGTGCCGGTGGTGAATGGCGTGTTGATCGAGTTCGGCAAGATCGTCCGCGCCAACTGGAAGAAAACCCACAACGAATTGCTCGTGGCGGAACAGAGCAAGGAAGAGGGCCGCATCAACAACGCGAAGCTGGCCGAAACAGCGGCCCGCGAATCGGCAACCAAAGTGTTGGAGCAACTCGCCGCCCGCAAGCAGATCGATCTCAGCGGCCTCGTGTTTCAGGCGGAGTCCAGCCAAGACCTCGGACTGAACGACAAGGCGCGCGAACAGTTCCAAGCCATTCTCGATCGAGCCGCCGCGGACCCGGCCTTCGCCAAAGTGGCCGCGAAAGCGACGAACCGCATTCGCTCGCAACTCATCGCGCTGCTTCGCTCGGACGGCAAGTTTGAAGAGGCTCTCGCGTTGGTCGAGGCCCTGTTGAAGGATCAGCCCAACGCCCTCGAACCGCTCTTGGAAAAAGGGAACATCCTCCAAACGCTGGCCGAGAAAAATCCCACTCGCTACGACGAGGCCGTGCAGTGGTGGACGCGCATCCGCCTGAAACTGGCCAGCGCGCCGGGCAAAAAGCCGGCGGAGTATTACGAAGTCATCTACAACTGCGCGGTCTGCCTGCACGCCCAGAAGAAGCCCGACCTCAGCCTGCAAGCGGCGCAGTTGCTCAATAGCACACTGGCCCTCAGTCCCGACTTGGACAGCCCAGATCGTGTCGAGCAGTACAAGGCACTCATCAAGCAACTTCCCGTGCCACCCAAAGCCAAGCCAGCACCCAAAGCCAAGCCCAAGGGGAAGAAGTAGCGGCGATGGCGGTCATCTACGTAGCCGTCCTCGCTCCGCGTGACGAGCCGATCGAGTTCGGTAGCCCTGACTCAGACGCCTGTTCTCAACAGGCTCATCACGCGGAGCGATGATGGCTACTTGGTGTCGAGACCACCGAGGCCGGTGGGGTTCACTCGTGGTCGAACAACTTTGTCTTGCGGGGTTCATCACGAGCCCGCCGCGCAAGCGAGGGCTTCACTTTCGACAACGGTTTGCCCTCGCTTGCGCGTCGGGCTTGTTGTGGAACAACCCCGCAATCTCAAGTTGTCCGACCACGAGGCTTTGTCGGAAAACTATCAGCCGGAACGCGCTAGCGTCCGGTTTCTGCGGGAAACCGTGGGCTAGCGCCCAATGGCACTGACTTTAGTAGCGGTACGGCGCGAGCCGTCCGGTT
>JAYSQC010000262.1:0-14913 GCA_043721755.1 Schlesneria sp.
GGCAACGCCCCGCGCGTCGATGGCACGACAGCGTTCGACATCGCTCGACGCGCGGGGCGTTGCCCACGCGGTTAAACGACGCAGTTCCGGCCGCGCGGAGTATAAAAGAGAGTTGAGATCAGAGGATTTCAAGACATCTCACGTCGTGCCATCGCGGTCACTTGGGATCTGAACTCTTCGTCACTTTCGTGTTTTTCGTGGTAAATAATCCAGGCTCACCCTCTCCTCGCGGAGCCGGGGCGAGGGGACCAGAGAAGACAAACCGTTCTGGCAAAGACACGCGCTCACATCACGCCCCACAGCAGACTCTCTCCCTCATGCCCATCTCCACCCTCGAACGCCGCCCTGCCGATCAAGCCCGCGAACTGCGGTCACTCGTCGCACAACGTGCGGCCCGTGCGCAGAACGTGTCGCAAGCCGTTCGCACCTGTCGCGTGATCGCGATGGCGAGCGGCAAGGGGGGAGTTGGAAAGAGTGTGATCGCGATCAACCTCGCGATGGCTCTCGCACAGCGAGGCGACTCCGTCTGCCTGCTCGATGCCAGCTCGGGCGTTGGACATCTGGAACTACTCTGCGGTCGAAACGCCTATTGGAATCTGTCGCACGTCGCGGCGGGATCACGTTGCTTGGAAGACATCACGCAGGAAGGACCGCTTGGCGTGCATCTCGTTTCCGGGGCGAGTTGCCTGTTGGATGCGAGCGATGCTCCGACGAACGTGCTGCCGCAACTGGCCAAACTCGAACACAACCACGACTGGTTGATCGTCGATACGTCGAGCGGGCCGTCTCGCATGAGCCGTCCATTCCTCCGCGCGGCCGATCGCGTGCTAATCGTGACGACTCCCGAACCGACCGCGATCGCCGAAGCCTATTCCGCTGTGAAGAGCCTTTCGTCGGCCGAGGGACTCGTGATCTCGGCTCTCGTCAATCGAGCCGGTTCAACCGAACAAGCCTCACAACTTTTGGAACGCCTGCGTCACGCTGCCCGCTCATTCCTCCGAGCCGATCTCGACGAGGCCGGTGTCATTCCCGAAGACTTTGCCGTGCAGGAGTCCGTTTTGGCTCGGCAGCCTTTGGCTCAATTCGAGCCGACCTGTGCGGCTCAACGCGCGATCGAACAACTGGCGGCGCGAATGGCTCGCACCGTCGAAGTCCGAAACGAAGCGGGATACTTCGAGCGACTGCGGCGGTCGCGCGAGGCACCATTACCAGGCACAGCAACGGGGTGACTCGTTTAACCGCGAGGGCAACGCCCCGCGCGTCGAGCGGCATGGAAAGCGGTCTCGCCCTCGACGCGCGGGGCGTTGCCCTCGCGGTTAAACGAGGATGATCGCCGACGACAACTTGAAGGGATGTGGTGATGAGCGAACAGAATTTCGGAACTGAGTCCGGTTGCGATATCCGGGAGAAATAAACTGAATCGACTGAAGGCCCGAGTCACTCAAAGCCGATAAAGAATCGTCGGTGGAGTGTCGAGAGCAGCCCGCTTTGTGGACCGGCTCGGCTCAACCTGCCGCTCGTCGCACGGAGTGGGTTGTGGCACATCATTTGGGCGCGTCTGTGGGCTTGATTGGGTTTGTGATGACTGTGGTTCGTGGCTTATCTTCGTCAGTCGGCTTCGACGCGACGCTTCAAGCCGCCTTGCTGGCCTTGGCCGTGATGTACGGAGTGGGTTGGCTGAGCGGACATCTGTGGTGCGTGGCGTTCCAGTCGGCGAGTCGAGGACCAAGTTGAGGAGGAAGGGTTGGGCGGGTCTGCCCGTTCCACACCAACCCGCAGCGTGAGCAAGGATGCTCAGGGCAAATTCCTTGCTCACGCTGCGGGTTGGTAGGACGCAGACAAGTTTGACCGGTTGCCTGACGATTGCGGCTCGCCATGACGGCGAGTCTGTTTGGAAGAACTGACACAGAAATCGCGTGTCTCCGCCCGGGGTGGCCCGACGCGGTACACGCATGAGTCCATGGAGGGATTGATGGTCACGAAGGTTGCCGAACTCGACATCGCTCAAGTCTGGAACGATTTCAAACGAGATCAATCCAATCAAGACTTGCGGAATACCCTCATCGAACGCTTCTTGCCGCTGGTCCGCTACAACGCGGAACGGGTTTGGTCGAAGCTCCCCGACGGTGTGGACTTGAACGACCTGATCTCGGCCGGCGTGTTCGGTCTGATCGACGCGATCGAAGCCTTCGATCTCGAACGCGGCGTGAAATTCGAGACCTACTGCGTCCCGCGCATCCGTGGTGCGATGCTCGATGAACTGCGCACGATGGACTGGGTTCCGCGTCTCGTCCGTAGCAAGGCCAGCAAACTGGAGGCGGCTCGCAAGGAAGCCGAAGCCGAACTCGGTCGCCCTCCCGCAGACGCCGAAATTGCGAAGAAACTCGCCATTCCCGTCGAGGAATTCGAGAAGATGAAGTCCGAGGCGAGCGCGGTGAACCTCGTGAGCCTCAACAAGAAATGGTACGAGACCGACAGCTACAAGGATGTCCGCGAGATCGACATCATTGAGGACACCAAGGGTGAAGACCCGACGTACAGCATCCAAAAACGCGATCTGATGCGGCTCGTCACGAAGGGCCTCAACCGCAACGAACGACTCATCATCATCCTCTACTACTACGAAGAACTGACGATGAAGGAGATCGGCTCGACACTCGGCCTGTCCGAGTCGCGCGTCAGTCAGATGCACTCGAGCATCGTCAACCGGCTGAAGGACCAGCTCAATTGCCGGCAGCCTGAGTTCGCGTAGGCCGCGCGGCGCGCGAGGTGTTCAGCGCGGGTCTCCGAAAACTAGCCCGACGCGCAAGCGAGGGCTGGACATTCGATGATGCTGAAGCCCTCGCTTGCGCGTCGGGCTAGTTTTGAAAAACGCTTTAGCGGCGAATCACACCGCAACGTGCTGTCCGAGGGCTTCTTCGTAGAGTGCCGCCGTTTGCTCGACCATTCGTTCGACACTGAAGTCGCGAGTCACGGCCTCACGCGCGGCGTGACCGATCGCGCGGGCTTGGTCTGGGTTGTCGAGTAGTTCCACGATCCGCTCGGCCAGTGATTCGCTGTTGGACGGTGGGACCAGCAACCCCGTTTCACGGTCGCGCACGGCGTGGAAGACGCCGCCGACTTTGGTCGCGATCACCGGGCGACCGAGTGCCATCGCGTCGAGCATGATCGTGCCGATCCCCTGCTGGAGCGACGGCAGGACGAAGATGTCCATCGCGGCGAGAGCATCGTCGAAATCGAGGACGTTCGGAACGAAGGTCACATGCTGGTTGATCCCCAACTCGCGCGCGAGCCGCCTGAGATTGGATTCTTCGGGACCGGCTCCCGCGATCAGGAATTCGACCTCACGCCCCGACGCGAGGACTCGTGCGGCAGCGTTCAGAAAGAAGGGGAAACCCTTCACCGCTTCGAGTGGCCCGGCCGTACCGACGACCGGGATGCGGTCCTTCTGAAACACTTCGACCAACTCCTGCGAGGTCACTTGATCGACACCGCTGTGAATGACCGTGACGAGATCGCTGGAAACACCGGTTCGCTCGATGAGGTCCGACTTCACTGAGTCGCTGACGGCAATGATGCGACGGCACCAACGCAGGTCGAGATGCAGTCGCTCATTCGGTTGCAGGTAGTCGTGTACGGTGAGCACAAAGGGCCGTTGCAGTTGCCGCGCGAACCACGTCGCTTGTTTCAACGCAGACCGCGACTGCACATGAATCAAGTCGGGCGGATCGGCCTGAAATTGCCGCAGCATCAGGTTGCGCACGACAGCGCCCCAGATCGGCCAGTGCAGGTTGGGAAACTCGCGAATCTGAAGTTCGCGCTGCCGTTCACGATCCACCTTGCTCGCGTCGGGACAGACGACCACCGTGCGCAGGCCACGTTGCGGGAGATGTTCTGCCAACCGCAACGTGTACGCGCAACTCCCACGAACGGAGAACCGGCCCGCAAACAGCAAGATGAACGTTTCGACTTCGGACATGGAGCCTGCTCGGCCGTGGTTGAGACCGTCTGGTTGAGCTGCGCTGTCGGATGGGCACTCTTGCCCGTCCGCTCTCCACGCTCAAAGCGGACGGGCAAGAGTGCCCATCCGACAGAGGCGTTCGTTTCTTTCATCGCGACTGCAGGGCCTTCGGCTTGCCCAGCACTTCGTTCAGCAGGATCGCTTGGCGGACTCCAGCGGGATTGCGCAGCGCGGCGATGAGCGGGTGCGGGTTGTCGGCTCGTTGCCCGGTCTCGCGTGACCTGTCCGAACCTAAGTCCTTCAAGACCGCGCCATCAATGTCCCGTTGAACAGCCGCGCCGATTCGCCCCGGCTCGACGGTCGTTTGCAGGTGCTGCGAACGGAGTCCCTCATCGAAGTTGGTCGTCGGCATGACTGACTGAACAACCCGCTCACCTTGCCGCTGCGAACTGGAGCTGGATTTGGCGGGACGCTGCTGTTTGGACTTTCCGTCCTTCTTCTCATTGGCGTTGCGAGACTGCTTCTGCTGGGGAACGGCGGGGCGGTTTTGTTCGGCGGGACGCTTGCCGCCGACGACCTCTTGCAGGAACTTTTCGAGTTCACTTTGTACGGGATTCTGCGGACGATTCTGTGGACGAGGCGCTCCGTTCTGCGGGTTGCCTTGGACGACATTCACGATCCAACTGACGACCGAAATCGCGACCACGATCAGCCAGAATATTTGGCCAATGTCGAGTGCGGCAAGAATCGGCTCGGGCATCGAGAGCGACATGATCTATTCCTGAGCGGGTGGCCGATCAACGCGGCGGTGCCAGACATGGCATTTGAGTTGCGCCCGATTACTTCGACCGTCTGAGTTCGCCAGATGTAGGGTGGGCTGTGCCCACCATTCCGCAAACGCTATTGGTGGGCACAGCCCACCCTACAGAAAGCCGGTCGCCTTACTTGCCGGTCCCGGCGATCGTGGCTCGCATCTGAGTATCGGCTTGAACGTTCTTGAGTTCGTAGTAATCCATCAGTCCGAGTGACCGATTGCGGAACGCTTCGGCGATGGCCATCGGCACGGAGGCTTCCGCCAACACGACTTCAGCCCGATTCTTCTGAACGAGTGCCACCATTTCCTGCTCGCGTGCGGTGAAGTCGGCTCGTCGCTGTTCGGCCTTGGCTTGAGCCACTCGCATGTCGGCCTCCGCCTGATCGGCTGACAGTCGGGCACCGATGTTCTCACCCACATCCACGTCGGCGATGTCGATCGACACGATTTCGAACGCCGTCTGCGCCTCCAACCCCTGATTGAGCACGGTCTGCGAGATCATCTCGGGGTTCTCCAGCACCATCTTGTAGGACGCCGTCGAACCGATGGCCTGCACGATCCCTTGGCCGACGCGGGCGATGATCGTCTCTTCGGTGGCACCGCCGATCAGTTGATGCAGGTTGGTGCGAACCGTCACGCGGGCGCTGGCCTTCAGCAGAATGCCATCAGCCGCGACGGCATCGAGCGTCCCCGAACCCTTCTTTGGATCGGGGCAGTTGATGACCTTCGGATAGACGCTGGTCCGCACCGCTTCGAGGATGTCGCGTCCGGCGAGGTCGATGGCTTGAGCGGTCTGCCAATCGAGATCAATGTTGGCGCGATGAGCCGCCACGAGGGCACGAATCACGTTCGGAACGTTTCCTCCCGCGAGATAGTGCGATTCCAGATCGCGCGTGCTGAGGGGATAGACCTCGGTCAGTCCCGCTTGCACCGCCGTGATCTTGGCTCGCACGATCACCGACGGGTTGACCTTGCGGATCGTCATCATGATGAGATGCGTAAATGGGATTCCCGCGCCGGTCATCTTGCATTGAATCCACAGACTGATGAATCGCGCGAAGATCGCGAAGAAGATCAGTGCGACCACGAACAGCACGGCGGCAATGCCGAAAATCACGGGCGGGCTGAAAGCCCCTTGAGCGAGGACGAAGTGGACAGGCATGGAAGTCTCGCGAGTGAGAGAAAAGGATTGAGGTTCATACCAACCCGCAGCGTGAGCGAGGATGAGAGTCGATACGACTCAGTCCTTGCTCACGCGACGGGTTGGTGTGGCAAGGTCACGTCTAGCTCTGTGGAAACTCGAAGTCAAGCGGCCTCGTCGCGGTGGCCTCGGCAGTGAACGGATCGTTGATGGCGGAAGGCACACCCGGTCGAACGAGCAGCCGACTGCCGCGCACTTCCAAGATTTCGACCGACTGCCCCGATTCGACAATCATCCCTTCGCTGAAGGCGTGCAGTCGTTCACCGTCGAGCAACACCATGCCGCCGGGAACCAGCGGTGTGACTGTTTTGCCGAACCGACCAATCAACTTCGTCATTCGGTCGGTCTCCTTAGTGAACGGCGTCAGTTCTTCCGCCGTCGGTGCTTCGAGCAGCACGCGCCTGCCGAGTGCCGTGCGCGGCAACACGTAAAACGCTCCGCCCAACGCCGTCGGAACCAACAGCAACAGGACGCCGCAGAAGACCCAGAAGAGACCGGGTTGCGATGTCCCCCACGCGCGGTAGGCAAACATCAGCGAGATCGTCAGTGTGACAAACGTGACGATGCCGAGCAGACCTCCCGACGGGAGGAAGACTTCGGCGGTCAAGATGCCGATCCCCGCGATCAACAGCAGGATGGCAAAGATGGCATTGGAGTCCATGACGGGCTGAGGCACCTCATTGAGGAAGCGGGTTCGCGTCACAGGCTCGGAGTCGATCCAGCCGACCGCGAGCAACGCCAACTCAGTGTAGCCAACGACCCGCGCGAGGCAACCGACGAGAGGCAACCGAAGTCCGGCTTAGCTTTGTTAGCCGGACTTCTCACGGTGACGACGCTTCCCAGAGTGATGTCCAAAAAACAAGTCCGGCTTTAGGAAAAGCCGGACTTCGCGCAACGAGACGATGGCACAAGAAACCACGGCGTGCGAGTCACTCGGTCGCGTCGTACAGCGGCCCGGCGATACGGATGGGACGGATGTCGAGGCGAATATTTTTCACGGTGTAGTCGTCGCCACCGAACGTGCCCGTGTACCACGCGAAGCTCTCATCGTCCCGTTTGAATTTGAACTCGAAGCCGTCCACCGCTTGGTTGCGCGCCGCAGAGCCGTCGAACGCGAGACCGATGGCCTCGCCGTGAATGCTCTCCATCAGCTTGCCCATCACCTCGACGACCGTCGTGTTGCTGAGGATGTCGTTGAAGAACAACGGCCGCTTGAGTGTCGGCTTGAAATTGGCCGCCTTGGGATCGAGCTTCTCGTCGTCGAGTTTTTCTTCGGACGGAGTCACATCGCGCGACTTCAGATCGAAGCGGTCGCCGCGATCGAGGTAGGTGAGGCGGACGTTTTTCAAATTGAACCGCTTCAGCGCGGGATCGTGTTCCGCCCGCGACAGGTCCATGAAGAGGGCACCTTTGTAGCCGATGACGCGCACGTCCTTGCCGTTCGTGACGATGATGGCCGAGTTCTCATCGACGCCAATTCCAAACTTGAAACCCTGATCGTGCATCGCGACCAAAGCTCGCGCGAAGCGACCGCGCACCAGACAGTGCTGATCGACGAACCACTCGCCATCGAGAAAGCCCAATCCGCGGTCGATCTCTTTTCCGAAGCGGACGCCCCGCAGCATCGTGTCCAACACGGACTCGGCATCCCGGTACATGATGCGGCTCATTACGGCCGCCCCCGCGCTGGTTCCCGCGATCACTCCGCCTTTGCGGTACACATCCCAGATGGCTTCCAGCATCGGCGTGAATTGGCCCTCAGGCGTGTAGAGTGCCTTCACAATACGGTCTTGCTCGCCCCCGATCAGGAAGATGCCGGTCGAGCCGCGTACTTCCGCAACCAACTCCGGATCAGAAACCGCCGCCTGCGGTGACATCGGCACCTTGCGCCACGCGACCGGAACTAGGAACGCATCGGCCCCCGCTTTATTCAGGGCCGAGATCACCAGTCCGCCGTTCTTCACGGGATCGCCGCTTGCCGTGGGAAAGACCGCGATCCGCGCACCGGGTCCGCCCGCCAACTCAACGATGTTGTCCCAATACTCCGCGTGATCGAAGCGTTCGCAACCTCCGATGATGACGAGCGATCCGGTGGTGGTGGTCGCCGGTACCGTGGCATCCGCCACAGAGGATTCCAGCGAGGCGAGTACCGGTGAGGAAGGCTCTGGCGTCACGGCGGCCACGGGAACGGACGGCTCGCGCGGTGGCGTGTCCTCCGACTGGACGGTGGTGGTCAGCATCGCAATGGCTCCCACCAGGGCCAGACAGGAAAAGACAACTCGCAACATGACACTCATCCTTGATGACAGCGGCCCGGCCAATTCCGTGCGGGCGGCGACTTATGAAACATCGAACCAAAATCGGCAAGGGCAGTTGGGCCTCGCGCGGCCTTGATGAGACCTCTGAGCGGGGCGGCGTCAGCCCAATGGCACTGACTTTAGAAAGTAGTAGGCACATTCCATGTGCCGTAACCGGCAATTTGCAGACGGCACATGGAATGTGCCTGCTACTTTGAAGGTAAAGTGAGTGCCATTGGGCGTCAGCCCCCTGAGTCTTTGAAAGACGGGCTGACGCCCAAGAATCAGGGGGCTGACGCCGCCCCGCTCAGAAACCTCTCACTCGTCACCACGCGATGAAACGATCTCGCGACCGATTCTCGTGGCACATGCTGGCGAAGTCGAGGCTCGTCGCGAGTGCAAGCTTTGATCCGTCGGCTTCCCGAAAGATGTACCTCTCGCGGCCAAGCAAGAGACGTTTGCAGGTTTCACCGAGGGCCGCGCGTGAACGGCACGATTCTCATCGAGGCGCGGGACGATCGGGCGGCGGGCCGTGTGGCACCCATTGCACGCTGGCTCCCTGATCGGCCGCCTCGCGGATCGACTCCAACGTCGGCGGCTGATTGTTGCCGAGCGCCCCTTCGGCGGATGGCCGCTTCTTGGCAAAGCGATAGACCTTGTTCGGATCGGTCTTGTCGCGCGAGGCGAGCCAAAAGCGAATCCAGCCCTTGGCGATCTTCGTGTCGCGCGGCACAGCCAGCGAGATCAGGAACAGCACGATCCCGCCAAACAACGCGCCCCACACGAGGAGCGGCCTCGTCGGTTGATCGACCACGCCCAAGATGATGAACGCACACGAAGCGGCCCCGACGACCACGACAAACGCCGAGGCCAGCCACGTCACCGCTTGTCGTCCCGCTTCGGGGTCTCTGCGAAAGGCCATCGGTCGTTTCTCGCGAACAGCAGGGGGATCGGTCCAATTCGGCGGGGATTCTAATCACAGCCACAGTCGTTCCCAACCCTGACTTTCCCGCAGTGGTGACTCCGGGTGCAGTCGCCAATGGGTGGTAGCCCTGTCGCTCCGCGACAGGAAGCGAGAACACACGAGTGGCGTTTTCCGTTGATCCGGGGTGACTCGGCAGATCAACGTCCCCTTGCTGTTCGCGCTTCCTGTCGCGGAGCGACAGGGCTACCTTCGCGGAATCACTGGCCCAGCAGTCTTTCGTTGGGGGACCACCAATTGACGACTGCACCCGGTGACTCCGATGCGATTCGCTCTGTTGCTCGTCGCGACTATACTCCCGCCCCCAAACGCCTCTTCCTCATGACAAGGTTGCCCGATGCCGCGCGTTGGTTTGTTTGTTCCCTGCTACGTCGATCAGCTTTACCCGCAGGTCGCGATGGCGACGCTGGAGTTGCTCGAACGCTACGGCTGCGAGGTCGAGTTCCCTCCCGCGCAGACCTGCTGCGGTCAGCCGATGGCCAACACCGGCTGCTTCGACGACGCGAAGCCGCTCGCCGAAAAGTTCGTCTCGATTTTCAAGGACTACGAGTACGTCGTCTGTCCGTCGGGAAGCTGCACCGCGATGGTGACGCATCACTACGAGGAACTGCTCCACGGCAACCCGGACTACGAATCGCTCCGCAAGAAGACGTTTGAACTTTGCGAATTCCTTGTCGATGTCCTGAAAATCACGAAGGTTGAGGGACGCTTCCCGTACAGGGTCGGCCTCCACAACAGTTGCCACGGCCTGCGTGAACTGCGACTCGGTTCAGGGAGCGAACGCATGGTCCCGGCCTTCAACAAGGCGGGCCAACTGCTCTCCGGCCTCGATGGAATCGAACTCGTTCCGCTGAAGAGACCCGACGAATGCTGCGGCTTCGGCGGCACGTTTGCGGTCGCCGAAGAAGCGGTCTCCTGCATGATGGGCCTCGACCGCATCCACGACCACGAACAGGCGGGAGCCGAAGTCATAACGGCTGGCGACATGAGCTGCCTCATGCACATGTACGGCCTCATCCACAGACAGAGGAAGCCGATCAAGGTCATGCACGTGGCTGAGGTGTTGAGGGAAAGTCTGAAGTGTGAATGAAGAAGTCTGAATCGGAAGGTTGGGAGGCTGGTTGGGCGGGATCGCGGCGAGTGTTCGAGGATCAGATATACCTCGCGCGGTACACGCTGACACTAACCCGAAGCGTCAGCGAGGATGCAACACACGTCCTCGCTGACGCTTCGGGTTCGTGTGAAATGTGCCATCCTCATCCGTGCGCGGGATAGCTCACTTTGCGAAGGCTCAGTCCAGCTCCCCTCACTCAACTTTGACCTTGAGACACACGCCAAGCGAAGTTGTCTATCATCAAGGCCAAGTACGATGGCTTTTGTTCGACATGAAGGAGGTGCGACGGTGTCCACAATGACAATGACAAAACCGGGGCTGCTCACTGCCGAAGAGTTTTTTCTCCGTCAGGATCTCGACAGCCAGACGGAACTCGTGAAAGGTGAGGTGATTCCATTGCCACCGGCTGATTCCTACCACGGAACGATTTGCGTCAACATTGCAGTGTTACTCAAGCAACACGCGAAGCAACACGATTCAGGGCACGTCTTTTCTAATGACGGAACCATCATTACGGAGCGTGGACCTGATTCGGTTCGTGGAGCGGATGTTGGTTACATCAGTTACGCCAAAATTCCTAAGGGCCAATACCCGCGAGGCCCGCTCACCATTCCGCCCGATTTGATTGTCGAAGTTCGCTCGCCGTCCGACCGTTGGGTGAGAATTCAGCGCAAGGTTGTGGAGTACCTTGATGCCGGTGTGACGGTGGTCTGTGTTCTCGATCCCACAACCGAGACCGCTCGTATCTGCCGGGCCGACCGCGATGAAGAGCAACTGAAAAACGGCGACCTCGTTCGCTTCGACGACATCCTGCCGGGTTTCTCCGTCCCGCTGAAGCAATTGTTTGAATGAACGGCCATCCGCTTCTGTGGTGCATTCGCTCCGCGAATGCCTGTGGAGCAAGGAACAACTCGGCCCAATACGGACTGGCCTGCAAAAGACAGGCATTCGCGGAGCGAATGCACCACAGAAGAGAAAAAACGTGACACAGACGCTGACCCATCACGAACACCCCGAAAACGCGACCGCCTTCGTCGCGAACGATTCCCGCGCGCACTGGCACGATCAGTCGTTGTGGTTTGTCCGCTCGAAGCGGGACAAAGCGGCGGCGACGTTGCCCGAGTGGGAGGAGCTGCGGGTGCGGGCTTCGCAGATCAAGCAGCACACGATGTCGCGGCTCGGCGATTACCTCGAAGAGTTCGAGCGGAACGCCACGAAAATGGGGGCGGTCGTTCATTGGGCACGCACACCGGCCGAACACAATGAGATCGTCCTCTCGATCATCCAGAAGCATGCTGGCAAGAAGATCGTGAAGAGCAAGTCGATGCTCACCGAGGAGTGTCATCTCAACCCGTTTCTCGAACGAAACGGGATCGAAGTCACCGACACGGACCTCGGCGAATGGATCGTGCAGTTGCTGGGACAGCCGCCGTCGCACATCGTCATGCCCGCGATCCACATCAAGCGGGAAGAGATCGGCGAGCTGTTTCACAAGCACATCGGGACCGAGAAGGGAGCGACCGACCCGCCGTATCTGGTTGAAGCCGCGCGGAACGAACTGCGTCGCCGGTTCCTTGAAGCGGACATCGGCATCACGGGTGTGAACTTCGCCATCGCCGAAACGGGCGGCTTCGTGGTGTGTACCAACGAAGGGAACGCGGACCTCGGCGTGAGTCTCCCCCAAGTTCACATCGCCTGCATGGGGATCGAGAAGCTCATCCCGCGCGCCGCCGACTTGGGCGTTTTCTTGAGACTGCTCGCTCGGTCGGCGACCGGCCAGCCGATCACCACGTACTCGTCCCACTTCCACGGCCCGCGCGAAGGGGGTGAGCTGCACATCGTCCTCGTCGATGACGGCCGCAGCGACATTCTTGGCTCACCCGAATTCCGCCGCTCGCTCAACTGCATTCGCTGCGGAGCGTGCATGAACACCTGCCCCGTCTATCGGCGTAGCGGAGGCCACAGCTACGAGACGACCGTGCCGGGGCCGATCGGCTCGATCCTCGCGCCGTCCCGCGATGCGAAAACTCACAAGAGCCTGCCGTTCGCGTGCAGCCTGTGCGGTTCGTGCAGCGATGTCTGCCCGGTGAAGATCGATCTCCACACGCAGCTCCTCGCCTGGCGGCGTGAGATCGCTGTGAGGGGCCTGCTCCCGTGGTCGAAACGCTTCAGCATGAAGCTCGGTCGCATCGTCCTCGGCAATACGTGGCTCTTCACGACGGTCGGCAAAGTCGGCCGCTGGGTCTTCCCACTGCTGCCCCGCTTCCTCGTCTACAACCGCCTCAACCCGTGGGGCAAGCAGCGCGAGTTGCCACCCATGCCGAAGCAGAGCTTCCGCGAGTTGTATCGGCAGCGCAAACGCCCGTAGGGTAAGCGTCTCGCTTGCCCGTTTTCCAACGGCAATCATGGGCAAGCGAGACGCTTACCCTACGTTTTCAACAGGCGGCGATGTCTCACGCCAGCAGCTTTGTGACGACGTGGCCGTGGACATCGGTCAGCCGGAAGTCGCGGCCTTGGAAGCGGAAGGTCAGCTTGGTGTGGTCGAAGCCGAGCAGGTGCAGGATCGTGGCGTGGAGGTCGTGGACGTGAACCTTGTCGGTCGTCGCGTTGAAGCCGAACTCGTCGGACTCGCCGAGCGTTGTTCCTGGCTTCACGCCGCCGCCGGATAGCCACATTGAGAAACAATTCGGGTGATGGTCGCGGCCGTCGTTGCCTCCTTGCACCATCGGAGTGCGGCCGAACTCGCCGCCCCAGATGACCAGCGTGTCGTCGAGCAGGCCGCGTTGCTTGAGGTCTTTGACCAGCGCGGCGCTCGGCTGATCGGTGTCGCGGCATTGGATTTCAAACTGCGTCGTCAGATTGCGGTGATGGTCCCAGCCAGCGTGGAAGCATTGCACGAACCGCACGCCTCGCTCGACTAGCCGCCGAGCCATCAGGCAGTTGTACGCAAACGATCCTTGCCGATTGACGTCAGGTCCATAACTTTCGAGGACGTGCTTCGGCTCCGTCGAAAAATCGGTTAGTTCCGGAACGCTGGCCTGCATCTTGTACGCCATCTCGTACTGAGCGATGCGCGTGACGATCTCCGGGTCGCCGACCTCCGCGAACTTCGCCTCGTTGAGCACTCGCAGATCGTCGAGCAGTCCGCGTCGCACCTCGCGGCTCATGCCGTCCGGGTTCGAGAGGTACAGCACCGGCTCGCCGCTGCCTCGGAACTTCACTCCTTGATACTTCGACGGCAGGAAGCCGCTGCCCCAATAGAAGTCGTAGAAGATTTGCCCGCAGGTCGCTTCCTTATCGCGTGACGTCATGACGACGAAACCGGGGAGTTCCTCCGCCTCGCTGCCGAGTCCATACGTGGCCCACGCCCCCATGCTGGGCCGGCCGGGGAGTTCGTTGCCGGTCAGAAAGAACGTGATCGCCGGAGCGTGATTCACCTGTGTCGTGTGCATCGACTTGATAAAGGTCACTTCATCGGCGATGGACCCGATGTTCGGCAACAGCTCGCTGAGCCACGTCCCGCTCTCACCGTATTGCCGAAACGGCTTGAACGCGGGCAGGACAGCTTTGCTCTTCTGCCCCTGAGTCATCGTGCTCAGCCGCTGACTCTTGTGAATCGACTCCGGCAATTCTTCGCCGCGATGTTTCTCCATCTGCGGTTTGTAGTCGTACATATCAACATGCGGCGGAGCCCCGTTCTGCAACAGGTAAATGACGCTCTTCACCTTCGGTGGCAGATGCGGCAGGCCAGGCAGGCCACCGAATTGCTTCGCCTTTGGCAAGTTCACCGTATCCGCAGCGGACAAATCCTTGGCGAGCAACGAGGCCAGTGCCGACACACCAAGACCGATGGCCCCGCTCGAAAAGAGTTGTCGGCGAGTGAGGTCAGCAGATTGTGGAGCTTGAAAAGTCATGCTGTGCCTTGCTCGGTTGGTCGCAACACGTCCAACAAGACCAGATCACCACAGACAAGGTTGTGGTTCTGCGAGACGGGTCATTGTCAGTGCCGTGTTGCACAGAAAACTCACGGGAGGAGTTCGGCAGGATCAATGATCGCCGCGACGACACCATCGAATTCGAGTGTCAGTTGGCCGCCCGGCTGGTGGATATCGCATTGGCCGTAGCCGGGGTTCAGAATCGGTCCGGTTGGCTGCGAGTAACATTCGATCTGGTGGTCCTGAAGATTGATAATCCAATACTTCAAGATACCTGCCCGTCCGTAAATCTCCGTCTTACGAAGACGGTCGTTCTGGAGCGTCGTGTCGGCGACTTCAATCAGCAGTCCAATCTCCGTGGGCAACGGATGTCGCCGGGGGGCCGAGCGAACTTCACCACGGATAATCGCGAGATCCGGTTCCGGTTCACTGTCACCCGTCGTGATGGCCGACTGCACACGCAGCCGCCAGCCGCTGGGAAGCGCCTTGCGAATTCGTTCGTTGGCCAATTCAACCGCAATGTCGTGGAGCGGACCGTGTGACATCTTTGGCACCAGCCAGCCTTCCAAGAGTTCGACGCGGTCATTTTCATCCAAGACACCGATATCA
>JAYSQC010000263.1:0-10108 GCA_043721755.1 Schlesneria sp.
GCGACTGAAAGAGATCAAATACGGATGTCGGTCGGTGTCTTCATCCTGAAGGGATGTCAGCGATTAGCCGGGGGTTGAGCGAAGCGACACCCCCGGAAGCGTTCGGACAACATGAGTTGCATCCTGAAGGGATGCCAGCACGGTGCCACTGCGAACCCTTCGGAACTGGCTGGCATCCCTTCAGGATGCAAACCCATTTTCATTTCTGCTCACCGGGGGTGTCGCGGACGCTCAACCCCCGGCTAATCGCTGTGATCCCTTCGGGATGAAAACCGCAGACTTCGTCCCGCCATCTTGAATCGCGAATCCCCCAAAACCTCGGATGAACCCGCATTCGCCTGTCAAACGGGCAAGCGTTTCCGCCCTGTGTGACACCATCAAAGGTCGCCTTGATCAGAATTCAAACAGCACGCCGCCGCTGCCCGAGTGAGAATGGAAGCGATCGCCGAACTGATAGTCGTAGTTGCCGAACAGCGAGACGCCGTCAGCCACTTTCACGTTCACACCGGGGCCAACCTGACCCATGTGACGACCGGATTGATTCCCCGTCACGACCCATGACGCTCCCGCCGGATCGCCCGCGAACGAGGCCGTAGTCGAGTGATTGTTTCCGAGCAGATCGGCCACCCAACGTCCACTGAAATAAGGTCGCACTTCAATCCCGCTGCTGCTGACCATCGGTTCCAAGACGGCGCGCGCACCGAGATGCGTTTGCAGTGTGTTGGCTGTATGGCTCCGCACATTCAATCCCGCGCCGCCCATCGGGCTTTCAAACACGCTGCCATTGGAGACGGACATGTGTTGCAAACCGACGAACGGCTGGAAGCGAACGAACATCGTGTCGAGATTCATCCCCGCTTCACTGTAGCTGCTGAACTGGTTGCCGCTGGAACTGCTCGACGCCAACTGTTGGAGCGGACCGACCGTGATGAGCCGCGTCACGTCGTAGTGATTGCGGCTGTAGTTGAAGACGCTCAGTCCATAGAACGAGTCGAAATTTTTCAGCAGATAGAGTCCGACCTGATGCGAAGTCGCCGTGCCGTTGTCCTTCCGGTCGGTCTGAAATGACGAGTAGCCGTGTCCGCCCGTGAGGCCAAACACACCTGAATCGTCACCTGCCAGATCGGCTCCGTAGGCGAAGCCGCTCAGTCGATAGTTGGCACCCGCCGCATTGCCATTGCCGCTCCAATTGCCGCTGCCACCAAAACCCTGTGTCCAGCCGGACGCTCCGTAAACGGGCGACTGACTGCGCAGCACTTGATCGCCGCGATCGGACTCAAATACCGGAGCGGCTTGTCCCAACAACATGCTGTCGCCACCCGCGAGGAACGATCCGTTGTTGATCAGCCGGTTGCTGATGGTCCGCAGGGATCGGTCACCCATTTTGAGACTGATCGACGCGAGCGTCCCGTAGGCCTCACCGCTGAGGGAATCCAACGCGCGACGCTGCTGGTTCGCGGGCAGCAAATTGACGGCATCAATGAGGAACTGAACGTCGGGCGTCGTATTCCCCGAGAGTGCGTCCAGCGCCGTCGCGACTTCGATCTGATTGCGAGTCTGTGCCGCCGGCAGCAACGCTCGCGGTGCCACGCCACCGAAGGCGTAATAAATGAGCGGGTTGAGTTCGCCATCCCAAACAACATCGCCATCCGAACCGGTGAGGTCTCGAAAGAACGGCATGATGATGTGATCGGGGATTGGCTCGCCGTCCGGGCCAAGCTCAACTTCTCCGCCAGAAGGTCCGGGATCACCACTGTCCGCCCCGACACCGTCCAACGTCGTCGGGTCGGGAGGAACATCGATCACCTCATCCTGAGCCATCGCCGACGAAAGACCGGTCGCCGCGAGTGCCAGCCACGCACATCCGAGCAGGGCGCGCCGTCGAAGGCTTTTGGAATGGCACCACGCCAGCAAGGAGGGACGGCTCAACAGCGAACATCGGCCGGAATTGCCGAACAGGGAGCGAAGTTTCATTTCCAGGAGGCCCTCAAAATGGGACGGATCGTTCGTCCAGCCCGCTGCTGGACGAAAGTCTCTCTTGAGGTAATCGGCTGAATTCCGCCGACAATTCAGAAAATATTTGGCGTTTGCTGGAAATGTCCGCGAAATCGCCACGGCTTGCTTGATCGCGCGAGTCGGGTTGCTGGCGAGCAGTCGAAAATGGACGGGGCCAGACGAGGGGCGGGCAAGAAAAGAAAGCGGTGATGAATCCCCGCACTCCCAACGTCGCTGGGTTGATGACGAGAGAGAGAACGGCGTCCTGACTTGAGCTCTGCCGATAAGGCGAGCGGCAAGAAAAAGCGGATCTATCGCAACCTGACGCGCAAGCGAAGGTCGTTCGACATCCGAACCTTCGCTGGCGCGTCAGGCTTCCATTGCCGGTATGACAACTTCTGCCGCTCGCCTAACTGAAGCAGATGTCTTGGCACGAACCCCTTCGTCTTGATCCGCTTGTCCCGCTGTTACTCGCCTGTTCAAAAAAACGTAGGGTGGGACCAGCGGCGCTTCGCCGCGCCGGCCCACCATCAAACACAGAGACTTTTCTTGGTGGGCCGGCGCTCGAAGCGAGCTTGTCCCACCCTACAGATGATTTTCAACAGGCTGTTACTCGCGAACAACGACTGTGCGGCCTTCGTAGAGGCGCAACGTGACCGGGCCGGTTGAGCCTTTGACGGCGGCGTGGAACTCGGCAGGCGTCTGGACGGGAGACTTGTTGACGTGCGAGATGAAGACTCCGGGTTGCAGGCCCGCCGCGTGAGTGGACGATTCGGCGGCAACTTTGCAGACGAGCACGGCGCGGCGGTAGGGAGGCAGTTCATCGCGGTGGACGGGTTCGGGGGACCATTTCAAACGCCCGGTGGGATATTCGACCGAGAGGCCGCGCCACGGAACGAACCGCGGATTGGTTTCGATGATCCCCTCATCATCTGCGACGGGCCACTTGCCGAGCTTGATTTTGACTGGGAACGGCAGTTCGCGACCGCTTCTCCAAACGAGAACCTCCAGTTCGGTCTCGGGGGCGTGGAGTCCGACGAGGCGCATCAAGTCGTGATCCGAGAAGACTGGCTCGCCAGCAATCTTGAGGAACACATCGTCTTTCTCAATCCCCGCGCGATCCGCCGGTGAGTCGGGTGAGATCCGTCCCGCTTTTGCGGCAGAACCTTGGTTGGCAACGATGCCGAGAGTGCGAAACTCACTCGGCTTCACATCCATCGGTACGAGGCCCAGCATGCCGTATTCGACCTCGTGTCCGGCGACCAACGACTTCACCAAGCGGCGCGTCAGATCGTCGAATGGAATTGCAAACCCCGCCGATTTTTCGTAGCCCTCGACCGCCGCGAGCGAAGTCGTCAGCCCAATCAGCTCGCCCTTCAGATTGAGGACCGGCCCGCCGCTTGTCCCGAGGTTCAATCGCCCATCGATCTGCAAGATGTTGCCCAACCGGTAGAGCATTTTGGACGCCCCTTCCGTCGTCCACGGCAACGGTCGCCGCGCGAGGTTGCTCACCATTCCCCAACTGGCGCTGGCCGAGCCATCGCGTGCGATCGCGTGCGGATTTCCAAGCATCACCACGAACTGCCCTTTGCGAGTGGTGGTCGATGTGGACCAGTCCAACGGCTTGAGATCACTGGCATCAATCATGGCTTGGGAGAGATGCAGTCGCAGTACGGCGAGATCACAACGGGGATCGGCGGCGATGATCGACGCATCACAACTGCGACGATCCGCAAAGCGGATGAGGAGCGACGTACCATCCTCCGTTGAGTTCGCGGGCGTCACAGGGCCGCCGCGCACGACATGATAGTTCGTCAGCACCAACCTCTCGTCGCTGCCAGGGGCCGAGATCACGATCCCCGCTCCAAACTCATTCGGTTGGAAGTCCGGGTCTTCGGAGTCGGTCGGGGAGGCTTCCTCGCGGCGCGGCATCCGATCAAGTCGGTTCAATCGTTTGAGCGTTTGATCGTAGGGTTCGGGTTTGATTCGCGCGATGCTGACCACTGACGGCTCGGCACGCTCAATCAACTTGACGACGGCATCCTCCAATGCGAACGCCGGGTCTTGTGCCGTGGCAACTCCGCCATGCTGGCTCAGCACAAGCAGCAGTGCCACGAAACAAGAACGGCCGGTCGTCGTGAACATCACTGGAGCGCAGCCTCTCGGTTGATACGGCGGACGGATGAGGAAGGCACACGCTGACACTAACCCGAAGCGTAAGCGAGGAAGCGAGTCCGTTTCTCGTTTACGCTTTGGGCTAGCGGCGTGTTGAAAAACCGTAGGGTAAGCGTCTCGCTTGCCCGTGATTGCAATTGGAAAAAGGGCAAGCCGGAGGCTTGCCCTACGATTTTTCAACAGCCTGTTAGTGTCAGCGTGTGCCTCGCAGAGTGCAGGACGGGCAAGAGTAATGTGCCCGCCAAAAGTAGCCTTCATCGCTCCGCGTGAAGAAAGCCGAGTCGCCAGCGACCTCAATCACCGGGGAAATACGTCGTTCGTCATTTGGCTAACTTCACGCGGAGCGATGAAGGCTACTTTTGGCGGGCGCGTCAAGAGTGCCCGTCCTACAAATCGACGCCAACTCCGTCGCGTTGAACGAAGTCAGTCCCCGCCGCCGCCCGGCATAACCTGTCCGCCGTCCAAGTACGCCTGCATCACCTTTTCTTTGAGTTCGGCCACGACCTGCGGGTTCTCTCGCAAATAGTTGCGAGCCTTGTCGCGACCTTGCCCGAGTTTGATGTCGCCGTAGACGTACCACGAGCCGCTGCGGGTGACGACTTTGAACAACGCCGCCAGATCGACCATATCGGCCTCGTAGCTGATGCCGCATTCGCCCAGCATGTCGAACTCGGCCTGACGGAAGGGCGGAGCGACCTTGTTCTTCACGATCTTGGCCCGCATCCGAATGCCGATCACGTTGTCTCCATCTTTGATTTGCGTGATGCGGCGCACGTCGATGCGGCACGAACTGTAGAACTTGAGTGCCCGGCCGCCGGGCGTCGTCTCGGGGCTGCCGAACATCACGCCGATCTTTTCGCGAATCTGATTGATGAAGATCACGATCGTCTTCGACTTGGCGATGACACCCGTCAGCTTGCGCATCGCCTGACTCATCATGCGCGCTTGCAGACCGACGTGCGATTGGCCCATCTCACCGTCGAGTTCCGCCTTCGGAACGAGGGCTGCGACCGAGTCGATGACGATGATGTCCACCGCGTTCGACTTGATGAGCATCTCCGCGATCGCCAACGCTTCTTCGCCCGTCGAGGGCTGGCTGACGAGCAACTCTTCGAGATTCACGCCCAACTTCTTCGCCCACAGCGGGTCGAGAGCATGTTCGGCGTCGATGAAGGCGGCGATGCCTCCCAAACGCTGTGCCGACGCAACCGAGTGCAATGCCAGCGTCGTCTTGCCGCTCGATTCCGGTCCGAACAGTTCGATGATCCGTCCGCGCGGCAGACCCATCCCGCCCAGAGCCAAGTCGAGCGACAAGCACGCCGTCGGAATCCCCGACACGGTCATCGTCGAAGCCTCGGACAACTTCATGATCGAGCCTTTGCCGAACGACTTCTCGATCTGCCCGAGCGCGTTCTCAAGCATCTCTTTGTCATTGCCACTGGCAGCCTCTGCCCGGGCCGATTTCGACTTGGCCATAACGTGATCCTTCATGAAATGCAGTGAGCGAAAGGCTGCGAGTTTCGAGCCGGAAATGAGGGCCGAACCGTAGGCTTTCAGAGGGTGTTTCGCAAGGCTATCAACGGCTCACAGAACGCTGGAACGCTGTGGAAGATGAGCCTGAAGTGGAAACCAGCGCGATCACGCCAGCCAGTGCTGCGCGCCATCCAGCAGGGTCGTTTCCAACAGCGGGCGATGCGGGCCGGAGATGAGACGCCAGCGGAGCGGAACCGATTCGGTTTGGAAGGAGTCGGGTGAATCGACAGTCAGCTTCTCGACGAGCGTCAGTTGCGAGTCGGTCAACCGGTAGAGTTCCAACGTCCACGGATCGCGATCGATGATGAGCAGTTCTCGCGTGCCGACGCTCGCGTAGAACTCGATCTTCTCCCACGTCCGGTCGCGCGGGCTGGCGATCTCGACCGCCAAGTCGGGGCCGCCCTGCCAATGAGTTCGCCGGTTGATGGCCGTTGAGTCATTGAGGAACACCGCTACATCGGGGCAACGGTAGTTCTCTTTCCAGCCCTGATGCCGATCTGAGATGTTGGTGCCGGGCCGGATGTAGCCGAGCTTCTGCTCTCCGATCACGTTCTCGAAGATGAATGTCAGACGTGACACGATCAACTGGTGTTCGTCGTTGGGCTGCGCGTTCATAACGTAGACTCCCTCCCAAACTTCGTCGTGGTGGTCTTCTTCGCGAAGTCGGCGGCGACGGATGAGGCTGCGTTCAAGATCAGGATCGGCGATGACGGCGTTCATGGTTCGTTTCCGGAATACATGCCACTGGATTGGCAGAGCGTTGAAAATCGTAGCTTGGACGCCCTCGTCCGAGCGGATTGCAAATCGAAGAGGACGGACGAGGGCGTCCATCCTACGACGTTCAACGGGGCGTTAGTCATGTCACACCAATTCACGCATGGGTTGCCACGCATCAACCAGCGGATGCGGCCTTCCGGCGAAGTCATTCAGCGTGATGGCGTGCGGGTCGATGCCGAAGTGCTTGTAGAGCGTGGCGTGGACTTCGCCGAAGTGGATCGGGCGGTCGATGATCTTCGCACCGAGGCGATCCGTCGAGCCGATGACTTGGCCGGTGCGAAAGCCGCCGCCCGCGATGAGGCCGTTGCCGACCTCGGGCCAGTGATCGCGACCCGCTTCCGGATTGATGCGCGGTGTGCGACCGAACTCGCCCCACGCGACGACCGCCACGTCCTGGTCCATGCCCCGTTCGTGCAGGTCACTAATGAGGGCGTGCATCCCCTGATCGAACATGGGGAAGTGCGTGTTCTTGCACTCGCTGAAGTTGCTGCTGTGGAAGTCCCATCTCCCAAAGTTCAGCGTCACCACGCGCGCACCCGCCTCGACCAAGCGGCGCGCCATCAGGAACTGCTCGAGGTTGCGAGGTGCCCCGTCGCCGTAGTTGTTCGGGTCGCCCTTGCCGTACTTCGCGCGAACGGACTCGTCCTCTTTCGAGATGTCGAGCGCTTCAACCAGCCGACTCGACGTGAGGATGTCCATCGCCTGCGCGTTCAGCGAATCGAGGCCCTCCATCATGCGGCTCGCATCGGCGTCACGCCGGAAATGATCGAAGCTGGCGAGAAGCTGCTTGCGGTGCGAGAGGCGATCCGAGTCGATGCCGTTCAACGTCATATCCGCCTTCGCGGGACCGGACGGACGAAACGCCGAGTGCGTCACGCCGAGATACCCCGGATGACCGGGCGAACCATACGGCGGATGCCCCGTGTTGGGAGCCAGCCCCAAAAACGGCGGCACCGACTTGTTCACTGACCCCATCACTTTCGAGATCGTCGAGCCGAGGGAAGGCCAGCCGCCGGGAGGTTGATTCGTCGCCTTGCGGCCCGTGTAACAAATGAACGAGTCATGATCGCCACTCGGTGAACCATAGACCGACCGCAGCGGAATCAGCTTGTCCATGATCGACGCCAGCTTCGGCAGATGCTCGCAAATTTGAATGCCCGGCACGGCGGTGTCGATCGGCCGGAACTCGCCCCTGATCTCGGACGGGGCATCCATCTTGAGGTCGTACATGTCCTGGTGCGGCGGCGCACCGACCATGTAGATCATGATGACCGCCTTGTGCGACTGGTTGATCCCGGCAAGCTGCTCGGCCCTCAACAGCCCCGGCAGCGACAGCCCTCCCAAACCAAGTGCCCCAATCCGCAAGGCATCGCGCCGAGTCACTCCATCACACAAACGATGAGCAGCACCGGGAACAGTCAGCATGGTGTGAGTCTTTCGTAGGGTAAGCGTCTCGCTTGCCCGTCTTTCTCTGGGGTGAGTTCAATCGGACAGGCAAGATCTTCAGGCGGGAGGTCTTACGACCCTCGTGGCAGGTCAGCACAGTGCAGGTTTGGCGGCGCGATCCTAACTCATCATCGACACCCCGGCCAAGTCCGATTGAGCTTTCTACAACGTAGGGTGGGACCAGCTCAGTTCGAGCGCCGGCCCACCATCGGAAATCGTTGAGAAATCAGGGTGGGCCGGCGCGGCGAAGCGCCGCTGGTCCCACCCTACAGCTTTCACAGACCCAACAAGGTGATGGCCCTGACGCAACGTCGGTGGTCATTCTCCGATTCCTCTGTATGTTTGACTGTGGTGTGAGGGATTCTTGGAATGACTCCCAGAACCGACTCGCGGTGTTGCCGAACCTTCAGCCATAACTCATAGGAGCTTTGCCGTGTCCGATCGCTTCCATCTGTCGCCACTTCCTGAGTCTGGTCCCTGCCTGCTCGAAGGCATCGAGGCACATCATCTCATGCACGTTCTTCGGATCGCTGTGGGAGAAGTCGTTGAACTGTTTGACGGTCAGGGGGCGGTCGTCACTGCGAAAGTCGTGGCCGTTCGCAAACGAGATGTCGAGTTACACGCCGTGGCCGCGCGGCGCGAAGCGGTTCCAGCGCGGGAGGTGATCTTGGCGACGGCTGTTCCGAAGGGAGACCGCTTCGATTGGCTGGTCGAGAAGGCGACGGAGTTGGGTGTGACGCGGATCGTTCCACTGGTCACGGCGCGGAGTAGCGTCGATCCGCGCGAAGGAAAGCTCGACAAGTTGCGGCAGACCATCATTGCCGCCTGCAAACAATGTGGTCGCAATCATCTGCTCAAATTGAGTGCCGTCACCGCGTGGGCGGACTTCGTGAAGCACGAGTTCCCGAACCGAGCGACCTTCATTGCACATCCGCTTTCCGACCCAGTGGGCCTCGCGCCAGAGTTCATCGACTTCAGCCAGCCGCCTTCACTCCTCTTCGCGATCGGCCCCGAAGGGGGGTTCACGGATGAGGAAGTTGCGATGGCTATGAGCTGCGGCGCGAAGGCCCTTCGCTTGGGATCGCTCGTGCTGCGCATCGAGACCGCAGCCATCGCACTTGCCGCACTGGCACTACAGCGGTGAGGTGATCGGGAGTACCGTAGTCCCGTCGCTCCGCCGCCGGAACCGGCGTAACAGTCGTGTTTTGTCTTTCCGCGACGACGGAGCAGGCGGCAGGTTTGCGCGGAAGTCCGGTCCTCGTTCCTGAGTCAGAAAAGTCGCTGTCGCACCGTGCCTTCAGCGGGCAACTGTGAACACGTCTTTCCCAATGGGCTTTGAACTGATGAATTTCCTCTCCCGTGAAGCCACTGTCGCGAAACCTATACTTCACGCGGCCCAAAGTGAGAGGTTTCTGAGCGGGGTGGCGTCAGCCCAATCTCGTTCGGCACGCTTTTTGCGCAGGGGGCTTGATCTGCGAGACTGTCTTCCTACGGAGGTTGGCAGACATGACCGAGCAGGACGCGGGCGCGATCGATTCCTCGCGGGAGGAAGCGGTCGAGGGGCCGTTGAACATTGGCCAGAGGGTGGTGGCCCCGAGCCTGGTCACGGGGATGAAATCTCTCGCGCGGCTGTATTCGTTGATGAAGCGGTTGGCTCCGGCGGGCCGTGAGCGGGATGCGGCGGGCAATCGGCGGCGGCTGTTCAGTCCGTCTGCGGGGTTGGTCTTGTGGGGGTTGTTCAATCCCACGCTGCCATCGTGGCGGGGATTGTCCGAGGCGTCGCGGCTGCGCAAGGTGCCGCAGGCGCTGGGGGACCGCGGGCCTCGCTAGGGTCGTTGTCCGAGTCGGTGCGGGTGTTCGATCCGCAGTTGCTCGAACCGATCTTTGCGGAGTTGTTCGCCCAGCTACCCCAGACGCCGCGTTCCCGGCAGACGGCGCGCGGGTCCGGGAGTGGCCGGACCGGTGGCGGGAATTCGCACGCGGGGAACATCCCCTTGGAGCTGGCTCGACGGTTGACGGCCGTCGATGGTTCGGCGTTGCGGGCGTTGCCGCAGATCGTGGCGGCGGTCGGCTCTCCCCGGGACGCGAAGTGGCGGCGGCATCTGCAGTTCGAGGTGCCTCGCGAACTCCCCGAACAGGCGACGCTCACGCCCGACGAGACCGGCGGCGATGACGACGAACG
>JAYSQC010000264.1:0-5344 GCA_043721755.1 Schlesneria sp.
GCCGTGGCCGGGGCAGATCCGTTTGATCGGGAACTTGGCCATCTCGGTCAGCACGGCGATCCAACTGCTGGTGCTGCTTTCGCCCGTGTAGTTGAACGCCCCGTTCACGCAACTGTCTCCCGTGAACAGGATGCCGTGTTTGGGGAGCCACGCAACCGCGTCGCCCGGTGTGTGGCCGTGGCCGATGTGAATCAGTTCGACCCGCTGAGTCGAGTCCTCGATCACCATCTTCTTGGGGAAGTAGAGCGACGGGATGCCGTACTTGAGCTTGCCGTACTCGGCGGGCTTCTCCTGCTTCTGCTTGCCGAACGACGCGATCCCCTTGTTGACGAACTGGTCGCGGCTTTGCTCCGACGCGATCGCGTTCGCCCCTTCGGCGATGAGGACCGGATTGCCGTCGGCGTGATCGCCGTGCCAGTGCGTGTCGAACACGTACTTGATCGGCTTATCGGTCGTCTTGCGGATTTCTTTGATCAGTGTCTCGGCCTGATTCGGAAAGCTGGCCTCAATGACGAGTACAAAGTCCTCGAACACGATCCAGCCCTGATTGCAGCCGATAAATTTCGGTTGGGTCTCCACCTTGCGGAAGAAGACGCCGGGAGCGATCTCGGTGATGACGGTCTCGTCTGGCTTGAACAGGCCGAGGGCGAGGCCGCTGACGCCGGCCATGATGGCGAGGGTGAGCAGTGCGGTGACGAAACGGCGGCGTTGGAGGAAGAGCGGCATGGAGGTCTCCACGAATGGGGATTTTGGAGGATGGGCACTCTTGATGTGCCGGAAAAAGTGAGCCGGGCGGCGTAAGCTCCCGGACTCTTCGCGTTGAATGAAAGAGTCCGGGGGCTTACGCCCAATGGCACTCACTTTGTGATTCTGTGAGCGGCACGGCGCTAGCCGCCGGTTCTTTTCCAACTAAGAAACCGGCGGCTAGCGCCCAATGGCACTTACTTTACCCCAGTAACCCGCAGCGTAAGCGAGGGAAACAACGGGAAACGCCTCTTGTCATCGCCCTCGCTTACGCTGCGGGTTAGTAAAGTAAGTGCCATTGGGCGCTAGCCGCCCCGCTCAGAGGTCTCATCAAGGACCGCGCAAGGTACAAGCCGGACTTCCGCCACACCCGACCTCAAGCACGCGCCGATTGCAGGACGCGCAACTCCTTGGGGAGCGGAAACGAGACGTGTTCTTCGCGCGTCGTGATTTCGTCGAGCGTCGCTCCGTACCGGCTCTTCAACCACTCGATGCAGTCTTGCACGACTTGCTCGGGCGCGCTGGCTCCGGCCGTGATGAGGACCGTTTCGGCGGACTCGAACCACTCCGGTTGCAGTTCATTCGCACCGTCGATCAAGAAGGCGGGCTTCTCAAGCGACTCACCAATTTCGCGCAGGCGGCGGCTGTTGGAACTGTTCTGGCTACCGAGCACGATCACCACATCGGCCTGCTCGGCCAGTTGCTTCACGGCGTCTTGGCGGTTGGTTGTCGCGTAGCAGATGTCTTCCTTGGGCGGGCTTTCGATGCGCGGGTACTTCTGTTTGAGAGCCATGATGACGCGCCCCGCCTCGTCCACGCTGAGCGTGGTCTGCGTCAGGTACGCGATCTTTGCATCGTCTGGCAGGGTGAGGTTGGCGACTTCTTCGGGAGTCTCCACCAGTGTGATACTAGCCGGGGCTTCACCCATTGTGCCGATCACTTCATCGTGGTCCTCGTGGCCAATCAAAATGATGTGGTAGCCGTCGCGCGCGTACTTGATCGCTTCGAGATGGACCTTCGTCACCAGCGGGCAGGTGGCATCAATCGTCTGCAACCGGCGGGCTTTCGATTGGCTCCGAACCTCGGGCGAGACGCCATGTGCCGAGAAGAGCAGAATCGAACCTTCGGGTACTTCGGCGATCGTGTTGACGAACGTCACGCCCTGCTGCGTGAAACGTTCGACGACGTACTTGTTGTGGACGATCTCGTGATAGACGAAGACCTTTGGGCCAAACATCCGAATGGTCTCGTCGAGGCACTCGATGGCCATGTTGACGCCGGCACAAAAACCACGCGGGTTCGCCAAGAGAATCTTCATCACTGCGGCCACTCCATGTCAAAGGGGATCGTCCTGAGCGAGGGATTCTAGGCGGTCGTCGAATCAACGTCAGGGGTCAGGCACTCCAAACTTCCAACGAGGGTGCAGTCGTTCATTGGTGGTCATTAGGAGCCTGATCGCGTGGCCTTCTGACTCCCTCCCCTCGGCGGGGAGGGCCGGGGAGGGGGAGGATCGTCGAGTTGACTTGCCACTCTCGCCCCCCTCCCTAACCCTCCCCGCCGAGGGGAGGGAACAGGAACGAGCGACTCCAATCCCTCTTTCGTCCGTGGCCTCAAGTGTGTGACCACCATTGAACGACTGCACGCTTCAAACGATGGCGGCCGTGAGTCTGATTCACAAAGTCAGCATCATTCCGCCGTCGTTTGAAGTTTGGAGTGCTTGATCCCGGTTTGAAATGCGTTCGCCGCGTCCTCTCTCAAAAATCAGTCTCCGTCAATTGGTGGCACCTTTGGTCCTTGTTACGATCCCGCCCGCGACCCCGCGACCCAATATGGACGTTTCCGACAGAAGTCAAAGTAGTAGGCACATTCCATGTGCCGTTGGCCGAATTTCCCTACAAATTTCGCTATCGCGGACGGCACACGGAGTGTGCCTGCTACTTTTGTCGGAAACGTCAATATGAGGTTTGCAGCCTGTTGAAAACGTAGGGTAAGCGTCTCGCTTGCCCGTGAATGCAGTTGGAGAAGTGGCAAGCCAGAGGCTTACCCTACGTTTTTCAACAGGCTGTTAGCAGCCTGTTGAAAAACGTAACTTGGACGCCCTCGTCCGAGTGATTTCGAGTTGAAAACGGACGGACGAGGGCGTCCATCCTACGTTTTTCAACAGGCCGTTAGCCTCAGTGCGATGAACCGAATGGCATTCAGCCCTCGAATGCCCTCAATGTATTTGACTCCGACGGAACGATCGGCCTAACAGGAACGGAATCGATGACGACAGAAGCTCTTGCCCCACTCAGCCCCAAGCAACAGATTCGCGATCAGGCTCATACCAATCGCAACGCACAGGAAAACAAGGACGAACTGAGCCGTGAGATCGTCGCCCGCTGCATGGCGTTGCCCGAGTATCAGCGTGCTCAAACGGTCCTGTTCTATCTCGATGTTCGCAGTGAAGTCCGGACTCGGAACGATCTCGACAAGGCACTCGCCAGCGGCAAGAAGATCGTCGTGCCGTATTGTGTGGACGGAGAGTTGGAACTGTTCCACCTCGAACAGTCGGACGAATTGTCGGTCGGGATGTACCGCATCCTCGAACCGAAGCCCGAGCTGCGCACGGTCGCGGCCAAGAAGGTCGATGTCTCCGAGATCGACATGATCATCGTCCCCGGTGTGGCCTTTGATCGGCGCGGCGGACGAACCGGTCACGGCAAGGGCTACTACGACAAAATGCTCGAACACGCTCGGCCCGACACACCGCTTGTTGCGCTGGCGTTCGAGTGCCAGTTGTTCGACGAGATCCCGATGCAGGACCACGATGTCTTCATGGACAAGGTCATCACCGAGAAGGCCGCATACGACGGTCGCGGCCGCGCGGCGAACTGACTCCGACGCCAACCGCATCCCGAAGCCCGGAATCTTACAGATGCCGGGCTTCTTCAATTCCCGACCGCTGGTCATATCGAAGCCTGACACGCAAGTTTTGAAGTTGCGCTGTTTTGGCTTACCGCCCCAACGGGGCAGCCGTAAGTCAGCCCAGGGCAAGCGACCAGCGGGAGCGCCGCCCTGGGTTCCAAACGACACGGAATTTGAAGTCCCGAAGGGGCGGCCCTAATTTATTGGCAAGAGTAGTGCCGCCCTTTCAGGGCTTGAGATTCGCAGAAACCGCCAACCCAGGGCGTTGCCCTGGGATGGCATAACATCGCCCCTTTGGGGCTGAAAACGCAAAGATCGCAACTTCAAAACGCGCAAGCGAAGGATCGGTGGTCGGTATCCTTTGCTTGCGCGTCAGGCTTCGATTGGTAGATCATTTCTGAAGGAGACGCGCGACAGATGACCGCACACCGAGCCACCATTGACGACACCTACGCGGAAGCGTTTCGCAGCATCTACGCCGAGGTGCTCATCACGGCGCGCGATCGGAAGTGGCTCGATCACGCCTGCCAAGCCGCCACGGGGCACGCCTCAAGCAGCATCTTGTGCGAGTGCGAAGCGGCCATTGATCGCTACGTCGGGCCGGGTGGCGATGAGTCCTTCGCCACGCCCGACGGTCGGCCGGGTGCCGTCGTGCAGTTCCATGTTCCACGTTTCAAGAAGGACCGCGAGAAGCTGCTCGAACGAGTCCTCTTGCATCGCATCAGCCAGAACGTGCTGACCTCGCCCACCGCCGCCTGCTTCAACTTGTTGGACACGGAGACGTACTTCAAGCTCGGACGCAAGTTGTCCTTCTTCGGTGACGGACATCAGTTCCGCGACGTGCGCTACGGTCGCAAAGTCTGGGTCTTGCCGATCATGGGGGGCGAGTTCGTCATCGACCGACGCTTCGGTTATCGAGACGGCATCATGGGCGGCAACCTGTGGTTCTTTGCCGAATCGGTCGATGCGTCGCTGCTCGCGGCCGAGCGAGGGGTCGCGGCGTTGGAGCAGGTCTCAGGCGTGATCGCTCCGTTTCCGGGGGGCGTCGCGGCGAGCGGCTCGAAGGCAGGGAGTGCTTACTCGTTCCTGTTCGCGAGTACGAATCACCCGTTCTGTCCGACATTACGAGACAAGCTGGGTGACAAGTCCGAAGTCCCCGCCGGTGTGAACTCGATCATGGAGATCATCATCAACGGCCGCGACTTGCCGACCGTGTGCGCCGCGACTCAGGCGGTCATTCAAGCCACGATCAACACCCCCGGCCTGCTCCGCATTTCGGCCGGCAACTACAACGGCCGCCTCGGCAAGAGCTTCATCTACCTCCACCCCGAACGTCAGCCACCGGTTGGAAACGTAGGGTAAGCGTCTCGCTTGCCCGTGCTTGCAACTGGCATGGAAGTGAACGAGGCTCGATCCACCTCGTACTACGAGATCCAGAAATGTTGTCGGGACGCGCGCATTTGGATTGCCTGAAAGTAGCCTTCATCGCTCCGCGTGAAGGAAGCCGATGGGGAGTGGATCGACGATGATGCCAATCCAAGTTGGACTCGCGCTCGGCTACCTTCACGCGGAGCGATGAAGGCTACTTTGTTGCGACCAAAGGTCGCGTCGTTTCACCGCGTGGGCAACGCCCCGCGCGTCCAGCGACGTGAAAAGTAGTTTTGCCGCACGACGCGCGGGGCGTTGTCCACGC
>JAYSQC010000265.1:0-1450 GCA_043721755.1 Schlesneria sp.
TTGAAGCTGACACTAACCCGAAGCGTAAGCGAGGAGGCAACACCAGTCCTCGCTTACGCTTCGGGTTAGTGTGAAATGTGCCATCCTCAACCGTCTGCGATATAGCCCGGAGGGCGGCAGGTCGTAGCCCACGGCGTGAGCCGTGGGGAACGGAACCCACGCACCGCCCAGCCCCGAAGGGGCGACACCTTCGTTCGCCCCATTCGGATGACTGCGGGAGCGTAGGGCCTCGTCCGGACCAAGGGGTCCGGACTACAGCCTCTGTTCGCTCAATGCCGAGTTCTGTTGGAAACGTCTTACAGGGGATGAGCTGCATCACAACCAAGTGCTGATCTCCGTGAAGACGCTATCGAGATCGGTGTTGGTGGTCGTATCCCAGTTGATCACGGTCGCTCCCAGGCTGTTCCGCAGATACCAGTCCTTGCCGGTGCCGCCCGTGAGGGTGTCCACGGACGCATCCTCTTTGACCGTTGTTGAAGTCCGGAGTGTCGAGCCGTTCAAGCCACCCGACAGCGTTCCACTCAGATGAGCGACGCGGTTGGCGTAGCTGTTGGCTGAGTGCCATTGGGCTGACGCCGCCCCGCTCACCAAGACCCGCATCTGGGAAATGCCTCACTTTGGGCCGAGCGAGGTATAAGCCCGATGCGTCCAGAGACCACACCCTTCGCAAAGCCTCAGAGCGTGCCACTCAGCCAGTGAGTGATTGTCCCTGTTGCATCAACTCACTTGTTTTGAAGGTGGTTTTGCATTCGAGATCGGATAAGCTGCCGCCTTGCCGTATGAACTGTCTGTTCCGATTGGTGCTGTGGAGAGGTTTGATGACAGACCCACGACCGAACATGGTGGACGAGGAGACGGCTGCTCCGCGTCCCGAGTTCTTGCCTGAGCCTACGTTGAATACGCAGACCTCGCTCAGTCCGAAAGAGAACACGTCTGCCGGTGAGACCAAGCCACCCGAGCCGCTCAGTACGGTCGTGGGGATCGGCAGTCAGTTGGGGCCGTATCAGTTGCTCGACAAACTGGGCGAGGGCGGGATGGGAGCTGTCTACAAGGCGCGGCATGTCAAACTTGGCCGGTTGGTGGCGTTGAAGGTGTTGCCGCAGCATGTGCTCTCGCGACCCGATGCTCTGGCGCGGTTTGAACGCGAGATGATGGCGGTCGGTTCGCTGCAACATCCGAATGTGGTCCAAGCCCATGACGCGGGCGAGATCGGCGGAGTGCATTACCTGTCGATGGAGTACGTCGAAGGTCAGGACTTGCAGGAGTTGATCAAGTCCAAGGGGCCGATGTCGGTCGTCAATGCGTGCAAGGCGATCCGGCAGGCCGCGCTGGGGCTGGCAGCGGCTCACAAACTGGGCCTCGTCCATCGCGACATCAAGCCGTCGAACCTGTTCGTCACGAAGCAGACGGGGCAGATCAAGATCCTCGACATGGGCCTCGCGCTGTTGTC
>JAYSQC010000266.1:0-6253 GCA_043721755.1 Schlesneria sp.
GCAGGCCGTGATGAACGGCGACCGGTTGATGCGCTATGCCTGCGTCGCGTGGGATGGTGCCGCCTTCGGGGCGAGTGGCACGATGGACTTTCTGGCGGCTGAGAACTGGGCACCAAACAAACACGGAACGTACTTTGTCCTCCGCCTCACAGAACGAGGAACATCCGCCGACCGACCAGCGTTTGTCTTGGATGATCGCGGGGCAATCAGGCTTCCGCTGGCAACTTCCAGGTTGCAAATCGGTCCGAACGCGTCCACGATCGGTGCCATCGGACTGGAGAACAACGCGGCCATTATGTCCAAGACGGTTGGTGGTCTCTCCGCGCCGCTGATCGTGCTGGACCAGACAGACTCAATCAGGATTGGCAACGACAAACAGCCCGTGCGACTCAGCCCGACGAACAAGGGTTTGAGAATCGACAACCAAGTCAGCGGTGCTGGCTCGGGCCGGGCCACGCTTAAGAATGCCCCCCTCCCTGGTGATCCCCGGTTTTGGATGCCAATCGACATCGGGGGCACAGTCAGATACCTCCCGTGCTGGTAGCGCCGGACAGAGTGGACTCGCCGCAGATTCGCGGCGGACAGGCCGGTTGTCTCGACTTCTCATTCTAAGAGAAATGACTGCTAACATCTCGCAACGGTCACTGCACCGAACGCGACCGTTGACTGCGGCCCGATTGAAACAAGCGTTGAATTGATAGACCCGTAATGCGGAGCGAGAAAATGATCCATATCGAACTGACGGACGCGGAAATCGACTTCATCTATGCAGTCCTCAACAACGTTCAACTCAAGGGCGCTGAAACGCTCAAGATTGCCGCTTCAGTGTTCGCGAAACTGGAACCGCACTTGAGCGAACGCCAGTCGAAGCGCGTCACCGTTCACGAGTCCTGACTCATCCGGATCGGTCAAGACTGCGACAAGGATCGGCCACATCTCCCAAGCAGCCTCACCGCTTCGTGTGCGATGCGAGTGGTGTGCATGTCGCCCCAGGCTGGCTGTCGGAGTTCTTCCCGTTTGCGAGTCTCCGCAGCGGTCGGGCGGGTGATCTGGGGCGTGGCCGTCGTCGGGATGCTCGACAACGGCGTTAAGAAGTACGTACCTCAATGCCACGCCGACCTGCATCCTCTGCTGGCGTTTATCAGTGTGAGCGGGGCACTGCAGTTCTTGGGGTTGTGGGGCATCTTCATCGGCCCGATCGTCGCGCCCTGCCTGTTCGCGCTGATTCAGATCTTCAACGAAGAACTGCGGGCCTTGGCGAAAGAACGCGAAGCGGCAGCAGTCGGAGCGGAGCCGTCTGCGGCACTCACCACAGCCAGCGTTCAGCCTGTGTTTGCGATGACCGACGTTCCCGAAACGTCCGCGTCGCCCAAGGCCACTCCCATTGCGACAACGCGCCCAGCGAAGACACAAACGCTGATCGCGCCGACGCGCTCTCGTCCACTCGAACTTCTTGTCCAAGCTGCAATCCGCCCGTTGGAGTTCAGGATTTATCCTGTCTTACCGGCCTTGTGTCGTCTGGAGCACGGGCGTTCCGAAGAGACAACCAGACAGGATAAATCCTGAACTCCAACATCCCTTGCGCGTAACGGCTGGCTCCAAAACGGTCTTGCAGCGTTTTGCCGATTCGGATACCCCTCCGCCGCAAAATGGCCACCCGTTCCCGCGCAGAGGACTTGTCTCGGCTGAGTCGTCGAACTTTTCTCTGAGCGGTACGGATCGACCGCATTCTGACGGTCTGTGTTCATGGCAGACGATTCTCACCGCCTCCATCGGATTCGTTCACAATGAAAGCGTTGCTCTACACTCGACCCCGCATCGACTCGTTCTACCATCGCCTCGCCACGGAATGGCTCGGCGCGGACGGCTATACCTCGATGAGCGATCACACGGGGTTGGAACCGATCGACATCATGCGCTACTTCTATCAGGCGCAGCGCGAGCAGACGGTTCGCTTCTCGAACATCCCGCTGAACAGCGTTGATTATCACCTGATCGCGACGCGTTGCCGTTATCTGCGGCTGGTCTCGTTTAACAGTGCCGTGCGGCACATCAACGCGATGTGGCTGGCGTTTGAACGGATCTATGAGCGAGTTCAACCCGACGTGATCTTCGGGCCGGTCATGGATTCTTACGTGCTCGATGTTGCCGATCGTGTCGCGCGCACGAGGAACCACGAGTATTCCGGCCTGCTGGAAAACATGATCAACGGGTACTGCCGGTTCACGAACCGAGGCGAGTTGCGTCCGCACCGCACGCCCTCCGAAGATGAGGTCTCATCGGCCCTGGCCATGCTCCGTCAGAAGACGTATGTGCCGAAGATGCAGACCGACGGCATGGCGACGCTCGGTTCGGTCCATCCGCTCAAGACGTTGCTCACGAAGTACGTCCGCGATCATGTGAAGATGGTGTACTTCTCGGCAAAGCGATTCTTCGATCCCGACAACTTCTATTACAACACGGCCGCCACCGGCAACGTATGCAGTAGCCTCGAACACTTGCGCTATGCGAAGTTTGAAGACGCTGACTGGCAGCAAAAAGTGAATGCCGCCCGATCGGCCGACGCCCAGATCGTCTTCCTTCCGTTGCAGTTTTATCCCGAGGCCAGCCTCGACTATTGGGGGACTTCGCTCGACTTCGCCCAGTTTGAACGAGTCGTGTTGCGAGTCCTCTCCGGCGCCGATCCGAAACACGTCGTCCTGATGAAGGAGCATCCGACCATGACGGCGCTGCGACATCCCAACTTCTACCGCCAGATCGTCCACCTGCCGAACGTCATCCTTGCACCGGTGAATGTTCCGTCGAACACGCTGCTGGATCATGCCGATGTGGTGCTGACGTGGACCGGATCGGTTGGTTTTGAAGCGGCGATCCGCGAACTCCCGTTGGTGACGTTTGGTAAAGCGTACTACGACACCAACGATTCCTTCTTGGCGCTCGATAACCCCGCTGATTTGGACAAGCTCCCCGAGGTCTGTCGGCGGGCAACGATCAAATGTCAACAGGCCGGAAATGCCAGAAAGCCAGAGGCGCTGGTCCGCGAAATGTTGCGCGGGTTGCTGCCGGGGTACGTCTTCACCGTCGATTTCACCGGCGAACGGGCGGTCCAAGGGAAGGCCGAAGTCCAGAAGCTGGCCACCAGCATCGACGCCTACTTCCGCACATGTGGCACTGGCGCTCATCCCGTTCGACCCGGCTCCATGGACGCCAGCGCACTCGGACTGACAGAAATGGTGAGTCGTCGGGCGGCCTGACCATTTGCCAATCAACAATGCCGGAGTACGGGCACTCCTACCGGTCGAATCGTTGGACACCGAACGCCAGACGACGGGCAAGAGTGCCCGTCCTACATCCTGACGACCCGCAGATTGCGGTCGAGATTCCGCCTTCACAACAGTGGACTGGCGAGGCGAGGCATCGAGGTGGATTCCATCAGCAACACACTCCCCATTCGCTACCCGCACCCGAACGTCGCCCCCGTTCGCGCGCGTGGTACTGCGCCTGCCGCTCGGGTCGCCACCGAATCGGCTTGGACTCGGGGAGCGTCCAATGCACCGGCGTGGACCATGTACGCCGTCTTGAGTGCGCTCTTGGCCTTCGACGCGATGGCGATGTTCATTCACTTCCTGAGAATTTCGGGCACTGAAGAGATCGGCCATCTTTCCAAACTGTTCACCGGGATCGCCATCGCGGTCAGCGCGGCCGTGGGACTCGTCTACGGCTTCCGCAACAGTGTGTCCTACGCAGTGTTTGTGGCGTTGATGGCCCATGGGTGCATCGGTGCCATCCTGCATGAATACGATTTTGACTATCACTTCTGGGGCCACGTCTACTACTGGCTCATCATGGCATTCGGCTTCCACATGGGCCGAACCGTGCGCGTGGATGTGAAGAACCTCGAATGGTGGCTGCTCAGGCTTTCCCAGCTCGTGCTGGTCGGATCCGCCTTGGGATATATGAATCTGGAGTCCTACCGATCGTCACAACAGGGGGGCGTCTACAACGGCTACGCGGGAGACCAACTCCTGCTGCCGATGGCGGTCTTCGCTTGTCTGGGTCATCCGCTGCAATCGCTCGCTTCGTTCGGTCTGATCCTCCTGTCATCGCGACGCGGCCCGCTGGCGGCAGCGATCTTGGCCGTCATCGTGGTCTTCGTTGCCAAGCGGAACAAACGGCTGTGGGTCGCCAGTCTGTGGACGGCTGTGCCGTTGCTGGCCGTCGGTTGGATGTCGATGCACGTCGTGCGCTACGTCGCTCGCAGCGATGCCTTCTCGCCGGATTCCGCCATCGTCCGCGTGGCCGCCAAGTGGGACACGTTTCTCGACTACGAAGCGGATGTCTCCGCCGCGACCAGCGGTCGCGATGTGGAGGTCGAAGGGGCGATGGACCTGATCTGGGAGTCACCGTCGGACTGGTGGACGGGGCACGGCTACGGTTGGGAGATCGCTTCGACCGAATGGCACTTCGTCCACCTGTCGTACCTCAATTACTGCGTGACGCACGGATTCATCATCGGCGCGTTGCAGATCCTCCTGATCTTGTATCACGTCAATCGGACTCACCAATCGGCCCTGTGCGGTGGCCCGGAGAGCCGGCTGTTGTGGGCGGCGCTGATGTACCAAATCGCCGCCTTGATCTTGAGCTTCACCTGCGCGTGGCTGCTGATCTCGTTCTTGTTCTGGCTGATCCTCGGCTTCGGGTCGAGGCGACGCGAGGCGATCGTTCAGATGCGCTGATCGCCCGCCATCGCTTCACCAACACACTCACTTCACTCCCACTCGAAACACGGCATGACCCCAGTTTGTGCTGAGACATCTCCCGCCGCCTGCCTGCCGATCAATCGCTCCACGAGGCGATTCGAGTTGGTCGGGTACGGACTGCTGATGGCTCTCAGCGTCGGGCTGACGTTTCTGAAGGTGCTGTTGGTGGGCCGACTGCTGTCCAAGCCCGACTTCGGCATCTACTCCTATGTGACGACGCTCATTCAATTCGCGTTGCCACTCGCCAGCTTCGGGTTGCTGGAAGGGATGTCGCAGCGCGTCCCGTTGTTGCTCGGTCGAGGAGCCACTGCTGAAGTTCGCGCTCTGCGGGGAGTCTGCCTGGGACTGCTGTCGATTCTCGCCGCGCTCCTGATCGCCAGTGGTCTCCTCGTCGGAGCGACCTACTCCGAAATCGGGGGCCTCGCCCTATTGCAGGGCCTCGCCTATCTCGCGTTCTCGTTCGTCGTGCGCGATATCCGGAACCACCTGCACACGGTGACGTATGCCGGGCTGCTCGCCACGAAAGCAGTCTGCGATGTCCTGCTGACCGTGGCCGTGGCTCGGTTCGGTGGATTGACGGGAGTCCTCATCTCCGAGACCTGCGTGCTGACGGCGATCTCGGCCGTCGCCCTGTTCCGATGGGTTCCCGCCCTACGCCCTTCACTCCGTTTTCAATCGACCGAGTTCCGCATCGCCATCCGTGAAGGTCTGAGCGTCGCAGGATTGGGGATCGTGGCGAACGGGGCCTTGCTCGCGGATCGTCTCGTGCTGGGCTTCGTCTTGTTGGCCAGCGACTACGCGGGCTATGCCGCTCACGCCATCGTCGTCGTTGCCGGAATCAACGTCGTCTCGATCGTGAGCCAGTACATGCTGCCTCGCTTTCTGCACCTCTACGGCAGCACGGGCGATGTGGGACGAGTCCTCCAGGATGCCAGCCGACTGAGTCTGCGAATGGCCGGAGCCGCCTGCCTCGGTCTGCCGGTGGCGTGCCTCGTGGCGAACTGGTTCGTGACGAAGTGGTACGTCCAATATGAGATCGATTCGCGGTTGCTCTGCGTGCTGCTGATCGGAGCCGTCGTCGAGATCATCAACGTCTATCCCTTGGGTCTGCTAGCTGTCGGACGGACGAGTACGCTCGCCCGGATTCACGTCTGGCTCGGACTGGTCGTCCTGACCGCCAATTGTCTGTTGCTCAGTTTCACGCGCGATGTGCTTTGGTTTGGACTGCTCTTCCTGCTCGGGCGAGTCGCCTACTGCATGTGCTGTGCGGCGGTGGCTCGTCGGGTCGAGAACGTTGCCGTGCGAGCCAAGTCTTGGGTCAAGCAAGCGGCTTAACAGCCGGTTGAACAACGTAGGGTAAGCGTCTCGCTTGCCCGCTTTCTCATCACTTTGTTAAAGAGGCTCTCCGCCATTCCTGTTGAAAATGGTGTCCCGTGAGCGGCATGGCGCTAGCCGCCGGTCGTTTTCGCCGACACCGGCGGCTAGCGCCATGC
>JAYSQC010000267.1:0-14912 GCA_043721755.1 Schlesneria sp.
CCAAGTGTGATTCTTGGGCGTTAGCCCTCTTGTCTGTTTCTGAGCGGGGTGGCGTCAGCCCCCCGGTTCTGGAAGTTCCCTGCCACCAAAGAAGGGCTGACGCCCGAAGAGCCAGGGGGCTGACGCCACCCCGCTCAGAGATTCCTCGGAAGTACGGACGCCCAAAATCGCCACCACAAATCTGCGCGGCACGCAAAGAAACAAAACGTGAGTCGTACGGTGAACTGCTACTGAGTCTGGGCGACTGCGCGATCTCCCCTCCAAGTGAAACGCCGCCCCTCCGGCCGATTCAACAGGTTGGGCCAACAATCTCCGCCCCGCTCGCCTGTTTGTTGGACTCGCCGCGATTGGAGATGTGAGACCACTTGTTTCCACTCATTGAGTAGACTCCTGCGGCCCGCTTCAACACCTCACTCGCACGGAATGATCCGCCGATGCCGACTTTGATTTCGCCTCGTATTGCTCAAAGCCTGTTTGCTGCGGCGGTGTTCTTGGGAGCGGGGCTGGTCTTTCAGATTCAGCCACTCATGAGCAAGCTGATCCTGCCGTGGTTTGGCGGTAGCCCCGGCGTCTGGACGGTGTGTCTGCTGTTTTTCCAATCGCTGTTGTTCGTTGGCTACTTGTATGCGCATGGCTTGGTGCAACGCGGCAGTCTGCGCGGTCAGTGGCTGATCCATTCGGGATTGATTGCGGTGGCGTTGCTCGCACCGATCTGGCCATCCGCCGCATGGAAGCCGACGGGTGACGGTGATCCGACGATTGCGATCTTGGGACTGCTCGCGTGGCATGTCGGGCTGCCGTACCTATTACTCAGCGCGACCGGTCCGCTGTTGCAAGTCTGGTTCGCACGGGCCTTCCCCGGTGAGTCGCCGTACCGCCTCTATGCCCTGTCAAATCTGGGATCGTTGCTGGGCTTGGTGAGTTACCCGTTCGTGGTCGATGTTTGGCTGGCGGCTCCTCAACAGGTGACTCTGTGGTGGAGCGGCTTCCTCGGCTACAGCCTGCTGTGCGTGGCGTGCGGCGGGATCGCGGTCTCTCGCGGAGCCGCTGCGCACGTCACGAGTGAGCCGGTCTCGACACTGTTGGGCGATGCGCCGCGCGCAACGTGGGACGAGCGGCTGCTGTGGTTTGCCCTCGCGATGATCCCGTCGGTGCTGCTCTCGTCCGTCACGAACAAACTGTCGATCGACATCAGCCCGGTCCCGTTTCTGTGGGTGGTGCCGCTGACTCTGTATTTGGTCTCGTTCATCATCTGCTTCTCGCGCGAATCGTGGGCCTCGCGCTGGGTGTGGGGACCGGCGGCGGTCGTCGGTTTGCTGGTGAGCGCCAACGTCATCGCGCGGCAGCTTGGACGAGGCCACTACGGTTCGTTGCCGCTGCAATTTTTCGTTCACTGGGGCACGTTCTTCAGCCTGTGCATGGTCTGTCACGGCGAATTGGTGCGACGGAAGCCAGCCAATTCCCTCCCCGCCGAGGGGAGAGAGAAAGACGACGAGCAGGGAGAACGATCCCATGACCAACTCATGAGCAGCAGCGCGTTGACCGAGTTCTACTTGGTGATGTCTGCCGGTGGAGCGGCAGGCGGCCTCTTCGTGGCCGTGCTGGCTCCCGCGTTCCTGCCGCTCTTCGTCGAACATCATCTGGGACTGTTGGTCGCCGCGTTGTTGATGCCGTGGATGTGGCGCGCGGATCTGTTTCTCAGTCGCAGCCGGATCAGAAACGTGGCGGCATGGGTGGGCGTCGCCAGTGCGGTCAGCTTGCTTAGCATTTGCCTGCTGATTGATGTGGTCTCGACGTTCAACAACGTCCGGTCGATCTCACGCAATTTTTACGGAGTGCTGCGTGTGATCGAGCGGCACCTTGATCCGCCGAGCCGGTCCTATGTCTCGCTCAGCCACGGCGGAACCAGACACGGATTACAGCCGCTCGACCCCACACTGGCTCGACTGCCGACAACGTACTACGGGTTGAAGTCCGGCGTGGGATTGACTCTCGCGACACATCACGCCGACCGCCCGCGACGCATTGGCTTGGTGGGACTCGGAGTCGGCACGCTCGCCACGTATAGCCGCCAAGGCGACGTGTACGACTTCTATGAGATCGATCCGGCGGTGCGCGACCTCGCCCAACACGCATTCACCTACCTGCGCGACTCACGCGCCGAAATCCGGCTCATCCCCGGTGACGCACGGCTCGCACTCGAACGGCGCGAAGGTCAGCAGTACGACGTACTGGTTCTCGATGCCTTCTCTAGTGATGCGATCCCCATTCACCTGCTGACAGCCGAAGCCTTCGACATCTATCGCAGACACCTCGCCTCGGATGGCATCGTCGCGGCGCATGTCTCGAACCGTTACTTCAATCTCCGCCCCGTGCTGGCGGGTCACGCCGAACGACTCGGCTGGACGGCGATCAGCATCGCAGACGCGAAGTCGGACGAGGAGTTGTTCACGTACTCGTCCTCGTGGGTCTTGCTGTCACCGAACGCCAACAGCTTGGAAGCGGGAGCAATCGGCCAAGCCGAACGATCCGAGCTTGGCCCACCTCGCCACTGGACCGACGCCCGCCACAGCCTGTTTGAAGTCTGGGGGACGAAGTAAGACTCCGCACGGCCAGAATTAACTCGTTTAACCGCGTGGGCAACGCCCCGCGCGACGTGCGGCGCAACAGGATTCGGTATCGCTCGACACGCGGGGCGTTGCCCACGCGGTTAAACGACGCTGCGTCAATTCGACCGTGCGAGGTATCGCAGGCCGAAAGATCACTTCTTGGCGAGGTGCTTGTCGAACCAGTCGGCCAGTGTGGCGGCGTCTTTTCCCATCTCGGGCCAGCCGTGGGCGGCTCCCTTTTTGACGACGAGTTCCGTCAGAACGCCTTCCGCTTGGAGTTTCTCAATAATGACTTCCGCCTGCTGGATCGGAACGAGCAGGTCGGCATCACCATGGATGATGAGCGTCGGTGGGTCGTCGTTCGAGACGTGGTTCACGGGTGAGATGCTGCGTCCGAGGGCGAGGATCCGTTCCTCGTCGGTGATCGGGACGAAGGCGTTGGTCGCCTTATCGAACTCGTGGAAGTCGAACGGGGCGCGGTAGTTTTTCAGAACGCCTCGGCCGATGGCGTTCTCGCCCGGCTTGCCGTAGTTCAGGAAATCGGTCGGCGGAAAGAAACAGGCGACGGCTTGAACGCGGCTCGACAAACGATCGACCGGATCCTTGGCATCGGGTTTTCCGAGCGTTCCGGCGGTCCCCTGCATCAGTGAGAGGTGACCTCCCGCCGAGCCACCCGTGATGCCGATGCGGTTGGGATCGATCTGGTACTGCTCGGCGCGGCTGCGAATGAATCGCACCGCGCGGTGCATGTCCTCCAGCACTTCGGGAATCGTGAACTTCGGCTGGCTGCCATGCACCACAGCGAAGACGGTGTAGCCGCGACGCAGGTACTCCGAGACGGAGCCTGCATTGACCGAGTCGTGATTCGAGTACCAACCGCCACTCACGCACCAAACGATGGCCGCTCCGTTCGCGTTCTGTTTCGGAGCAAACACGTCGAGCGTCAGCGCCGTCCCAAACTTGCGACCGTAAATCACGTCCTCCGTCCGCGTGAACGCTTCCTCAGCAGCCAACCGCTGCGATGAGTACGTCAAACTCCCCATCACACCGAACGCCATTGCTAACACGAGAGACCGATTCATGAGCGAAACTCCAAATGGACAAACAGCAGTCGGAAACGGAACTCGTCGAAGTCTAGTGCGTCGTCACGACTAAAAACGCGGGTAGCTGAAGTCGTGAGACTTCAGAAAATGCTGAACTCTCACGAGTTCGGCTACCCCCAAATTAAGACCTGACGGGGCACTAGCAGCCTGTTGGAAAACGTAGGGTAAGGCTCCGGCTGGCCCCTTTTTTAACTGCATTTACGGGCAAGCGAGACGCTTACCCTACGTTTTTCAACAGGTTGTCTAGGCGATCTGATCGGTGACGAACATACAGCCCGGCGAGTGTGTGATTGCAAACGGCGGCTTCGCCTCCAACAAGGCGGCTTGAGGTGTGACGCCACACGCCCAGAAGACCGGTAGCTCGCCGTCAGCCACCGGCACCGAGTCACCGTAGTCCGGCCGACTGATGTCAGAGATGCCGATCTGTTCGGGAAAGCCGATGTGAACCGGTGAGCCATGCGATCCGGTGAACTGCGAAGAAATCTCGACCGCGCGAATCGCGTTGGCTGGCGCGAGCGGCCGCATCGACACGACGAGTGGTCCCGAGAACCGACCGGCCGACACGCACGCAATGTTGGTCCGGAACATCGGCACGTTGCGACCAAGTTCGATGTGTCGCACGGGGACTTTTGCCTCCCGCAACGCCGCCTCAAACGTGAACGAGCAGCCGATCAGAAAGCTGACGAAGTCTTCGCGCCAAAGGCCGCTCACGTCGGTCGGCTCATCGACAAGTTGCCCGTCGCGCCAGACGCGATACTTCGGCAAGTCGGTCCGCAAATCGACATCACTCGCGACGGATGACGGCTGCCAACTCCCGGCCTCCGTCACGGCAATGAGCGGACACGGGCGCGGGTTTCGCTGGCAGAACAGCAGAAAATCAAACGCCCACTCGCGCGGCAACACGACGAGATTCGCTTGAGCATAGTTCGGAGCCAGCCCCGCCGTCGGCCCGGTCCACTCGCCGCTGCGACACGCCCGCCGCACATCGAGTCCCGTCGCCAATCGCACTCTGTCCGACATCGCGTTCACTCCCCCTTGGCCGTTGAATGGACGAGGAGTCTAACCACGAAACACACGAAAGGCACGAAAGGGGGAAAGGCAGTTCACCACGGAAAACCCAGCGCGGCTTCACTTCGTTCAGCCGCAACCAAATAGAAAAGAGAAAGGTGTCAGAAAGTCGGAACACTGATCTTCGCTGATCTTCACTCATTCAAATCAGCGAAGATCAGCGTCGATCAGCGTTCCAAATTCTTCGCCGGGCGCGCAGATTTCCGCACTGTCACCCAGTGATCCACGCTGCCGGAGAAGCTTGTCATTCGCCCACTTCAGCCACGAACGGCCGTCAGAAGACCTCCACCAGAAAATGGTGGACAAGAAGATGAAAGCGAGGTCCAGATGTTTCCTCTCTGAATCTTCTTGTCCGCCATCTTCTTGTTCCTTCCGTGGTTTCCGTGGTTCGTTCCAATTCTTTAGGCGACCAGCCGACACCCGGCGTCATCCGGTCTCCACCGACTTGATTCTTGTTCCCGTTTCGTGTCTTTCGTACTACTCACGTTTTGTTTCTTCGCCTAGCGCGCAGATTTTAGACGGCGAGTTTGGAGATGATGTGGGGATTCTCGAGCGTCAGCTCGTTCCGCTGAATTTCGGAGCGGGGTGGCGTCAGCCCCCTGGTTCTTGGGTGTCAGCTCTTCCCACGTGTCAACGAAGAACCGGGGGCTGACGCCCAATGGCACTCACTTTGCCCGCAAAGTAGCAGGCACATTCCATGTGCCGTCCGCAATTTGCCGGTTACGGCACATGGAATGTGCCTACTACTTTCCAAAGTGAGTGCCATTGGGCTGACGCCACCCCGCTCCGAAAACAACAAGAGGGCTGACGCCCAAGAGCCGCGCTGGGTGTTTCGTGGTTCACACTCTTCCTCCAACTGGAGACACCAAATGGAGACGATGCAAAACCTGTTCGGCATCCTGCCGCAGGTCGGCCGCCTCGAATGGATTGGCCTCCGGTCGGCACGACTGGGGGAGATCGCCATCGTCGATGAGGCGGTCCTCGTCGCTGATCGTGGTCTTGAGGGGGACCACAAAATGGCTGGCCGTGCAGGAACGAAGCGGCAAGTGACGCTGATCCAGCACGAGCACCTGCTCGCCGTCGCCGGGATGTTGCACCGCGACCAAGTCCCTCCCGAACTGACGCGCCGCAACCTCGTCGTGTCGGGAATCAACCTGCTGGCTCTGAAGGGAAAGCAGTTCCGAGTCGGCGAGGCTCTGCTGGAGTTCAGCGGCCCGTGCGAACCTTGTTCGCGCATGGAAGCCAATCTCGGCCCCGGCGGCTTCAACGCGATGCGCGGTCACGGTGGAATCACGGCCAAGGTGATCGAAGGCGGAGCGATCCGTGATGGGGACGACGTGCGAGTCGAGAGGGTTCGGTGAAAGGCGAGTCATCTACCAGACTTGGGGAGCAGCGATGACACGGGCACCTGCAAGGTCTCGCCGGTCGAAAGAGTGAATTCGGCAACGTCGGATTCACTCAAGACCGTTCGCTGGGCGTAACGTGCTGGTTGAGACAGTGGCTGGCGATGGACCTCGATCTGACGGTCGATCAGGTTGACGATCCAATACTGCTCCACACCGGCTCGGGCGTAGAGCCGCGCCTTTTCGCGGTCGATCAACACGGACGACTCCGCCACTTCCACGACTAATGCCGTATCGGCTGCTGTCGGATGGCGTTCGTCGTAGTCGTTTGTGGTCCCTCGCACGACGGCACCATCCGGCTCAGGCACGCTGTCGGGCGTCACCAGCGAATTCTGTCCGCGTGCGTACCAGCCCGCCGGAAGAATTCGGTTCAACAACAACTGGCAGCGATCAACAGTGGAATCATGCGGAGGGTTCTTCGGCATCTTCTCGACCACCCAGCCCTCCAAGAGTTCGATGGGATCGTCTGCTCCAAACGCACCGATCTGAACGAACCGTTGGTACTCGGCGACCGTGAAGCGGTGAAGCGGCCAAGGCGAACTCGGCGAGGGTGTCACGGAGGGGGTGAACGGCGGAGGCATCGCGATCGACATCAAACCTCTCCCGAATGAACCGGCCCGAGACGACGATCCGTCTCGGGGCTGTTTCCATCATCGACCCAACTCACTTCGCGGTCACGATGACCCGCGCCGTGTTGATCTTCACTTCCTTCAGCGGGCGGTCGCTGTGGTTGGTTTCGGACGCGCCGATCGCCTTCACCACGTCGAGGCTCGACTGGTCGGCCGTCTTGCCGAAGACCGTGTATTGGTTGTCCAACGACTTGGTTCCGTCACGGCTGAGGCAGATGAAGAACTGCGAACCGGCCGAGTTCGGATCGCTGGTGCGAGCCATCGACAGAATGCCTGCGTCGTGCAGCGTCTTGTTGAATTCGGCCGGAATTGTGTATCCCGGCCCGCCGGTTCCCGTCCCCTGCGGACAGCCGACCTGAATCATGAAGTTCGCGATCACGCGGTGAAAGATGATCCCGTCATAGAAGCCGATCTTCGTCAACCCGATCAGATTCTTCGCGTGCCCCGGCGCGACATCGGGATACACGTCGAGCAGAATCTTCCCTTTCGTCGTATCAAACTCAACCTGATACGTGTTCTTCGAGAAATCCACATCGGCCAAAGCCTTGTCCACATCCGCACGTCGATTAGCAGCCACGAATACGATCCTTTGTTCGAGAAGAGTTGTTTGCTCACGAGGTGCGAGCGGGGCGGCATGATATCGGCATCATTGGAGAACGTCATCCGGCCAACAGGGCTGGAGGAATGATCTGTATCCGCAGATTCGTTTAACCGCGTGGGCAACGCCCCGCGCGTTGAGTGGCGAAAACGCTCTCCACGTCGCCAGACGCGCGGGGCGTTGCCCACGCGGTTAAACGACGACTCCGAATCCGCCTCCACCCGGCGTCTCAATGGTGAGGATGTCGCCCGCTTGGACATCGAGCGACACTTTGCCGCCGAGGTCGATGGTCTCCGTCGAGCCGGCCCGCTGCAGGGTGTTGCGGCCGAGTTGGCCTGGTTCGCCGCCGTTGAGGCCGAACGGGGCGAAAGGGCCACGTCGTTCGGAGAGGATTGAGACGCGGAGTGGCTTCAGGAACTCGATCTGGCGGACGATGCCGTCTCCGCCGCGATGCTCCCCTGCTCCGCCCGAACCGCGACGGATCGAGAACTCGTGGATGCGGACGGGGTAGCGGCGTTCGAGCACTTCGGGATCGGTCAGCCGCGTGTTGGTCATGTGCGTGTGAACGGCATCGGCTCCGTCGGCGTCGGGCGTGGCTCCGCTGCCGCCGCAGATCGTCTCGTAGTAGCCGAACGTTTCGTCGCCGAAGGTCAGGTTGTTCATCGTCCCCTGACTCGCAGCGGCCACTCCCAATGCGCCGAGCAGCACATCGACGACTCGCTGCGATGTCTCGACATTCCCTCCCACCATCGCCGCGCACTGCGCCGGGTCATCGTGCGCGGGAGGGTTGAGCAGACATTCGGGCAGCACGATCGTGACCGGCTCCAACACGCCACTGTTGAGCGGAATGTCGTCCTGGATGAGACACCGAAAGACATACAGCACCGCCGCCGTGACGATGGCCCGATTCGCGTTGAGGTTCGTCGCCAGCACCGGCCCGGTCCCCGTGAAGTCCACCGTCGCGCGGCCGCCTGTTTGTGAGTCAGATGTGATCGTGATCGTCACGCAAATCGGCGAACCATCATCGAGATGATCGGTGCGGGAAAAGACTCTCGTCAGAGAGGCGTCTCCAGTCCCCTCGCCCCCCGCTTTGGGGGGGAGAGGGTTAGGGTTAGGGGGGCTTTCTTGTTCTGTTCCCTCCCCTCGGCGGGGAGGGTTAGGGAGGGGGGCGGCGGCGGTGTGTACGGTTTCCAAGTTGGAAGTTGCCACTTCATCGTCCCCCCTCCCCGGCCCTCCCCGCCGAGGGGAGGGAGGAAGAGAAGAGGTCGCTTGAAGAAGTGGGGCGTTATCACCGCTCGGCCCCCTCACCCTAGCCCTCTCCCCCGAAGACGGGGGCGAGGGAACCACGGTCGCTGCGCGACGCGAGGATTCGGTTGGCACTCGACACTCGTCACTCGACACTCGACTCAACCCCGCCAGCGCCAGCCGCATCTTCGCCGCCGCCGAAGCTTGCATGTGTCCCAGGTACGCTTTGACGACGGTCCAGCTTTGCTTCTCAACCAACTGCCGCAGTTGATTCGCTCCCGTGTGATTGGCCGCCACTTGAGCCGACACATCCGCAAGGTTGTCCTCGACCGCGCGAGACGGATGCGGTCCCGATTGAAACAACACCCGCAGTTCGGCCTCTCTGGTCCCCTCGCCACTCGTTTGGGGGGGAAGAGGTTGAGGAAGGTTTTCTTCTTCCTGTCTTGGCTTTGTTCCCTCCCCTTGGCGGGGAGGGTTAGGGAGGGGGGCGGCTTGGTCGAGAGCGGCATCCATGTTCAACGTCGCTGGTGAATCGCCCCCCCTCCCCGGCCCTCCCCGCCGAGGGGAGGGAGTAGGAATCGAAGCGGTTTGAAGTACGGACGCGTTATCACCGCTCGCCCCCCTCACCTTAGCCCTCTCCCCCCCAAGGCGGGGGGCGAGGGGACCGGAGACCAACAGAAAGTTGCGGATCAGCACGCCTTCATCGGCCAGCGTCTTCGAGAACGGAGGCATTGAACCGGGGACGATGCCACCGATCTCGGCGTGATGGGCGCGGCTGGCGGTGAAGAACATCAGCTCGCCGGTCGCCGCATCGTGAACGGGCGTGACGACGGTGACATCGGGCAGGTGCGAGCCGCCGCGATACGGATCGTTGGTGACGAAGACATCGCCCGGCTGGAGGCCCGGGTTGTCTTCGATGATCCGCCGCACGGTCTCGCTCATCGCACCGAGATGGACGGGGATGTGTGGTGCGTTCACGACCAGCTCGCCGCGCGACGAAAAGATGCCGCACGAGAAGTCGAGCCGCTCCTTCACGTTCGTCGAGAGGCTCGTCTGCTGGAGCGCGATCCCCATCTGTTCGGCGATCGAGGCGAACAGGTGGTTGAAGATTTCGATGCGAATGGGGTCGGCAGGAGTGGCGGGTGACGAGTGGCGAGTGGCGAGTGATGAGGCTGCACTTCTTGTCCCCTCGCCCCCCGCCTTGGGGGGGAGAGGGTTAGGGTGAGGGGGGCTTTCGAGGGAAGGTTGATTGTCGAGTGTTGAGGGTTGAGGGGCAGAAGAAGAGGCTTGTTCCTGTTGGAGAACGTTGCCACCGCTCGGCCCCCTCACCCTAGCCCTCTCCCCCGCTGTGTTCGTTTCCCTGAAGACAGGCGGGGGCGAGGGGACCACGGCGGCTGCGCGACGCGCGATGACGATCTCTCCCCGTCCGCGAATGGAGGCATCGAAGCCGGGATCGACCACGACGGTCGAGGTCGGTTCGCAGACGATGGCCGGGCCGGGAAAGGTGTCTCCGGGGTGAAGTTGGTCGCGCAAGAAGAGGGCTGTGCGGCGAGGCTGTCCGTCGAACCAAGTCTCGATCCACGAGTGAGGCGGCTTTGGTTCTGCTCCCTCCCCGCTGGTTCCCTCCCCTCGGCGGGGAGGGTTAGGGCGGGGGGCGGCTTGGTCGAGAGCGGCATCCATGTTCAACGTCGTTGGTGAATCCGCTCCCCTCCCCGGCCCTCCCCGCCGAGGGGAGGGAGGAAGAGAAGAGACGGCGGCGTCACTGGGGGCGGCGTCTGCATGAGGCGCGTCATCCGGATCGGGCCGATGCCCCACCACTTCCACCCGCGCCGCGACGACTTCAATCGCACGGTCGGGCCGCACGTAGCCATAAAGCTGCTGATGTCGTTCGGCATAGGCGCGGGCGTAGTCGCCGTCGCTCGGTTCGGTCACGTTGAGTGAGGCTTCGATGCCGCGATACCTCAGATCGAGAGACCGAATCGGTGCGTCGATCCGGTCGTTGGGAATGCCTTCAGTAAGCACGCCAGCTCGTGCGGAGTCAGCCAGCTCGACGAAGTGCGGCCCCAATTCGGTGAGGACTTCGCGCGACAACGGCTTCAAGACTCCCTGCTCGCGCAGTTCGCGAACGTCGGCTAGACCGATGCCGTAGGCGCTCAGCACTCCCGAATACGGATGCGACAGCACCGTCGTGATGCCGAGCGACTTGGCGAGGGCACACGCATGTTGGGCACCCGCGCCGCCGAACGTGACCAGCGCGTACTCAGCCGGGTCGTAGCCTTTCGAGACCGAAATTTTGCGGATCGCACGGGCCATTGTTGTGTTGGCGATGTCGATGAAACCCTGAGCCAACTCGTGGAGTGAATAACTTCGACCCAGCGGCGAGTTCGCGACCTGTTCGCACAGTTCAGCGAGCCGCATCTCGACGGCCGCGCGATCCAACGGGAACGGGAACCGCTCGGCAATGATCTTGCCGAGAAACAAATTCACGTCAGTGATCGTCAGCGGGCCGCCTCGCCCATAGCACGCGGGGCCGGGATCAGCCCCGGCGCTCTGCGGCCCGACGAAGAGCTTCACTCCATCGAAACCGCAAACGCTGCCGCCTCCCGCCGCGACCGTCTCGATCGCCAACATCGGCGCGACGACGCGCACGCCCGCTTTGACCGTTTCAAACTCGCGCTCGTACCGCCCGTCAAACCGAGACACGTCGGTACTCGTCCCCCCCATGTCGAAGCCGATCGACTTCGCGAACCCCGCACGCTGAGCCACGCGTGAGAACCCGATCACGCCACCCGCCGGTCCCGACAGCACGCTGTCTTTCCCGGTGAATCGGTCCGCATCGACGAGACCGCCGGCGGAGGTCATCAGCTTGAGGGACGGTTGAGGGTGGAGGGTTGAAGGTTGAGGGCCAGCAGCGCGGGACGCGGTGTCTGCTCCGGTCCCCTCGCCCCGGCTTTGCGGGGAGAGGGTTAGGGTGAGGGGTTCTTCTGTCTTGGCTTTGGTCTTGGTTTCTCCGGTCCCCTCGCCCCCCGCTTTGGGGGGGAGAGGGTTAGGGTGAGGGGGGCTTTCGAGGGGAGGTTGATGGTGGATGGTCGAGGGTTGAGGGCTGGAGGAAGAGGCTGGTTCAAGTGGGAGGGCGTCCTCGCCACTCAGCCCCCTCACCCTAGCCCTCTCCCCCCAAGGCGGGGGAGAGGGGACCACGGTCGCTGCGCGACGCGAGAGACAAATCGGAACACCTTCCGTCACTTGCCCCTCAGCCCTCAGCCCCTGCCCCGCCAACGACGCTCGCAACTTCCCGACGTAGTCGCGCAGGATCGGGTTGACATAGGCGTCCATCACCGTCGTGTCACCGCGTGAGACGATCTTGATCAGCGGTGACAGACGGCTCGACGTGCTGATTTCGGTGAAGCCGATTTCACGAGCGATTCGTTCGATGACTTGTTCGTGGATCGGGTTTGCGAACGCATGCAGGAGACAGATCGCGAGCGATTCGCACCCGGTCGCCTTCAGTTCGAGCAGCCGTTCACGCACGGCGGCTTCGTCGGGCGAGTGCAACACGTTGCCAGTCGCATCGAGCCGCTCGTCGATCTCGGCGACAGCGGCAAACAGCGGCTCGGGCTTTTGGATGGCGAGGTCGAACAATCTCGGCCGGTCCTGGTTCGCGATGAGCAACACATCGCGAAAGCCCTGCGTCGTGACGAAGCCCGTTCGCGCACCGCGTCGCGTGAGGAGCGCGTTCGTCCCGCGCGTCGTTCCCAGCCGTACGACGACGGGAGGAATGGCTTGATCGAGCCTCAGCCCGAGCGCCGTGCGAATGGCGAGAATCGGAGCCTCTTCGCCGGACGCGAGTTCGTAACGATCCCTCACGCGGCACAAAGTGAGCGGTTTCCGAGCGGGGCGGCGTAAGCCCCCCGGTTTTTCCAAAGAGAGCTTACGCCCAAGAACCGGGGGGCTTACGCCGCCCCGCTCAGATGCCTCATCATTGACCGCGTGAGGCATCGCTTTGTTCGCAGGACTTCTTCTACGAGGACTCCACACTCTGCCGGCACTCTCAAGAGAGAAGTCCGGCTTTCAGAAAAGCCGGACTTCGTTGCTGCCGATCGCACGCTACTTGGCTGATGCGAACGAACCTTGCGCGAACTGGGCACCGCGATAGGCTGAGAGTTGGTTGGCTTTCGTCTTCAAGACCTCGGCATAGAACGCGGCGGCGTTGGTCTTGTCACCCGCCTGTGAACGTCGTTCGGCGATGAAATAGTACGCCTCGCAAAGCTGAGCGTTCTTCAAGTTGGCGTCGGTCACTTTGCTCACGACGTTTACCAAGTCCTGTTCCGAGATCTTGCCATTCAGGAACAGGACGAGGGAGTCGATCCAGTCTCGGTCCTTCTCAGTCTTCTTGGCAGAGGCATCGACGATCGGGGCTGCCGCATCCGGTTGGCCCATCAGGACCAGCACCCAACTTCGCCACGGGTTCAGATAACGCATGTTCGCATCGAGTGCGACGGCCTGGTCGAAGGCGGCTTGTGCGCCCGCGAAGTCCTTCATGAAGTATTTGGCGAACCCCACGTCGGCATAAGCCACGGGGTTCTTCGGATCCATGCGATTCACCTGGCCGTAGTCCTCCAAGGCACCGTTTACATTGCCTTGAGCCAACCGGCAGGTGCCGCGCAGGCTGAGGAAGACTGAGTTGTTCGGGGCGAGCTTGATTGCTTCCGAAAAGTCGGCTTCTGCTCCCGGCAGATTGCCAGCCGCTTGCTGGGTGAAGCCGCGATTGGTGTAGGCGACGGCAAACTTGGGGTCGATCTGCAACGCTTTGTTGAAGTCGGCGACGGCTTCGTTGAATCGCTTTTGCTGCTGCAAGAACAGGCCGCGATTGTTGAAGACCAGCGGGTTGGTCGGGAATGTCTCGACGGCCGATGAGAACGCGGCGAGCGCCTTGTCGGCCTGCTGACTCACGACGTAGCTCTCGGCCAAACCGACGTGCGAACCGAGATGTCCGGGGAACCCCTTGATGGCGGCTTGATAGTCCTGAATCGCGGCTTCGAGGTTCTTCTGGTGAATGTAAGCGGCGGCGCGTTGATAGAGAGTGTTGGCTCGTTGTTCGGGTGTCAGCGTCGTGCGGTCGAGAACGCTCTTGGCGACCGCCAGCACAACATCGGCGTGCTCCTTGCGTCCCTCCAAGTTGGCCAGCGCCGTCATGCCGTACATATAAGGGAGGTAGTAGTTGATCTCATTGCTGCCGCCGAGACGGAGTGAGTCACGTGCGTCTTCGACTCCCTGCCGCAACTCTTTGCCGTTGCGGTTGACCACACCCAATTCGACGTGCGAGCTGGCTCGCAGATAGAGCGCTCCGTGATCTTTGGGGTTCTGGGCCAAGACGCGGGTGGTGAGGTCGAGGCATTTGGCGAAGTCGCCCGCTTGATAGGCTGCCTCCGCATCGCTCTTCAGTTTGTCGGCCTCGGTCGTTCCTTGGGCAGCGGCAAACCCGGTGGAGAACAGGATGAGAAACAGTCCGCAAGCGCAACCGTGCAATGACATGGCAGACTCCAGCAGCGAGTGAGTGGAATTGGCGAAGACCATCCGAGGTCGGCGCAGATTCAAGCTGGAAACAGACCTCGCGTCAACACACGTCGCGGAGACGCAGGGCCATCGCCTTTTTCAACGTAGGGTGGGACCAGCGGCGCTTCGATCGCCGGCCCACCAACGGAAAACGTCGAGAAATCATGGTGGGCCGGCGCGGCGAAGCGCCGCTGGTCCCACCCTACAGCTTTCGCAGACCCAACAAGGCGATGGCCCTGCGGAGACATAGGCCGTCGCGCCGATCAGCGTCACCACTTCGTGATCTGGCCGAGGCGCGACAGTGGCTGGTCATCGGGGCCGACCAATTTGATTTCATCGTTTTGAAAGCCCCGCTGTTTCACGGAGAAGAGTTTTTGATCCAAGACGCCATCGACTTTCTTGTCGGACTTATACTTCGCGCGGCCGAAATTGAATCGTTTAACCGCATGGGCAACGCCCCGCGCGTCGAGGGCAAAACAGGCTCAAACGTCGCTCGACGCGCGGGGCGTTGCCCACGCGGTTAAACCTCACGCGGGACAACGTGAGACATTTCTGAGCGGGGCGGCGTCAGCCCCCCGGTTCTTCCCGCGAAGGGCTTACGCCTAAGAACCGGGGGGCTGACGCCGCCCCGCTCAGATGTCTCATCACCGACCGCGCGAGGTATGAACGAGGCAACGGCCTCATTCATGGCCGCGCGAGGTATA
>JAYSQC010000268.1:0-2214 GCA_043721755.1 Schlesneria sp.
AACGGAGGGTGATGGGGAGGGCCGTTGGAAGGCGGGGTCAGGTGGTTCCAAGTGAGAGGTTTCCGAGCGGGGCGGCGTAAGCCCCCCGGTTCTTCCAAAGCGGGCTTACGCCCAAGAACCGGGGGGCTTACGCCGCCCCGCTCGGAAACCTCTCACTTGGAACCACCTGACCCCGCCTTCCAACGGCCCTCCCCATCACCCTCCGTTCTTCCATTGAGCTCCACCATGTCCACCGATACCACCCGCTACACCGCTGACGACATTGAAGTACTGGAGGGCCTGGATGCCGTGAGGCGGCGGCCGTCGATGTATATCGGCGGTGTCGATACGCGCGGGCTGCATCACCTGCTGTGGGAGATCGTCGATAACAGCGTCGATGAGCATCTCGCTGGACACTGCCACGAGATCATCGTCACGTTGCACAAGGACGGGGCGTCGTGTTCGGTGCAGGATGATGGGCGAGGCATCCCCGTCGATACGCACACGAAGACGAAGAAGTCGGCACTCGAAACGATCCTGACCACGCTCCATTCGGGCGGTAAGTTTTCGAGTCAGGCGTATGCCCGCAGCGGTGGCCTGCACGGCGTTGGCTCGTCCGTGGTGAACGCGCTCTCCAGCGAGATGGAAGCGACCGTGCATCGCGACGGGTTTGAATGGTCGCAGCGTTACAAACGCGGCAAGCCGACGACACCCGTCAAACAGGTCCGACCGTTTCGCGGGCGAGGCACGACGATTTTCTTCCGGCCGGACGAAGAGATCTTCGCCAAAACGACGTTCAACCCCGAGACAATCAAGCAGCACCTCGAAGACATCTCCTACATCCACGCCGGTCTGAAGATCGTCTTCCACGACGACGCGCGCAAGGAAAAGATCGAGTACCTCCACTCAGACGGCATTGCCGCGTACCTCGAAAAAATCCTAGCCGAAGGACAAAAGAAATCGACGCACGAGCAGATGTTCGCGGTCTCACGCGACGACGGCAAAATCAAAATTGAGGCCGTGCTGCGGTGGACCGAGGCGACCGACGAACAGGTCCGCAGCTACGTCAACGGCATCCGAACTCACGCCGGTGGGACACACGAATCGGGCTTTCGCTCGGCCATCGGCAAGGCGGTCAAAAATCATCTCGACGTTCACGACATCAAGTTCAAAGGGATCGTGATCGAGAACAGCGACATCCGTGAAGGGATCCTCGGCATCTTGTCGGTTTTTCTCTCCGAGCCGATGTTTCAGGGGCAGACGAAGGAGAAGCTGAACAACCCCGAGATGACCGCCGCCGTCGAGAGTCTCCTCCGTCCCGCGATGGAAACGTGGCTCAGCAGCAACACGTCGATTGCCGACGCGATTATCGGCCGGATCGTCCTCGCCGCGCGAGCACGTCAGGCTAGTCGCGAAGCGGCCAGCGAAGTCCGTCGCAAGACAGCGACCACGCGACGCACCAGCCTCCCTGGAAAACTGCTCGACTGTCGTTCGACCAACCCGGCCGATTCGGAACTGTTCATCGTCGAAGGTCAGTCGGCCGGTGGCTCGGCCGGGATGGGCCGCGACAGCCGTTATCAAGCGGTCCTGCCTCTGCGCGGCAAAGTGTTGAACACCGAATCACTCACCACTCCCAAAGTTCTCGAAAACCAAGAGCTGAAGGATTTGGTCGAGACTCTCGGCACAGGGATCGGCACGCACTTCGACATCCGCCGCCTGCGCTACGACCGGATCATTCTCATGATGGACGCCGACAGCGACGGCTATCACATCAGCACGCTGCTGCTCGCGTTCTTCTTTCGACACATGCCGCAGCTCATTCGCGGCGAGAAGCTGTATCTCGCGCTGCCGCCGCTGTACCGCATCGCCGTCGGCCAGGAATCACACTATGCCCGCGACGACGCGCACCGCGAAGAGATCCTCGCGACGCTCCCGAAGAATCGAAACTTCGAGATCAGCCGCTTCAAAGGCTTGGGCGAGATGACCGCGTCGCAATTGAAAGTCACCACGCTCGACCCCAAGACCCGCATCCTGCTGCGCGTGGATATCGAAAGCCAACTCGATGCCGACAAGACCTTTTCCGAACTTCTCGGCAAAGACGCCAGCGAGCGCTACCGCATCATCATGGATGAGGCCAGCCAAGTGGATGACTTGGATATTTGATTTCGCACTCGATCCAAACTGAGGAAGTTTTGCTACCGCGACGAACCTTGAGCGACGGTTGCAACTCCTGTG
>JAYSQC010000269.1:0-4164 GCA_043721755.1 Schlesneria sp.
GAAAAACGTAGGATGGACGCCCTCGTCCGTCCGTTTTCAACTCGAAATCACTCGGACGAGGGCGTCCAAGTTACGTTCTTCAACAGGCTGCTAACGGAGCGGCTTCAGTTTCGAAGGAGCATTTGTGACAGAACCAGCGGTGATGAATCACTCGGGCCAAGCGGCCACGATGGCAGTAGCAACCCAGCCGACACGAAGCCGCGGGCAGAGTCAGTGGGAGCTGATCGCGCGGGAGTTTGGCAAGCGACGACTCGCGGTCGTGGCGGCGTGTGTGATCTTGACGCTCGTGACGATCAGTATCTTCGCGCCGCTGCTCGCCAATGACCGGCCGCTGTACTACGTCGGCTTCAATCGGTTCGAGTACCAAGAGGCGGCGCGAACTCTGCGCGGCGCGATCGGGCAGCTAAGCGAACTTCGATCGCAGTCTGAGCCGTCTCCGTCCAAGCTCAAAGACTTGGAGCAAGCGGCACGGTTGCAGGTCTCGCTCATGTCGTCCGCACTTCCAATCGAAGGCTCCGCTAAGTTGCGCGACTTCGGTGCGCGACTGGTTCAAACGCTGAGCAAACCCGACGCACAGCTCGTCGTGAGTGAACTCAAGTCTCTCCAACGCGAGTTGCGATCCGACTTCGATGGACGCGATGTCACGCTGGTGACCGGCCCGCATTGGCCGGTGTTGGCGTCGATGATCTGGTTGGACATCGCGTTTCTCGTCGCGAACATTCTCTTGCTGACTTGCCCGATCTGGAGCCGAGTCCTGCGGCGCTGGGGCGGCTCCGCAAACGACGGCGCGAGTACCGGCTGGTACGTTGCCGTGATGATCGGACTTCCTCTTTCCTGTGGCTTGGTCTGGGGCAGCCTCGTCCCGCAGCGAGTCGATCGGACGAACTATAAGTCGGGAGTGCTGGCCAGTGATGACGGCGAGAAGAAAGCGGCCGTCGTATTTCAGTCGGTGGTGTGGCCTCCCGTGGTATTCGGTTTGGACGAGAATGATCTCGCCGGGAAGACGCAGCCCCCCGCGTGGTATTTCCACACGAAGGCCGGTCCCGCTGTCGTACCGCTCTCGCGCTGGAGCAGTTCGCACTGGCTCGGCACCGACGAACTCGGCCGCGACATTCTCTGCCGCATGATCTGGGGCGGGCGCGTCAGTCTGTCGGTCGGCATCGTGGCGGTGGCGATCTACGTGACAATTGGCGTCGTGGTCGGATCGCTGGCCGGGTACTTCCGCGGCGCGTGCGATCTGATCGTGTCGCGCATCATTGAGGTCGTGATTTGCTTCCCCGCGTTCTTTCTGATCCTGACCATCGTCGCGCTGATTGGGCCGGGACTGTTCAACATCATGGTCGTGATCGGACTGACCGGTTGGACGGGGATCGCGCGGCTAGTTCGAGGCGAATTCCTGCGACTGGTCGATCAAGAGTTCGTATTGGCTGGCCGGGCACTCGGGTACTCGCCGTTGCGACTCATCTTCCGTCACGTCCTGCCGAACGCTCTCGCGCCAGTCTTGGTCTCGGCAACGTTCGGAGTGGCGGGAGCGATTCTCACGGAGAGTGCCCTGTCGTTCCTCGGGCTGGGAATCACCGTGCCAACTCCTTCGTGGGGCGGCATTCTCGCCGACGGACGCAGCGCATTGAGCCGCGCACCGTGGTTGATCCACTTCCCCGGCCTCGCGATCTTCGTGACGATCACGTCCTACAACCTCGTCGGCGAAGCTCTGCGCGACGCGGCAGACCCGAGGCTGCGCGGGTCGCGGTGATGTCATCAGTCCGTGGGCGGTGAGGAAGCGACGGATTTCAAAACGTGACTCTTGGGCGTCAGCCCTCTTCCAATTTTCGGAGCGGGGTGGCGTCAGCCCCCTGGCACTCACTTTGGCCAAGTAACCCGCAGCGTCAGCGAGGGAGTTCCTCGTGTTTCACTACGTGTTTGACTCCCTCGCTGACGCTGCGGGTTACAAAGTGAGTGCCAGGGGGCTGACGCCGCCCCGCTCAGATGTCATTGACCGCGCGAGGTATAGCCGGACTTCCTTTGTCGCAAGGCACGCTCGAACGAAGTCCGGCTTTAGGAAAAGCCGGACTTCGTAGGTTCCTCGTTTAACCGCGTGGGCAACGCCCCGCGCGTCGAGCGACGTGGTAGGACCGATCGACATCCCGCGCGGGGCGTTGCCCACGCGGTTAAACGAGTCCGTCTCCCGTCACCAACCCGCCGCCTTGCCAACTGTTCTGCGCCAGTCGGCCGCGCCGTGCAGGATTCCCTCGCGGATCAGGATCGTGTGGGCATCCCCCTGCCGTTGGTAGCCGTCGCCGAGTCGCTTCACGTCGTCGCTGAACAGGTGCCCCTGCTGCTGGAGTTGTTCGAGCAACTCGGCATAGTCCGGGTCGGGGCGACGTTCAAACTGGACGCGATCGGGCAGCCATTGATGATGCCAGCGCGGGGCATCGACGGCCTCGCGTGCGGACAGGTTGAAGTCGATGACGTTGACCACCACGCCGAGAACCGTGCTGGGGATCGTCCTTCCGCCCGGACTGCCAGTCACCAAAAGGAGCTTGCCATCACGCGACACCAGCGTCGGGCACTGCGAGCTGAGCATCCGTTTGCCCGGTGCCATCACGTTCGGTTCGGTGCCGACTTGCCCGCGTGTCGTCGTCACACCCGGTCGCCAGTTGAAGTCGGTCAGCTCATTGTTGAGCAGGAAGCCCGCACCTCGCACCACCACGCGCGAGCCGTAACTATTCTGCAGCGTGTACGTGTTGGCGACTGCCATGCCGTGGCCATCGGCGATGGAGAAGTGCGTGGTCGATGGTGGCTCATCGGTGAGTGTGATGTCAGGCGCAAGGCTCTCGCTGCGCGTGGCTCGACTCAAGTCGATCTGTTCGCCGAGTTCCTTCGCGTAGTCTTTCGAGACCAGCGTGAGTGGGATCGGCGTGAAGTCAGGATCGCCCATGTGACGAACGCGGTCGCAACTGGCGCGACGCATCGACTCGACCAGCAAATGAACGAACTGCGGTGACTTTGCCCCGAGCGTCTTCACGTCGAACTGTTCGAGAATGTTGAGGCACTCCATGAGCTGTGTCCCTCCCGCGCTGGGCGGTGGCGGCGCGAAGATTTCGCAGCCGCGATAACTCGTGCTGACCGGCTTCCGCACTTGGGCGCGATAACCCGCGAGGTCCGCGCGTGTGAGGAAGCCGCCCCCGGCCCGCATCTCAGCCACGATCTGCTCGGCAATGTGACCGCGATAGAAACAGTCCGGCCCGTCGTCGGCAAGAGCCTGCATCGTCTGAGCCAACTCGGGCTGGATGAATCTGTCTCCCGCTTGCCACTCACCGCCGCCGGGCTTCGCAAACACGCGACGAAATTCGGGGAAGTTGGCTGTCGGTGGACCGACCATGCGGTTCAATGCAGAGGCCAAAGCGGCGTCGATGAGAAAGCCTTCGTGGGCGAGACGGATCGCCGGAGCAACGACTTGTGCCCACTTGAGTTTTCCATACTTCTCATGAGCCAGCGCGAGACCGGCCACCGTGCCGGGAACGCCGATCGTGTGATGTCCCTCCTGCCGCCGCTCGTTGACGAACGAATCTCGTTTCAACGCGGCCGGGCATGTTTCTCGGTACTCGATGCAGACGGGTTCGGCCGGTTGATCGGAACCCTTCGCATTCGCAGGCCAGACCATCATGAAGCCGCCGCCGCCGATGTTGCCCGCCTCGGGAAACGTCACCGCCAGCGAGAGCGCCACCGCCACTGCCGCATCGACCGCGCTGCCGCCCTGTTTCAAGATCTCCAACCCGGCGTCGCTCGCTTCAGGTGAGACACTCACCACCATCCCCTTCTCGCTCGTCACCTCCGGCGGTCGATCCACAGCCAGCAACGATGTGACAAGTCCAATCCACAGCGAACAGGCAAGCGACATGTGGCGACTTTCGACAGGAATGTTGAGGGAGGACGATGACGCGGGCGGCAACAGTCGCCTCACCCACACCAACCCGCAGCGTGAGCAAGGACGAAGTCGCTCGACATCCTTGCTCACGCTGCGGGTTGGTGTGCTTCGCTGCCGCTCACCTTACGCGGCGCGCGAGAGGTTGTCCGAAGCCGACTCGACGACTGTGTTGGGAACATGCTGGGCGAGTTGTTCGACCGTGCGGGCCGTCGCGCCGCGTTGTTGTCCGACGAACG
>JAYSQC010000270.1:0-7328 GCA_043721755.1 Schlesneria sp.
CTCGGACGTTGTTGATGCACAGCCCCTAAGGGGCTGGCTCGAAACAACTTCTCGATTTCCCTTCTGGTTCCCTCCCCTCGGCGGGGAGGGTTAGGGAGGAGGGACGAGTGGCACATCGACCTGACCATCCTCCCCCCTCCCCGGCCCTCCCCGCCGAGGGGAGGGAGCAAAGCGGGAAGTTGTTTCGCACCGAATCCTAAGCCGGACTTCCACGAGCCTGCCCAACCGACCTTGCTGCGATTTGTGGCCTTCCGGTAGAACCTGCCGCAGTTGTCGCGTGGGGCCACTGGAGTGGTCGGAAGGGCGACACGGATTCTTCAGGGCAGGGACGCCATGCAGTTTGGGCAATTGCCAGTCGTGAACAGGCTTGTGAGTTGGAATCGCCTTCGTGTTGGCGGAGCTGTTCCGGCATTTGCGGGCGGGACGCTGGTCGGCCTGCTGTTGATCTCGATCGCGTTGCCGTGGCTGCTCACCTGGGGCCAGCAACGGCAGTTCGTTGCCGCAGCGTGCGTGATGTTCGGCGTGGGCCTGCTGGTCAGTCGTATGCTTCGATTCGGCGAGAACGCGCCGGTGACTTACTGGGCAATAGCGGCCTGTGTCTGGGCCATGCTTCAGCCGGTTTGCCTGTTGTGCCTGACCTCGTGCCTCAGTCTGTTGCCGGTCACGGCCATCGAGTCTGTCATCGTATGCTCTCTCGTTGCGCTGGCTTGTGCGGCACCGATCTGGCTCGTCGCAGCGGTTTGCTTCGCGCGTGTCGTCGATGCGAGTTGTCAGCGTTCTGCACAGCGTGGCTGTTCTCCAGAGATTGTCTCGTTCGCGACCTGCATGGGGCTTGGTTGCGGCCTCGGCGCGAATGCGTTGTTCCTTGTGCCATTGATGGGCGTCTGGCTTGTGGCTGCGGTTGCACTCAGCGTGACCGTGGTTTGCTGGTGGCGTGGATCGCGGCAGAGCCAGCGTGTGCTGGTGGATGGTCAGGTTTGTTCGTCCGGTTCGGGGGATGAGGTGAGGACGGGCAAGAGTGCCCGTCCTACAGTCGCGGTTTGGGATGTTGGCTCACTGTTCTCAAGGCTGGTTCCCGTCGTCGTGGCCGCTGCGTTGGGCGGACTGTTTGCGGTGGTGACTCGGCTAATCGGGCAACTGATGCCGGGTGGTTTTCAAGTTCTCACGGCCGAATGGATTGGATTGGTTGTCGGCTGTGGCTGTGGGATGTTGTTGAGTCATCGTCTCCACAACTCCAGCCGCTGGACTTGGCTGGCAGCAGCGGCGTGGAGTGCCCTGCTGTGGGGAGCATTTCCCGTTTTGGTTGAACTCGAACTGTGGATGAATGCGTCGCTGACTTCGGTCGCGGCGTTGTTGCTAGCTCGTTCGATGCTCTTCGTTTTAGCGGTTGCTCCGTTGGGAATGGCTTTCGGTGGATTGGTGGCCGGTCGCAGCAGTACACCGCGACAGGAGAACTCGGGCAGTGAGCGGCTCTCGAAAACGGTCGCGCGGTTCTGTCTGCCGTTCGTGCTGGGACTGTTGCTCGCGGGCAGTGCCATCGAAACGGTGGGCTTACTGGGTTCAATGCGAATTTGCTGTGGGATGCTGGTGCTGCTGGCCGTTGTCGAGCAGATTCGACTACGTGACAAATTCGCAGCCTGGCCGGTGCGACTCGGGTTTGTCGGCCTCGTGCTGGCGGGCCTGGCTTTGCCGACATGGCGGTCACAGGATGACGCGGCTCGCGTTTCCAAGCTGCTCTTCTCAACACCGGCTTTCGTCGCGCATCGGTCGGGCTGGGAATCGCGACTGCTGCCGCAACTCGATGACACGCGTCTGGTCGCCCGCTTGGAAGGACCGCATGGGCCGCTCACGCTGTGGCGTTCGCGCGGTCTCGAATTGCATCTGCGCGAGAACGGCGTCCCGCGTTCGGTGATCTCGGTGAACACAAATGTTCATCCGCAGTTCGCGCCGGAAGTGTTGCAGGCCGCGTTGTCGTTGGTCATGGCAGATCATCCCAACCGCGTGTTGCTGCTGGGAGCATCAGGCGGCGTGCCGCTCTCGACCTGCCTGCATTTTCCGGTGCGCGAGGCGGTCTGTGTTGAGGGCGATGCGCGGCTGATCGAGATGCTGCGCGGACCACTCGCGCGAGAGACCGGCGTCGATCCGTTGAGTGATGACCGTGTGAAACTCATCGCCGCGCCGCCTGAGTTGGCGCTGATGACCGACGACACGACGTTTGATGTCATTCTCAGTTCACCACCGCCGTCGTCGATCGTTTCGGGAGCCGCGTCGTTCACAACCGAGTACTACCAACGGGCCTCGCGCCGACTGGCCGATCGCGGCATCTTCTGCCAGCGGTTTGAATGCCTTGATTACGGCCCGTCGCCGTTGCGGTTGGTCGTGCGGGCGTTGCGACAGGCGTTTCGCGAAGTCATCGCGGTCGAGACCGCAGCGGGCGACTTGTTGCTCATGGCCACCAACTCGGAAGGCGTGTTCGTTCCCGACGACTTGCCCGCGCGATTGGAGACGCCTCACGTTCGCAGGCTGCTCGCGCGCAGCGGCCTCGACTGGTCCACGCCGCTCAATTTTCCAACCTACGACCACGCGGCACTCGGTGAAATGTGTGATGAGTCCCGCACAGGATCGAACTCGTCCACGAACGGCCTGCTCGCCACGATCGCTCCGCTCGACATGATGCGTTGGGGACCGAAGCTACAAGAGATGCAGCGGGTTCTCACCGCGATTCGCACCTCACCCACTCCCCACTGGAATCGTGTCGGCGAGACGAATCCGAACCTGCTCGCGGAGGAAGTGAAAACCTCTCGCAAGTCGCGGTTCCTCGATTGGCTCGGCGACAGTCGCGTCTCCGCCGAATTGCTGCGTCGGTTGTCTGAGGTCGCCACACAGCAGAAGCTCGTGCGCGAGTTCCCCGAGGAGCACTGGTGGAAGTACCGCAAAGCGCTTCGCCAACAGTTGCAGGATCATCCTCGTTCGCCGTTGCAGCAGGTCCGACATGTGCGAGGTGAGAAGCAGACTCACCCGGAAGACCTCGCGCGTAAGGCGTACTTTGAAGCCTTCGGCGAGGCGGCTCAGCGAGCCAAGCCGACCGACACGCAGATTGCCGCCATGGAAGCGTGCCTCGAACCGTTCGACCCGCTGATGAGTTACTTCGCACGACAAGAGATCGCCGACTTGCAGGCGCGCTCGGATGTCGATGCGGTGGGCGAACTGACTCACCGATTGCATGTCGTCTACTTCGCACCGGTGGGCGAAGCCTCAACACGTAATGTCGCGTCCACGATCGAACTGCTCGTGCGACATCCCGAGACGATCCCCGATGAGGCGCGACGGTTCGATGTGTTGAACGGACTCGTCCAACTTCTGCGAACTCGATGGGAGTCACGCCAAAACACGCCCGTCCTCTCGGCCCGGCGGCAATTGACAGATGTTGATCGCAGCGTCATCGCCGTCGAGAAAGCGCTGACCGCCATGAGCGGACTGACCGCGTCCGCTGATCTCTCTGTCGAAGAATGGGCGACGCGCCAACAAGTCATCGACCGCATTCTGCTCCGACCACTCCGCGCCTATCGCAGCAGCCTGCAAACCGCAGCTGTGAAGAGTGAAGGCCGCTCACGAGCGATGATCGAACAGGCAGACGAACCGACGGCCAAGTGACGCGAGGCCGAGCGGCTAGCCCGCATTTCAAAACTAGCCCGACGCGCGAGCGAGGGCTGGGTGTTCGATGACCGCGAAGCCCTCGCTCGCGCGTCGGGCTAGTTTTTTTCCGAGTAGAGCTGGTTTTGAAATGTCCTCTACACCACCAGCGGCCGTTTCCTCGGGACGCGATGCTGCCAGAAGAGTCGGTCTTCAGTCAGAGATCCCATGCGCAGCGCGCAGCGCAGGCAGTACTTCTCGTGCTGGTGGCTGACATAGATTTCGCCGTTGAGGATCAGGTGGAACCAGTCCTCACCGGGATGCTTCGAGTAGCAGAAGTAGCGTTCCGAATCACGTTTGATATGAACGTCCCAGTCCTCGTGATCGGGCACGTAGAGCCGCGTGTCGGGGATCGGATCCACCGGTAGGGTGGGTGAGTTCTCGGTGGTGGTGCCTTCAATAAGTGGAGTCTCCACTGGCCACGGCTCCGCAGAAAAAAACTCCGCAGGTGAAGACTCATTCGGAGTCGCGTTCGTGATTGAGTTCCCTTCCATGTCTCGTCCCTTCATTCCGGCAACGGTTGGCCCTTGGTCTCGGGGGCGAGCCAAATGATGGCCATCCCGACGACGTAAATCAGGCTCATCACGGAGCAGGCCATCGGCAGACCGCCGACACCCTTGAAGAGACCGATCATGTTGCCGGTTTGCAATGCGGCCACAGCGGCGAGAATGCGCCCGAAATTGAAGGCGAAGCCTTGGGCGGTGGCTCGGATATTGGTCCGAAAAAGTTCGGGCAGATACAGCGGCAGCCAGCCATAAAACGACGCTGTGAACCCTCCCGCAATGAAGACCGTCACGAGGAACGGCGTTCCAAACGTGGTGTTCGTCTGGAAGAACAGCAGCGCCGACAGGAACGAGCCAAGACACAGCAACGCGAACGTCGGTCGGCGGCCCAGCACGTTACCCAGCAGTGCGCCGGCGATCGTTCCGATGATGGCACCCAGTCCCGAGAAGATCTGCGTCATGGCGCGCGCCGAGATGCGGGCCGAGTTGACTTCCGCCTCGGGCAGGTTCGCCTTGATCGCGGCTTCTTTGGCGAGGTCGTTCGCCCACGAGGGTGCGCGCTGAATGGAGGCCCACGTTCCGATCAGTGCCACGCCACTGAGACACGCTCCGATCAGCAGCAGTCGCACTGTCGATCGCACTTCGTCGGATGCGCCTGCGGAGGCGTCGCGACTGCGTTGCAAGAATCGCAACACCGGGTAGATGTAACCGCACAGCGCGATCACCAATCCCACGGCCGAGCCGATCATGCGAATTGCCAACGGATATTCACGCAGCCAGACGAACACGATCAGCAGCGCACCGAATGCGCCGACAACGACGCCCAACAGGTCTTTCGTCGCCCAACTCGATGTCGAACCTTTGTCGCGTTGCTGTTGCCACTTTTCCGATTCCGGCACCGCCAGTCGAATGAAAAACGTGAGGACCGCAGGTGCGGCACCGAGCAGCATCAACAGCCGCCAGCCTTGATGCGCCACCAGGGAATCGACCCAGTTCTGCGGCAGTCCCATCGCCAGCAGTCCCCCTTCCGCCGACTTGATGAAACTCGCCAGTCCCAGCGCGAACAACGCGACAAGCAGGAAGCCGACATTGGCCGCCGCGCCGATCAGCCCCGACAGCAAGGCTCGCGACTTGTTCGGCCAGATTTCCATGACGAGCGCCACGCCGAGAGACCACTCGCCCCCCATGCCGAGGGCCGCGAGAAAGCGGTAACAGAAGAACTCTTCAGCCGACTGTGAGATGCAGCAGACGCCCGAGAAGATCGAGTACGCGAAGACGCTGAGTGTCATCGCCCGCACTCGCCCGATGCGGTCGCCCAGCCAACCGAACAACACGCCACCGGTGGACATTCCGACGAGAAAGCCCGCCGTCCAGATCCCTTCCCACAAGTCAATAATGCCCACCCCATCCCGTTGCACCGCGTCGGCCAGCAAGTCTTGCAACGCGGGGCGAGCGACCAGCGGCAGCAACCCCAACTCAAACCCATCGAACATCCAGCCGAGCAACGCGGCGAGCAGAGCCATCCACTGGCCAAAGGTCGTTCCGGTGACAGCGGGTTGCGTCGGCAAGGTCGGTGAGTTCACGGGGCGAATCTTTCGCAAAGAGTGTCGAGTACGAACGGGGCGGGATTGTGAAGTGGCTCACGGCGAAACGCAAACTCGGGCGCGAGCGCCAGGCTGGCGATCCCGCGAAGTCCGGCTTTTCCTAAAGCCGGACTTCACACCCACGGACACGACCTGCTTGACGGGTTTCCTCGTTCCAGATAGCAACCGTAGGAGCGTCTTGGTCCACACGAATCAGCGTCTTCAAGGAACATCAAATCTTTACGGCCCACCTGCACGCGTTTGCCGAATGCGAGCCGCTGCGACAGCGCGTGATTACCGTGCTGAGTCGTCTGCCAGAACTCGTGCAGCGAGATTTCCTCGACGATCACCGCTTCCGCATCACGCTGGAGAAGTTCGTTCCCGGCGAGGGGTGGTCATTATGGATGGCCAGCCCCGGTCCCGTCGGCAGCGGCAGTCGGTGCGTGGTACTCAGGCCCAAGTTGGCCGATTGTCCCGAGCCGTTCGCGCATTACGTGATCGCCCACGAATTCGCCCACGCTCATCTGCATAACGGCGGCTGGGGTGAGATCACCGACATCGAAGAAGCGGCCGACGCACTGGCGGCAAGCTGGGGCTTTCCAAGGCCAATGGGTGGCTTCGTTCGCGGCTAGTGCTGTGGTTTCACCTCGCACGGACTGTGATAACAGCCCGTTGAAAAACGTAGGGTAAGCGTCTGGCTTGCCCCTTTTTCAACTGCTTTCACGGGCAAGCGAGACGCTTACCCTACGTTTTTCAACAGGCGGATAAGACATCTGAGCGGGGCGGCGTCAGCCCCCCGGTTCTTGGGCGTCAGCCCGTTTTCAAAGAACCGAGGGGCTGATGCCGCCCCACTCGAAAATGTCTCACGAGTGGCCGCGCGAGGTAGAGACGCAACCATTCCTCACTTGCGCTTCAGGCTTCAATTTTTTAATAGATTCCCGACTTCAAACCAGAGATCGGACGATCCGCTTGCTGGCCGCGTCGAGCTGAGTGACATCGGGGATCGTGTAGCGGATGCCGTGCGAGTCCGCGATCAGGATTCCATTCAGGCCGAGGCGACGGCAATCGTCGTCGCTCTCCAGTTGAAAGCTCGTGCGGCCACGGTCGGTCTCCACTTCCCAGCGGCAGGGCGGGTTGGGGGTACTCGTGGAGACGATGCGTCGGATGACGGGGACAAACTCGCGTTCGTCCAACTCGCGTTGCAAGGCTTCGCGCGCGGCAGGAGCCAGCACGTCGAGACTCGGCAAGTTGAAGAGTTCGTGGCCGTCCGCATCGAGCAGCGCAATCGCGTGCGTCGGATCGGTGAGCGGGAAGCAACGCACCGGCTCCACCCCCGCATGGCGCGTCCCGTCAGGAAGGGGCATCACGAGTTGGCCCCATTCGTCGCGATCAAATGTCAGCTTCGAGAAAAGTTCGCCGTCGGTCATTGCGGTTTCATTTCGTGATTGTGATTTGTGGCTCTCCGCCATTTGTGTTGGATGCTTGAGTGAGCGGCATGGCGCTAGCCGCCGGTGTCGGCGAAAACGACCGGCGGCTAGCGCCCAATGGC
>JAYSQC010000271.1:0-1699 GCA_043721755.1 Schlesneria sp.
TCGTGCTGCAAGATTTCGCGGGCGAGTCCGGGTTTCACCTCGAACTTCGCGTCGAGTGCGGCGAGCGCGACGTCGAGTTCTTGCGCGAACGCCAGCAACTCGTCGCGATGGTTTCCGAGCGTCGTGCAAACCTTGCGTAACGGTATGCCCGCCGCCGCAATGCGGTCGCGCAATTCGACCAAAACGAAGTCGTACAATTCGCACCGCTGCGCGTACGTCGGACCGGCCACGGACCAGATGTCGCCGCGCAGCCAATCGATGAGGAGTCGCACGTCGTCGGCGAGCGAGACCGCCGTCCGTTCGTCGTTCTCGGCTCGGGCCATCGACTCGGCGAGTTTCGGGTCTTTGCGGTCGTAACGCCGGACGTGCTTCGCTTGTTTAGCCTGCAAATCCAGGTGAAATTCCATCTTCTGATAGGCACGCCGATCGAGCGTTCGCGCGACGTCGCCGAGGCTTTTGAGCGCGTGAAACAGGTCGCCGCGACACGGCAAATCGGGGAACGCTCGCTTCTGACCGGCCCGCAAACCGGTGCCGAAATCGGCGACGGTCGCTTGCGGGGCGAAGCCGCGATCCGCGAGTGGGGACAGGTGCAACGCCCACGTTTTGGCATCGCGATGCGCGACGTGGGCGAGCAAATAACAGTAGGTCGAATCGACGTCGGAAGATCGTCTTGATTGTGGATCGCCTGAAGGTGCATCAGTCGCGAGCGGTGTTGGAGTGGGTGGCGGCTCACGCGGATCGTTTGGAGTTGGTGTATTTGCCGCGATCGGCACCGGAGCGGAATGTGGATGAGTATTTGAACAACGACTTGAAGGGTCAGATCCACGCAGAGGGGTTATCGAAGACTTCGAGCGAACTTCGCTCGCGGATGCAGCAGTTTCTGCGGAAGCTGGTTCATTTTCCGGATCATGTGCGAAGCGACTTTCAGGCTCCATTCGTGCAATATGCCGCAGCAAATGATATGTGATGTTGTTCCGAGCCGAGGTAATAATCGCCCCAAAATGATTCACCATTCCCTGGATCTCTTCCATCCAGTGATCACCATCGGCGTGTTCGATGGCTTGATCCAAAGTAGCAAGCAAAACGTGGTCTTTGAGCGGCTTTCCCACATTTGCAAACCACGTTGCACCCTCGAGCCGCTTCAGATGCTTCGCTGTGACTGCTTTCATTTAAGTTGCCACCTACTCATTCGATTCCTGTGAGTCGCTTTAATGCGTATTTTAATGAACTTTGAACCGCCACAGATTTCTCTTCGACTTGCATTTTCAATAAAGCCTGTAAGTGACTGTCCCATATGTAGGTTTATGCCGCTGTTCGGTATTGGAACTCGACCGTGTCGTTTTTCGGTTCGAGTCGGTTGTGCATCAGGTGGATCATGGCTAACTTTATAAACGCCTCCGACGACACGACGCTCTTCTCCCGGTCCTTGGTCAGCCGACGACACTGGCCCAGCCAGGCGAACGTCCGCTCCACCATCCACCGGATCGGCAGCTTCACCCAGCCCTTCGACCCGTCCGGGCGACGCACGATCTCCAACTCCCACCGGGCGTTATCCTCGACCCACTCGTACAGGGCGTAGTTGTGGTACTTGCTGTCGGCAAACATCCGCGTCACTTTGCCCACGGGTTGCCCCTCCAGGCGGGGGAACAATTCCTGGGCGGCTTTCGCGTCGTCGACGTCCGCGGCCGTCACCAGCACG
>JAYSQC010000272.1:0-4959 GCA_043721755.1 Schlesneria sp.
CGGCTAGCGCCTTGCCGCTCACGTCGGACAACTTTCAACAGGAATGGCGGAGAACCCTTTTTTCGCAAACGTGCGGCGAAGTTCGATTGGTCAGTAACGTCTTCGTCGGGGGACACACGGCGATTCACATGCACTTCAAGCCGTGGTCCGGCGACGAACGGTTTGAAATCACGAACAACACGTTTGTCGGCACGCGGTATTGGTTCCGTTGGATGGACTCGTTCCCGGCGAAGACCGCCAGCCCGACACAGGGTTCGTCGCGCGTCTGCAACAATCTGATTCTCGGTGGCGAACGGACACTCGGTTCCACCCCACAATGGGACGCCGCGCTGAAATCGTGGTCGTTCACTCACAATTGGTGGGAACGAGACGACACGACAAAACCCGTCGTCAATCGCGACGAGCGACTCGCCGAGTTCCATGACGCGCTGAACATTCCCGTCCGCGTCGGCACCTCGCATCCGGAGTTCCTCGTTCCGGCGGCGGACTCACCGTTGCTGACGAAAGGGGCGGGAGGCGATCTCCCCACTCACATCGGCGCGAAGAAGCGTCATTAGGCGACTGTCTGAGTTGTGCAGATGTAGGGTGGGCTGTGCCCACCACAATCGGTTGTGGAGTGGTGGGCACAGCCCACCCTACATCACTTGCAGTCGGCATCGGGTGCAGTCTGCAATGGAGGACTTGATGACGTTGGCTGCTGCTTCGACTCGCCGATACACTCGCCAACTCTGATCGACACTTTCTAAGGAATTTCGCGTGGCCGTTGCTGTCTCTTCCTCTGACGATGCGTCTGCGGAACTGGTCGCGAAGTTCGTGACGCGCTGGCAGGCGTCGGAAGCCGCCGAACGGGCGAACTATCAATTGTTCTTATCGGAGTTGTGCGGTCTGCTGGGAGTCCCGCAGCCCGAGCCGACGAAGGCCGATGTTTCGCAGAACACCTACGTGTTTGAGCGGGACATCACATTCCAGAATCCCGACTCGACGACGAGCATCGGTCGGATCGACCTCTACAAACGCGGCTGCTTTGTACTGGAGGCGAAACAGGGGAGCGAACAGACCACGAACGACGATCCGTTTGAACTGGTCGCCAAACCGAAGAAGACGAAGAAGGGCACGGCCGTTCGCGGGACCAAGGGCTGGGACGACGCGATGGTGAAGGCACGAGGGCGGCGTATGTCAAGATGACGGCTTGATGTCGGTTTGATATGACTCTCACCGAACAAGCAAACTCAGACGGTCGGGAGTACATGGTCATGGCAGCGACGCAGGGCTTGGCGCGAAAGCACGAACTGGGGCAATTCTTCACGCCCCGGCCAGTGGCGGACTTCATGGCGTCTTGTTTTCGGGACTCGCCTGACCAAGTTCGTCTGCTCGACGCGGGAGCAGGAGCAGGAGCACTCACGCTGGCCTATGTTCGTGAAATGTGCCAGCGGAATCAGAAGCCCTCCGGCATTGAAGTGACTGCTTTTGAGAAGGATTCCGCGACAACCCCCGATCTTTGCAAAACTCTGGACGAATGCGGCCGATTGTGCGCGGACGCCGGGATCGAGTTCGACAGCGACATTCGGAACGAAGACTTCATCTCTTTCGGAGTGGACGAACTCAAAGGAGGACTGTTTTCCGATGACAGATTACGTTTCAACGCTGCAATCGTGAATCCGCCGTATCGTAAGATTCGGAGCGATTCGCTCGAACGGTTGCTGCTGCGATCAATCGGAATTGAGACCGGCAACTTGTACGCAGCGTTCGTCGCGCTACTTGTTCGATTGCTGGAAGCAGAATCCGAGTTGGTCGCGATCACACCTCGCAGCTTTTGCAATGGCCCCTACTTCAAGCCATTCCGTCGAGAGTTGTTGTCGAGTGTCAGTCTGCGGCAGATACACGTCTTTGAGTCGCGCTCCGCGACGTTTCGGCAGGACGATGTGCTGCAAGAAAACGTGATCGTCCACGCTGTCATAGGCAGACCGAAGCGCGAGTCGGTCATCATCTCGTCGTCTCCGAAGGAGTCGCCGCACGAAAGCACCCGCGCGTTGGTGCCGTACTCGGACGTTGTGTCGCCGGATGATCCGCACCAATTCATCCATCTGACGGTGACGGACGCACAAGTGGAGGCTCGATCGGTGATGACGGAGTTGAGCACCACGCTGGAGGATTTGGATCTCTCGGTTTCGACAGGCCGTGTGGTCGATTTTCGAGCCAAGGAACATCTGCGTTCAGTCCCCGACCATGAAACCGTTCCGCTGATCTATCCGTGTCACTTCAATCGGGGCCGCGTAGCTTGGCCGCTCGATGGTTCGCGCAAGCCGAACGCGATTGTGAATTGCCGTGCCACGCGAGACTTGCTGATTCCGTCCGATATTTATGTTTTGACGAAGCGTTTCTCCGCGAAGGAAGAACGACGGCGCATCGTGGCGTGTTTGTTCGATCCCGACAGCATCAAGGCCGAGGCAGTGGGTTTCGAGAATCACTTGAACTACTACCACTCGAACGGACGAGGGTTGCCGGAGACGCTCGCCAAAGGGTTGTTTGCGTTTTTGAATTCCTCGGTCATCGACATCTATTTCCGGCAGTTCAACGGCCACACTCAAGTCAACGCGACCGATCTGCGAAGCCTGCGCTATCCGTCGAAGCAGCAGTTGGAGTGCATCGGCTCACAGGTTCAGCGGTTGGACCTTTCCCAAAACGAAGTGGATTGCATCGTCGAGGAGACCTTGCGTGGGCAGCGATAATGCGGACAAAGACTCCCGCAAGGCAAGAATGCTTCGTGAGGCGACGGAGGCTCTCAAGCAACTTGGCTTCAGTCCCCGGCAAACCAACGACGTGGCGGGCTATGTTCTGTTGGCATTGTTGGGACTCAAGCCGACGATCCGTTGGAAAGATGCGTCTCATCCGCTCATGGGCATCACACCGATCATCGACTATGTCGCGGAACACTTCGGTCTTCGGTACGCCCCCAACACTCGTGAGACGATTCGCGACGAAGCGGTGAAGTACTTCGTCGAATACGGCATGGTGGTTCGCAATCCCGACAACCCGAGCCGCCCCACGAATAGCGGACGAACCGTCTACCAAGTCGAGCCATCGGCCTTGGCACTGTTTAGAGAGTTGGGAAAAGCTGGTTGGAAACCGTTGTTGGAATCGTATCTCGCGAACCGAGAGGAACTGCGCCGTGATTTGCAGCGGCATCGCACGCTGGCTCGCATCCCCGTCCAATTGCCCGATGGGAAAGCTGTCGCTCTTTCACCGGGTGGACAGAATCCGCTGATCAAGTTGGTTGTCGAGGAGTTTTGCCAGCGATTCGTTCCGGGCGGAGTCGTGGTTTACATCGGCGACACCGAAAATAAGTTTGAGCACATGGAGGCCGACTACCTCGCGGACCTTGGCATCACACTCGATTCGGCGGCGAAGATGCCCGACGTTGTCGTTCATGATGCGCGTCGCGATTGGCTTGTGTTGATCGAAGCGGTGACAACGGCTGGTCCTGTCGATGGGAAACGCCGCAAAGAACTCAAAGAGTTGTTTGCTCAAACGCGAGCCGGATTGGTCTTCGTAACCGCCTTTGAAACTCGCCGGTCCATGCAGTCATTCTCGTCACTGATCTCTTGGGAAACGGAAGTTTGGGTCGCAGAAGCTCCTGATCATTTGATCCACTTCAACGGCGAGCGTTACCTTGGACCGTATCCAGATGCCATGCCTCAGAAGGTGTGAGTGCATCGCACCCGGCCTGACGATGACCGACATGTACAACGTGCTGGAAAAACTCCGCTCGGGTGAGACGCTTACCGACAAAGAGAAGACGATTCACGAACAGGGGCTGGTGTCGGTCCTCAAACAGATTCACGACGAACTCGACGCGGTCGTGTTTGACGCCTACGGCTGGCCCGTCACGCTGACCGACGAAGAGATTCTGGAACGGCTGGTCGCACTCAACGCCGAACGAGCGGCGGAAGAAGCACGCGGGCTGATCCGCTGGCTGCGTCCCGACTTTCAGAACCGGCCCCAACAGACTCAACAGGCCATCGACATCGAAGAATCGTCGGACGATGAAGCCGCGACAACGAAGCCGCTCGCCAAGGCGAAGGAACCCGCCAAGAAGCTGCCGCTCCCCGAGAAGCTGCCCGAACAGGTACTCGCCATCCGCCAGCAACTGTCCACCGCCAGCAAACCGCTCACCGCTTCAAAACCTTTCTCGGAGCGGGGGACGTGAGTCCCCTGAATGGGATCGCGCCTGCAAACCACGCGAATTCAGGGGACTGACATCCCCCGCTCCGAATGACAATGGTTTCCGAATGACAATGGTTTCCGAATGACAATGGTTGAGGTGCGACAGCTTTCCAACACCGGGAGCCACTGGCGAATAGCTTCGCTCGCCAGTGTTCTTTGAAGATACTGGCGTCCCCAAGGCAGCCGTCAGTTTCACCCGAGAGTTTGTCAATATCTCATTGTGGCAATGAGGCTTCCGAGGTTGGCGAGATGATTTCCTACCCTGGCGAGATCGTTTCTTGGGCTCGCGAGTTGTGAGTACGACTCTTCTCGAACCGGTGCGTTCCGAAGACTGCACGCACCCTACATCAACTCCCGGACGTAGTTACTGCACAGCAGCTCCTAACCGGGGCTAGCGCCGCGCGGCTAATTTCTGTGACACGGATCAGAACGAGCTTGGTCACGATGAATCCGGTCGTTGCAGCTCTGAAGCGAATCCCCCTCACCCTCTCCCCCCGAAGACGGGCGGGAGAGGGGACATGAAAAGGCGATCACCAATTTGAGGCTCTCCGCCATTCCTGTTGAAAATGGTGTCCAGCCTGTTGAAAATGGTGTCCCGTGAGCGGCAGGGCGCTAGCCGCCGGTCGTTTTCGCCGACACCGGCGGCTAGCGCCCAATGGCACTTACTTTACCCCAGTAACCCGCAGCGTAAGCGAGGGAAACAAAGGGAAACGCCTCTTGTCATCGCCCTCGCTT
>JAYSQC010000273.1:0-4383 GCA_043721755.1 Schlesneria sp.
GCGCAGGGGTTGAAACGCCCACCAGTTCCGAGCCTCGTCCACCGACAGGCCGCCGATCTTGGCAGTCGCCGAGCGGGGATCGGGCGCGCCCCGTTTGACCCATTCGGTCAGAGCGGCAATCTCGGCATCCGACAGCTTGCCACCCTTCTCCTTGGGCGGCATCTGCGGACCATCTTCAAGGTATCTGACGGCCTTGATCAGCAGGCTGTCATTCGGCTTGCCGGGGACGATGACCGGGCCGTTGTCGCCCCCCTTGCTCCACCCATCCCGGGTATCCAGAGCCAACCCGCCGCTGGTCTTGCCCTTGGAGTCCGAATGGCAACCATCACACCGCGCGACAAAAATCGGCCGAATGCGGTTCTCAAAGAAGTCGGCATCGCTTTCCGCCGCCGGCAGGAAGGAGGGAATCGCCATGCTGCCGACGATGACGATCACAGAAAAAAGGCGAGCCGGGCGGCGTAAGCCCCCGGATTCTTAGCTGTAATCACAACTGTCCGGGGGCTTACGCCGCCCGGCTCACCAAGCATATTTCATTGACCAACGTGTAAGGTTTAAGCCGCTGCCAGTGCGAATCGCAATCGGCGCAGAATCGCCGTTAATGTCGCGCGACATCGTGCGGTTTCGAGTCGATAAGATACAAGCTCTCTCCGCGACGAACGCGGTTTATCAGGAGTAGGAAACGATGGTCACGGCTCTGTCCAAGACATCCAGCAGGACGCCGGCTCGAACACGCTGTCGAGCTGACTGCCGACCCTCAGCGACTGCTGATCGAACACAATCGCCGAATCCTCGTCCTTCGCCGCAACTGCTGGCGCGCGTGCGCGACTGGGTCGAGCGTGAGATCGCCTTCGTCGATCATCCGCTCTTTCACGAGACCAAGCCCTCCGAGAAGCTTTCCTCGCAGCGACCGGCGTCGCTTGATGAGGCACCTCCGTCCGCGAAGCTCGAACCGGGGCTGGCGTTTGTGGCCGGGATGGTCGAGATGCCGCTGCTGTCGCTCGACGAGGAACGCTATCTGTTCGCGTGGATGAACTTCCTCAAACGCCGCGCCGAACGGAACCGGCAACGGCTCAGCTTGAACTGTCCCAACGAGGAACTCGTCGAGCAGATCGAGTCCGACCTGCGTGACGCCAATGTCGTGAGAAACCGAATCGTGCGCAGCAACCTGCGATTGGTGGTGGCGCTCTCGAAGAAGCTCTCCGGCGCGAAGCAGATTGGAGCGTTGGACCAGATGTCGGAACTCATCAGCGAAGGGACGCTGCCGCTGATTCGTTCGGTCGAACTGTTCGACGTGAGCCTCGGTAATCGCTTCAGCACGTACGCCACATGGGCCGTGCGAAACCAGATGTTTCGGTTCTTGAAGCATCGCGACGCTCGGATCCAATGCGTTGGAGGAGAGGATTACCTCTGGATGAACCGCCTCGTCGATGACCGTACGGTTCCCGATGACGACGAGCGGCGCGCGGCTCAACACGGGGAACTCGTTCAGCGGCTCTTGTCGCAGCTCAGCGAGCGAGAACGCATCGTGATCGCGTCGCGGTTCGGACTCGACGGCCACCCGCATTCTCAAAGCCTGAAGGACATCGCTCAGCAGCTTGGCCTCAGCCGAGAGCGAATCCGCCAAATCGTGAAAGCCTCGCTGGAGAAGCTGCACGAGATCGCCAGCGTCGCGGAGATCGATTAGCCCGCATCCCGTGCAATTATCCACAACCTATGGAATCGTCAGCAGTGATTGTGTGGCACACCGCAAACGCCGTCGCCGTTGGCTCCGGATTAAACGAAAAGTATCACTCTTGACCGCGTGAAGTATAAAAAGATGTATCAACCAGGCTCGATCGTCCTGATCTCCTGCTACGAACTGGGCCACCAGCCGCTGGGACTGGCTTTGCCGCTGGGATTCCTCGAGCGCGCGGGGTTTGCACCGGCGGCGCTGGACATTTCGCGGTGTGAGTTTGACGAGCGGTTGGTTGGCGGCGCAAAGTTTGTCGGCATTAGTGTCCCGATGCACACTGCGCTGCGGCTGGGCGTCCGCGTGGCCCAACGGGTGCGGGACATCAATCCCCGGTGTCACGTCTGTTTCTACGGTCTGTACGCGACCTTGAATGCAGATTACTTGCTGGACAACGACGCGGACTCGATTGTGGGAGGCGAGTACGAGGCCGCGTTGGTTAGCCTAGTCGAAGCTCTGGCGGCCGGGCTTCCGTGGAAGACGGTCGAAGGCATCGTCTCCCGCAATTCAACGGCTGGAAACGTTCATGGCGACCTGATTCTGAATCACCCCTCCTCGCCCGACCTTGCGAATGGCGTGATGGTGGAGGCAGAACGTCAGGTGGAGACGTTCGACAACCGCGAAAGACCGTTTGAACTCGCGAAGCACGTCAGCGGTGACCACCAGCCAGTCTTGCGGCGACTCGATTTCACGCTGCCAAGTCGTGCCGGGCTGCCCCAACTCGAACACTATGCTCGGCTACAGCGGAACGGCCAGCAGCGGCTGGTGGGCTACGTCGAGGCGAGCCGCGGCTGCTTGCACCTCTGTCTGCACTGCCCGATCCCATCGGTCTACGGCGGACGTTTCTTCGTGGTCCCAAAAGAGATCGTGCGGACCGACATTCGCAACCTCGTTCGGGCGGGCGCAGAGCACATCACGTTCGGAGACCCCGACTTCCTAAACGGACCCGGGCACTCACTGGATATCGTGCGCGGCTTGCACCAGGAATTTCCCAATCTGACCTTCGACTTCACGGCCAAAGTCGAGCACATCCTGAAACACGCCGGGCTGATGCCGGAGCTGGCCCAATCGGGTTGCGTGTTCGCGGTGTCGGCTGTCGAGTCGCTCAGCGATACCGTGCTCGCCAACCTGGAAAAAGGGCACACCCGCGGGGACGTGTCCCGGGCGCTGGAAATTCTCCGCTCGGCCGGCATCCCGCTGCGACCGTCGCTGGTCTCGTTCACGCCTTGGACGACGCTCGACGATTACCTCGACGTGCTGGACTTCGTGGAGACAGAGGGGCTTCACGATCAGGTGGACCCGGTGCATTACACGATCCGCCTGTTGGTCCCACCCGGCAGCGGACTGCTGTCGCGGCCGGCAATCCAGCCCTACCTGACCGGACTGGACCAAGCCAAGTTCAGCTATCGCTGGGCACATCCCGATCCCCGCATCGACCGACTGCACGAGGCGGTTTCGGCCTTGGTGGAGCAGGCGACCCGGGACAACGAAGAGACGACTCTGACATTCGGCCGGGTGCGCGAGCTGGCGTTCGGCATGCACGAAAACCGCAGGCCAGCTCGGCAGAGCCGCCCGTTGCCTCCCGACCGTCACCGACCGCCACGCCTGACAGAACCCTGGTTCTGTTGTGCGGAGCCGACCGAGGACCAGTTTGTTCCCCTCAACCGTTCACCGGCCGATTAAGAACGGCACAGAAATAGCGCGGCGAAGCCGCAAGTAGCCCGCAGCGTGAGCGAGGTCCGCCCTCGCTCACGCTGCGGGTTAGTGTGAAATCCGCGCAGGAAAAAAACGCCTTCGGCATTAATTCTATAGGAGATTCTGAGATGACCACAGACATCAAGATCAACGCTGACCCAGTCTCGAACGCCACCTGCAAGTTCACCGTGGATCGTCCGGTCTATCCGGATAACTCGTTCTACTTCGCCAACAAAGAGCGGACCATCGGTTCGCCCCTCGCCGAGCGTATCTTTGAGATTCCGACCGTGCGCAGCGTGCTGATCTCGCACGAGCACGTGACGGTCAATAAAACGGGAGGGGAGGAATGGCCGCTGGTCGGTCGGCAGATCGGCGCGGCCATTCGGGCACACTTGGCGACGGGGCTGCCGGCGGTCTCGGAGACGCTTCGAGCCACCATTCCGCCCGCCAGCGAGATTCGAGCACGCGTGCAACAGGTGCTGGATCGATCGATCAATCCGTCGGTCCGCGCGCATGGCGGTCATGTCGACCTGATCGACGTGCTGGGGAACACGGTCTTCCTCAAACTGGGCGGCGGCTGTCAGGGCTGTGGCCAGGCCGACGTGACGCTGAAACAAGGCATTGAGGTCGAGATCCACGCCGCCGTGCCCGAGGTCGGAGACATCCTCGACACGACCGACCACGGTGCCGGTCGCAACCCGTATTACTCGCCCTCAAAAAAGTAGACGCCAGCAGAAAAGGACGGTCTGACGAACATGAGACAACAAGCCGATAAGCTGCAAGAACTGTTAAGGTTGCGGTTGCCCCCGGTGGCGATCGCCTTTCGCCCGACGGCCCCACCAGGAGTTTCCCGAATCAATGGTGCCGCGCCCGCCGGGTGCGCCTACTGGAAACTGGCGGCCGAAGGGCGGGTCTTCTACACCGAATCTGCCGACCACTACAACTGTCCCATCGGAGCG
>JAYSQC010000274.1:0-5631 GCA_043721755.1 Schlesneria sp.
AACCCGCAGCGTAAGCGAGGGAAACAAAGGGAAACGCCTCTTGTCATCGCCCTCGCTTACGCTGCGGGTTAGTAAAGTAAGTGCCATTGGGCTGACGCCGCCCCGCTCAGATGTCTCATCACTGGCCGCGCGGAGTTTAACCAGAGACATCAACTCGCTCACGGCTTCCTTCACGCGGAGCGATGAAGGCGACTTTTAAGGCACAAAAATGCGAGCAGCCCGACAACATTTCGAGACCTAGTCGTACGAGTCCGTCGCAAACCGTGCGAAGCATCTGCGTTGAGCCACCCTGAACCGGCACGTCCCCACCTCTCTTTGATCGGCCAGCCATGTCTTTCCCTCGCATGATTCGTGTTCGTCAGAAGTTTGATGCTCGTCGTGTGGCCGATGTCTCCGCCGAGGTTCACGCACAGCTCGCGACACTCAAGTTGGGTGAGACGATTCGCGCCGGGCAATCGGTCGCGATCACGGCGGGGAGTCGCGGGATTGCGAACATCGGGCAGATCACGCGGGCTGTGGTCGATCATGTGAAAAGTTGGGGAGCGAATCCGTTCGTCGTTCCCGCGATGGGCAGTCATGGCGGCGGAACGGCCGAAGGTCAGTTGGGCATTCTCGCCGGATACGGCATCACGCCCGAGGCAATGGGCTGCGAGGTCCGGTCGTCGATGGAGACCGTCATCGTCGATCACACGCCGCAGGGAATTCCCGTTCACTTCGACCAGCACGCCTCGCTGGCCGATCATGTGCTGATCGTCGGCCGCGTGAAGCCGCACACCGGCTTCGTCGGCGACATCGAATCGGGCCTGCACAAAATGATGCTGATCGGCCTCGGCAAACATCACGGCGCGAAGATTTATCATCGTGCGATCGCCGACTACAGCTTCATGGAGATCATCACGGCGGTCGCCTCTTCCGTGATTCAGAAGTGTCGCGTCGCGGGCGGACTCGCGATTGTCGAGAACGCTTACGACGAGACCGCTCTGCTGGAAGCGGTTGCTCCGTCACGATTCTTCGAGCGGGAGAAAGAGCTGCTCAAGTTGGCCGTGCAGTGGCTGCCGCGTCTGCCGTTTGCCTCCGCCGACCTGCTGATCATCGACCGCATCGGCAAGAACATGAGCGGCACGGGGATGGATACGAACGTCATCGGCCGCAAGTACAACGACCACGCGGCCACCGACAAAGATGTCGCACGCTGCCGACGCATCTTCGTCCGCGGACTGACCGAAGAAACGCACGGTAATGCGACGGGGATCGGCATGGCCGAGTTCACGAACCAGCGCACCGTGGATTCCATTGACCGCAAGATCACCGCGATCAACTGCATCACCGGGCTGCATCCCACCGCCGCGATGACGCCGATCGCGTTCGAGACCGACCGCGAAGTTGTCTCGGCCGCGCTGCAAACGGTCGGACTCGTCGAAGCGCCGCAGTCGCGCGTCATCCAGATCGCGAACACGCTGCAACTGGCCGAATGCCTCGTCAGCGAAGCCTATCTTCCCGAACTCGCCGGACGAGACGACCTGACCGCGCTGACCGAACCGCTCGACATGGCCTTCGACGCACACGGCAACCTGCGCGACGTGGCTCCGACGGGTCACGGCGCCTCGCACTGATGCCGAAGTCCGGCAATACCGCGCGCGGTCAATGATGAGACATCTGAGCGGGGCGGCGTCAGCCCCCCGGTTCTTGGGCGTCAGCCCTCTTGGGAAGAACCGGGGGGCTGACGCCGCCCCGCTCGGAAATGTCTCACCCTGTGCCGAGTGAGATAAAACATTGTTCACGACCTGAGTATTCACCAGGAGCCAACCATGACTCTCCTCTACACCGACGGCCGGTTCCTCGATCACGAGACCGGCACGCATCGTGAACGGCCCGAGCGATTGAAGGCGATCGCGGCGGAATTGGCTCGCACGGGATTGGCCGCGCGGTGTCAGGCCGCAGCGACGAGGGTCGCGACCGTGGACGAGTTGGCACAGATTCACGGCGTGATGTACGTCGGTCGCGTCGCTGACTACGCGAAGTCGGGCGGTGGCTGGATCGAGTCCGACACGTTTGTCTCGTCCAAGTCTTACGAGGTCGCCTGCCGCGCGGCGGGGACGAGTCTTGCGGCGGTCGATGCGGTGATGAAGGGACCGGACAAGACGGCGCTCTGTCTCATTCGTCCGCCCGGTCATCACGCGCTGGCTCACGACGCGATGGGCTTCTGTCTGTTCAATAACATCGCGCTGGCGGCCGATCACGCGGTGAAGCAACACCAGCTCGAACGAGTCCTCGTGATCGACTGGGATGTGCATCACGGCAACGGCACGCAAGACATCTTTTACGAACGCGACGACGTGTGGTTCCTCTCCGCGCACCGCTTCCCGTTCTATCCGGGGACCGGCAAAAAGGACGAGACCGGCACGGGGAAAGGCTTGGCAACGAAGTTCAACCTGCCGGTCGCGTTCGGCACGTCGAGGAAGGATTACCTCGCGCAGTTCGAGTCGTTGCTGACCGACGCCGCGTCGAAGTGCAAGCCGCAGTTGATCCTCATCAGCGCCGGCTTCGACGCGCACGCCGAAGACCCGATCGGATCGCTCGGCCTGCAAACGGAAGATTTTGAAACGCTGACAAAGCTGGTGCATCAAGTCGCCAAGACCTACTGCCACGGTCGCGTCGTGAGCTGCCTCGAAGGAGGCTACCACGTGGACCGGCTGGCCGAATCGGTCGCGTGTCACCTGAAGACGCTGCTCGATGCGACAAAGGAGTAAGCGGGGCGGGCGAAAGACAGAATGATGGGACACAAAATGATGAAGGCATGGAGCGGGTCATGCAGTCGTGCTTCTGGCGACGGGGTGTCTGGGATCGACTCGTTTAACCGCGTGGGCAACGCCCCGCGAGTCGAGCGACATGGAACGCTGTCTCGCCATTCGACGCGCGGGGCGTTGCCCACGCGGTTAAACGACTGTGCTTCACATTCAACATCGCGAGGTCTTCATTCGCGCTCCCCTCAATTCGCGCGGCCCATTTGTTTTCCGCCTTCATCATTCTGTGCCCCATCATTTTGTCTTACCGCACTCAGTGAAAGTGTTCGCGCACGAGCCGTTTGAATTCGTGAACGGTCTTCACGCCTTGCACGCCGTCGCGGAAGGAGGCGAAGTCGGGGAGGAACTTGGCGAAGTAGCAGGCGACGCGCGGGAGCCGTTTGACGGCGAGATGGTTTCCGTAGAAGTCGAACTCGCCTTCGACGAGCTGCAGCAGCACACGGGCTCGTTCGCCGTTGTTGGGCGGTGCGATGGCGGCACCGCCGAGAATGAGTGACCGCGCTTGTTGAAAGATCCACGGATTGCCGAGGCATCCGCGCCCGATGGCCACGCCGTCGGCACCGGTCTCCTTGAGAAACCGGATCGCATCGACCGCTTCGCGCACGCCGCCGCTGCCGAGAACCGGAACCTTCACCGCCTGCTTCACGCGCGCGACAACAGTCCAGTCGGGACCACCGACATAACTCTGCGCGACACTTCGCGCATGAACATCGACCGCCGACGCACCCGCTTGTTCGGCGAGTCGCGCCACTTCGACCGCCGTTTCATGTTCGGCATCGGGACCGCTCCGAATCTTGATCGTCACGGGGATGTCCACCGCTTTGACGACCGCTGCGACCAGCCGCGCGATCGCGGGCGGATCGGCCATCAACGCGCCCCCTTCTCCGCGCCCGATCAGCCGCCGGATGGGACATTCAAAATTGAGATCGACGATGGAGAAACCTTGCTCGGCGACGACCTTCGCCGCCTCGGCCATCACCTGCGGATCGTTGCCGCTGATCTGACCGACCGAGGGTTTTTCGGTCGGTGTCGTGTGGAGCAGCTTCAACGCGCGACGGTCTCGCTTGGCGACATCGCACCCATCGACCCGCTCGCCGCACACGAGACTCGCCCCGAGCTGCTTGCACAGCAGCCGAAACGGATAGTTCGTGTGTTCCTCCATCGGCGCGAGCGTGATGGCGTGAGCGATGGAAACGTTACCGATGCGCATTGCGGATTGAATTCTCTCTGGGCTACGGCGTGGCTTTGTCGGCGGCTTTCGGCTTTGTCCCCTCGCCCCGGCTCTGCGGGGAGAGGGCTAGGGTGAGGGGCTTTTCTTCGCTTTGGTTCTGATGGAAGGCAACCACGGATAACACAGATGTCACGGATAAGAGGCCGAGGCGGCGATACGGTTCACACTCGGACCTCTCTTCAATTTCATCTCTGATCCGTGTTCTCTGTGCCATCCGTGGTTCAGAGTCTTGTTTTGTGAGTTTCTTCATACGCTGCTGCGAGAAACCCAAAGCCACCTCGCTCTAACCAACGTCCCGCCAGTATTCGTTTCTCAAGACAGGGCGGGGTGACAAGAGAAACGCCTCGCCTCATCCCTGTCCCTTGCGCCGCACGCGCATGTCGAGGAACGCTCCCAGCCCCTTGCCGTACGGTTCGTCGGTCCGCAGCTTCACGTAATCGACCCCCGCGTTGCCGCAGTGCTGGGCGAGGTCTTCGCAGAACAGACGGTACTTGTCGAGGTACGCCTTCCTCAGCCGGTACGGATCGGCGAGGACATGGTGTCCGAGCTTTTCCAGGTTGCGGAACTGAGTCGGATGCTGGAACGAGAACTCTTCCTCTTCAGGAGCCACGACTTGGAAGAGGACCACCTCGTGACGAGCCGCGCGGAACAGTTTCAATGCCGCCGCGAGTGGCTCGATCCGGTCGAAACAGTCGCTGATTAAGAAGACCAAACTGCGACGCTTGAGCGTGGGGAGCATCTGCGTGAAGACCTCTGTCATCGAAGTCTCCTTTCCCGGCCGACGGGCTTCGAGCAGCTTGACGATCTGGTGGAAGGACTCGCGGTTCGACGACGGCTCCCAGCGATCGGCGATCTTCGTGTCGAACGTGATCAGCCCGGTGGCGTCTCGTTGAGCCAGCAGCAGGTACGCCAGAGCCGCCGCCAGTTGGCGGGCGTAATCGAACTTGGAGAGTGTCGCGCCGCGATAGGCCATGCTCCCCGAACAATCGACGATCAGATACGAACGAAGGTTGGTCTCCTCCTCGTACTCCTTGATGTAGTAGTGGCCGGTCTTGCCGTAAGCCCGCCAGTCGATGTGCTTGATCTCGTCGCCGGGGTAGTACTGCCGGTGCTCAACGAACTCGACCGACGAGCCTTTGAACGGCGACTTGTGCTGCCCGATCATGTAGCCCTCGACGAGCAACTTGGCCACCACCTCCAACCCGCCAAACTTGGCCAGCGCAGTGGGATCGGCGAGCGAAGGGGAAGAGCGAACTGCCACGAAAGCCACCTCGGAACGGGAGCGTAATCACTTCCCGAAGTTCACATTAGCCGGAACGCGCTAGCGTCCGGTTCTTCACGAACAACACAACCGGACGCTAACGCGTTCCGGCTAATTTCACAAAAACAACTTCGGGAAGTGATTGCACTCCCGTTCCCTAGTGCGTCGTCATCCCTCAGAATTGGGGTTCTGTGAGCGGCACGGCGCTAGCCGCCGTTCGTTCACCACCGGCGGCGAGTGGTCGGACAACTTGAGATTGCGGGGTTGTTCCACAACGAGCCCGCCGCGCAAGCGAGGGCAAACCGTTGTCGAAAGTGAAGCCCTCGCTTGCGCGG
>JAYSQC010000275.1:0-27615 GCA_043721755.1 Schlesneria sp.
CTCGTTGGCCTGACCCACAACCTGCTCAAACTCTGGCGAGCCGCCCCGGCCTCATCGGCCTGCGGCCGAAACCGACCCCGCGGTCGCTTCACCGAAAAACCAACCCAAACCCGCCTGCCCCAGTTACGAGGACGGCCTCCTAGAGTTTTTCGACAAAGCCTAGGTCCAAATCCGAGGCATGGACGAGACACTCGCCGACTTCTCATCTCTTCTTCACATGGTTTTCATCTCTAGAGTTCACTCTACGCCGCAGTTCTGGGGGGGCCGCTTCGCGAGACCTCCTCCCCGGAAGAAGTGCCATTTTGAGGGAGTGTTCCCTCGGCGATTCGTAGTTTGAGAAGAGGAGTTCACACATGTTGGTCGTACGTCGGAAGCGGTCGGTTCGAGGATTCACGTTGATCGAGTTGTTGGTGGTAATTGCCATCATTGCAGTTCTGATCGCGTTGTTGTTGCCTGCGGTCCAGCAGGCGCGCGAGGCTGCTCGCCGTACTCAGTGCAAGAACAACTTGAAGCAGATGGGGCTGGCACTTCACAACTACGAGAGCAGCCACGGCGCGTTTCCGCCAGCGCGAATCGATCTCAAGCCTCCCGCTGTTCCGGTGGCGTATGCGGGAAGTTGGACGACGATGTGTCTGCCCTATCTCGATCAGACTCCCGTATACATGGTCTACAACTTCAACTTGAGTTGGGCCAATCCGGCCAACCTCCCGGCCACCAGCACGAAGCTGAACGCGTTCGTTTGCCCTTCCACTCCAGGCGGAGCGATCACTCCAACGGGGAACAATGCCGGGTATCCTTGGCCAGCCGGGGGGTACGGTGAGATGGACTACGGTTCCATGAACTCGGTTCGTCCGGCGTATTACCTGAGCAACGGACTGCCGACGCCCCCTGTCAGAAATGCGACGAACACCGCGACTCCTGCTTCGCCGAGTAAATACGAGTGGGACGGCGGCCTGAAGAAAGGCGCGGCTACACGGATCTCCGAGTACACCGACGGCATGTCGAACACCATCATGCTTGTGGAAGATGCCGCTCGCCCTCGTATCTTCGTGCGTGGCAAGCCGACGGGAGCCACGACCAAGGACGGCTGGGGTTGGGCTGACACGGAAACGGGCTACAGCATGGACGGAGCGGACAACACCGGTGCCGTTGGCAAAGCGGATTGCGTGATCGCAACGGGGGTTTGCACACTGACGACAGCCGCGTCACCCGCCCGTTCTTCGGCAGTGAACATGATCAACGACAGCGAAATGTACTCGTTTCATACCGGCGGTTCGCAAGTCCTCATGTGCGATGGTTCGGTGCGATTCATCACTGAGAACATCTCGGCGGCCACGCTGGCGGCACTCGCCACTCGCAGCGAGGGTGAAATTGTTGGCGAGTTTTGATCGTTGGCAAACGTCTTGAATCACGTGAGCGCGGAACTAAAACTCCGCGCTCCTTTTTTGTTTTACGGTGACTCCCTTTCCTCGAGTGTCCAAGGATTTACGATGTCGAAACGAAGAGTCTCGCTGGCGACGTTGATTGTGATGGCGGGATTGTCCGCCAATGCCGCCGAGCCGCGATTGATTGGGAAAACCGCGATTTCGGGAACGGCGACCGATCTCTCACAACACGCGGGGCGGCTTGAAGACGGTTCTCCCGCGAATCGCTTGGGAAGCTACGGCTCCGGCATTGCTTGGCTTGGCAATGGGACTCGATACGCCATGATTTCGGATCGCGGCCCAGGTGATGGAGCCACCTCGTACCGTTGCCGGTTCCACCTGTTTGACATCGTGGTGGATGAGCAGTCGGCTCAGGCCGTGAAGGCGACGCTGCGCGAGACCGTGCTGCTGACTCACCGATCCGGGCGGCCCTTAATTGGAGCATCGGCAGCCTTCGAGTCGGCGAGATTAGTTCAAGGTTTGCGGTTCGATCCGGAGGCGATTCGTACCGACGGTCGCGGCTCGTTCTTTGTGTCCGATGAATACGGCCCGTCGATTTTTGAGTTCGATGCACACGGCAAACAGATCGGTGAGTTGTTGATTCCCGCTCGTTATGGCATCTCGAAGCCAGCGGTCAATCCGGATGAAGAGCTTCCACCCGCCAACACTTCGGGACGCTATCCCAACAAAGGGATGGAGTGTCTCGCGATCTCGGCCGACGGCGAAACGCTGTTCGGCCTGATGCAAGGTCCGCTCTTTCAAGACGGCGCACTCGACGCCAACAATAAGCGGGTCGGCAGGAATCTTCGCTTGCTAGAGGTTCAACGCCGCACCGGAACCACGCGTGAGTTCGTCTATCCACTCGAACATCCGGACAACGGTTGCAGTGAAATCGAGGCGATGGCACCGGGCCGGTTCCTTGTGCTCGAGCGCGACGGCAAGCCGGGAACATCGGGGAGCATCAAGCACCTCTATGAGATCGACCTGCGGGAGGCGACCGACATCAGCCGCGTGGACTCGCTCCCCGCAACCGGACTGCCAGCGGGAGTCCGTGCGGTCACGAAGCGTCTGTTCTTGGATCTGCTCGATCTGAAATGGGGCTTGGTTGGCGAAGCCTTCCCGGCAAAGATCGAAGGGATCGCGTTCGGTCCCCGGCTGAAAGAGGACTCGCGGTTATTGCTCGTCAGCAGCGACAACGATTTTAAGCCGGAAGAAGCTTCGTGTCTGTTTGCGTTCGCTGTGTCGGCGGAGTGAGAGACTTGTCCAAGCAAGCACAACACCAACCCGCCGCGTGAGCGAGGACGAAGGCCGAGCGACATGCGCCCTCGCTCTTTGAAGTTGCGCTCTTTGACGTTTCCGACAAAAGTGGTGTGCCAGGTGGCTTACGCCCAATGGCACTCACTTTGTAACCCGCCGCGTCAGCGAGGGAGTCAAACACATGGCGAAACAGGAGGAACTCCCTCGCTGACGCTGCGGGTTACTTGGCGTTTTTGACAAAGTGAGTGCCATTGGGCTTACGCCACCCGGCTCGCTTTTGAAGTTGAGGCGTGGCACGGCCAACGTGGCTGGCGGATCAGGTCGGGTGGCCCCGCCTCATCGCACCAAATCGGCGACGGTCCCTGAATTGTCAGTGCCGCCTTTCATTCGCGCTCCCCTCAATTCGCGCGGAAACCGTTCCGCGCGAATTGAGGGGAGCGCGAATGAAAGGCGGGATTGTCGAGTGGGTAGAACTGCTACCCAACTTGAACCGAGCCGAACTCAAGCCTTGCCTCCGAATTCACCTCGGCCACGACGGCAGCGTGTCGGCAGGTTTGGCCGAAAGCCCTCTTGACGCAGTTTCGGCCGGTTCCTACAACCCGCGCGCCTGTCAGGGGCGGCTGACTCGGTGCGAGTTGGCATGGTTCGGAGTGACTTTGGTTCGGAGAAACAGTCATGAGTGCAGGGACGCACGGCACGGCGGGAAACGGCGGCGGGAAGCAAAAACGTCGCATGATGATGGTCTTCGGTGGCGCGGCTTTGGCCGTTGTGACTGCCGGTTTGTTGATGCAGTACTTCCGTGCTCCGGCAGGTCATGCCGCTGCGGATTCCTCGGCCGGGACGGCCCGTGTCGGTGGGGCGAAGGCTCCCGAAGTGCTGGCCCGGGTCGGCAAGGAGTCGATCCTTTACGATGCTGTCGCCGAAGAGTGCGTCGCGCGGCATGGCAAGGAAGTCTTGGATGACCTCATTCACCGACTGGTCATCCAGCAGGCGTGCGAAGCGCAGCAGATCACCGTCACCGAGCAGGAGGTTTCGCAGGAGATCGACAAGATCGCCAAGCGGTTCAATCTCGACGTGAGCCAGTGGTTGCAGATGCTTCAAGCCGAGCGAAGCATCACACCGATTCAGTACCGCACGAGCGTGATCTGGCCGATGGTCGCGTTGCGCAAGCTGGCGGGTGAGCAGATCGACATCAGCGAGGACGATCTGAAGAAGGCGTTCATTCGTGAATACGGTCCCCGCGTGAAAGCGCGCGTGATCATGCTCGAAAACCTGCGACGAGCGAACGAAGTCTGGGAAGAGGCCAACCGTAACCCCGACGACTTCGAGCAACTTGCACAGAAGCACTCGGTTGATCCGAACAGCCGCGCGTTGGGGGGACAGGTTCCGCCGATCCCGCGCTTCACCGGCAACGACGATCTCGAAAAAGCCGCCTTCAAGTTGAAGGAAGGTGAGATGTCGGGCGTCGTCCAGATCGGCACCGGTCGCTATGTGATCCTCAAGTGTGAAGGCCGCACCGAGCCGGTCGTGACCGACATCGAAGAGGTCCGCAACTCGCTGGTCGATCAGTTGACCGAAGCCAAGACGCAGCAATCGGTCGCCAAGGTCTTCGAGAAGATCAAGGAACAGACTCGCGTGGACAACTACCTCACCCGGACCTCGAACGGTCCTGGCCCAGGTACCGGACCGAACGGTGCTGGCGTTCAACCCGTTAGTGCGACGGGGACGCGACAACCCGCTGGTCCCGTAAGCCGATCTGCCGCCGCAAACGGTGCCCCAGCAAAAGGCGTACGGCAGTAGGACGGTTTAGCAATCCTCTTGGCTGACAGGACTCGCCCCTGACGAGTTCTCGGCCGGTAAACGAAAACGCGGCGTGTTGCTTCCGAACCAGCAACACGCCGCGTTTATTCTTTGAGCGAGACACACCAACCCGAAGCGTGAGCGAGGACGCGAAACAAGCAATCACCCGAACCGTGCGTCCTTGCTTACGCTGCGGGTTAGTGTCGCTCGGGGTGTCGCTCGGGGTGTCGAGTCACGACTGCTTGGCCGCGCCCTGCATCCGGATCATGTCGAGCTTACTGAGCGGCTTGCCGTCGGGGCCGGTTGTTGGAAGAGCCGCCTTGGGCGCGGCGACGACGGGTGCGGGCGCCGCTTCGACGACCGCGACTACTTCCACAGGAGCAGGAGCCGCTTCCACATCTGGCGCGGCCGCAGCGGCCTTCGCGGCCTGTTGCCTGCGGATCATGTCGAGCGGTGAGGGCTTCGCTCCCGCAACCGGCGCTGCGGCCGGTTTGGCGGCGGCTTGCTGGGCACGAATCGCGTCGAGTGGACTCTTGCCAGCCGGCGCGGCGGGTTTGGCTGCGGGAGTTGCCGGACTCAGAGCCTTCGCGGCGGGAGCCTTTGCAGCCGGAGCGGCCCGCTTGACTGGAGCATCGACGACCGTCAGGTAGGCCGGATCGATGTCGTACCAACTGATGTCCACGGGTCCATCGAACTCGACCAGCGCCCGGCAGTTCATGTTGACCGTCTTGACCTTGCCGGTCCAATTGGCAAACCGCTTCAACTCGGGAACCGAGGCATCGACCAGCACGAACTTGTCGGTCAGCTTTTCCTTCAGCTTTTCGGCGAGATCAATCGACATCGAACCTCAACTCCACAGACGAACTTCGGGGCACAGTTTTAGAAGGCTTGAGCGATCTCATTCGGGACGATTCGTTGACCGATCTTAAGTCGCGGGCGGATTCTGAGAAAACAGCCCTCTGAAATCAAGCCGCGCCATCGGTCTTGGCAGGAAGAGGCTGTCAGACCAGAATCGCGCGGGCCACTCGCACCTTTGGGCTCTCCGCCATTCGTGTTGATTCTCGTGGCGAATGAGTCGCAGGGCGCTAGCCCCGGTTGAAATTTCGCCGCAACCGGGGCTAGCGCCCTGCGGCTGATGATGGGCATCCAACACAAATGGCGGAGAGCCCCACTTTGTTCTATTCCAATTGAGACTCCTTCCGTGCGATACGTCCTCGAACATCTGGCGGTTGTGTTTGGAGCGGCCACCGGTGCGTTGGCGGCTCGCGGCAAGGGGATCGATTTGTTTGGAGTCGTCGTGCTGGGGCTGGTCACTGCGGTGGGCGGCGGCACGCTGCGCGATGTCGTGCTCGACGTGCCCGTCTTCTGGGTGCAGGATTCCTCGTTCATACTTTCGGGAGCGATGGCGGCGGGGGCGATGTTCTATCTCGCGCGGTTTGTCGATCCGTCGTCACTGCCGCTGCTGATCGTCGATGCCTTTGGTCTCGCGTTCGTTGCCACGTTGGGAACACACAAAACGTTCAGCCTGCAACACGCGGGGACCGTCTGCGTGGTCTTCGGCGTGGTGACGGGAGTGGCGGGAGGCATGATCCGCGACGTGTTGCTGGGCGAAGTCCCGCTGGTTTTTCGACCGAACATTTATTTGTATGCGACGGCCGCGTTGATCGGTGCGACGGCGTACCTCATTGCGGCGCACCTCTGGCCGAACAGTCCGTTCAATCTGGTGACTTGCGCGACCGTGATCCTGTTGTTGCGGTTGGCGGCGATCCGTTGGCGTTGGCGGCTACCGGTCTTTCAGTCCGAGAACGATGGGGTCGCGTGAACATCGCCTCAGCGCCACAATGGACGACGCACTGCGGAGAGAAGTCCGGCTTTCCGAAAAGCCGGACTTCGAGATGGCGATACTTCGCGCGGCCCAAAGTGAGAGGTTTCCGAGCGGGGTGGCGTCAGCCCCCTGGCTCTTCCAAAGAGGGCTGACGCCCAAGAACCGGGGGGCTGACGCCACCCCGCTCAGATGCCTCACCAATGACCGCGCGAGGTATAACGGTATTGAACGCCAACCACAAAATCCTTCTTGATTGAGAATGGCAGACGACATGAACTCGCAACGGTTTACTCGACTCGCGCGAGACATCTCGGTTGTTTTCGCTTGGCTGGTGTTGGTGGCATTCGCTCGCGCCGACACCTTCACCGTGCGTGAAGACGATGGCAACACGGCGACGATCGAAGCGCGGCTCGCGGGCGAGGGTCAGGGAGCGATCGCTCTCGAACGAACCGACGGGCGCATCGAGATCGTGCCGCAGGACCGAATCCTGAAACGCGAACCGGGACCGGACCTCGAGCCGCTGACCGGGGCCGCGATCTTGGAACGCCTCTCCGAGCGATTCGGCAAGGAGACGTTTCGCGGCCATGCCGACGCGCCGTATGCCATCGGCTTGATTCTCGCCCAGCCGCTGCCGAAGCAGTTTGAACCGAAAGCGACGGTCTTCATGAAGAAGGCGGCCACGTTCATGAAGACCGTCGAGAAGGTCTTCATCAGCTTCATCGACGACATGAAGATCGACATCGTCAAGCCGCGCTATCCGCTCGTGCTACTCATCTTCGAGACTGACGAAGACTTCATGAAGTACACCGAGAAAGAGACCGGCGGGCGCGGGCTGTCGGCTGGAAACATCCTCGGCTTTTACAGCGGCCTCTCGAACCATCTCGCCATCCGCATGAGCGAGTGCCACACGTTTGAGACTCCGCTGCACGAAGCCATTCACCAGCAGGTCCACAATCGCGGCGTGCTGCAACGACTGGCTCCTTCGCCCGCGTGGTTCAACGAGGGGATCGCGACGGGCTTCGAGGGAAACGGTGACAAGATCAACGGCGGGCCGCTCAGGGTCAGCGCGCGATACTCGAAGGCGGCGTCGCGGGCGCGGAAGGTTGATTGGGACGACGTGGTGGCCGACGACAAAGCTTTCCGGGGCGATGTCCTCGCGGGCGAAGCCTATGCCCACGCGTGGAGCATTCACTGGTTCCTCGCCACCAAGTACCGCAAGCAATACGTCACCTATTTGCAGGTGCTCAGCCAGCAGCAGCCGCTCGCGAAGGACGATGCCGCCAGCCGACTCGCCGATTTTGAAACGGCCTTCGGCAAACCGGTCGGCAAGTTGCAGAGCGAGTTCCCGCAGTGGCTCGAGTTGGGAGCGAAGAAACAAAAGATATCACTCAACGACGCGAAGCCGCCCGGTTACATGGTGACGCTGTCGAACCTCGCCGAAGTCGAAATGAACGCCGTGGCGACAAACAACGGCCCGCTGGAAGTGGGAGGCCAGATGAGGAGCATCTCGCACATCCGCCCAATGTCGTTCCATGTGACCGTCGAGACCGACGCGGGAACGTATGCCGAATGGTTCCACCCGAACGTGGCACCGCTCAAGGTCGTGCAACTCGCCAAACAGACGGCTCAAAAGCGGATGCAGAACGCGCCGGGCGGTTCGTCTGCCACGTTCCGCGTCAAAGTTCGAGCCGTCGTCCCCGACAGCGAAGACGCCCTGCAATGGCAACGCGGCCAACTCCCCGTGCCCGTGTTTGAACGATGACAGCCTGTTAATAACGCCGTAGCGCAGGCGTGCCGCTTGCTCTACGTTTTTCAACACGCTGCTGGTGGTCGGCCAATTTTGTATTGCCTTCCTGCATCGTTTAACCGCGTGGGCAACGCCCCGCGCGTCCAGCGACGTGGAATTGTGTTTCGTCGCACGACGCGCGGGGCGTTGCCCACGCGGTTAAACGAGGTCAACCCAGCAATCTCACGTTGGCCGACCACTAACCGCCTGCTGAAGAACGATCGCGGCAGGTCTGGTTCCACGGCAGCCGCGTGGTGATGATCGCGCGGCCTGCGTACCACAGCTTCCTCCACTTCGAGAGCGAAACTCGTTGTGAGAACACGTCGAAATCACGGCGTTCGATCTCTCGCAGCAGGCCACCGTAAATATCGAGCATCGCGTGCAGGATCGGTCGCCCCGGTGGTTCGAGATGACCGAGCAACTCTTCTCCGCGCGCGTAGTAGCTCTTCGCACGAGTAACCTCGAACTGCATGAGGTCTCGAAACGACGGATTGATGACGCGGCGTTGCAGATCGTCAGCCGAGTACCCGAACCGCGCGAGGTCTTCGCGTGGCAGATAGACGCGCCCGCGATCCGCATCTTCCGCGAGGTCTCTCAAAATGTTCGTCAGTTGCAGGGCGAGACCGCAGTCGATGGCCAGTTGCCGGACCTCCGGCCCCTCGCGAAAGCCCCAGACGTGGATGCAGCACAGACCGACCGCCCCCGCGACCTGATAGCAGTACCGTTCGAGTTCCTCGAACGTGGCCACCTCCACCGGATGCAGGTCCGACTCCACACCGTCGATCACGGCGAAGAGATACTCGTGCGGAATGCCGACTCGCGCGACCATGTCACTGATCGCAGGCAGATAGCGACGTTCCCCGTCGAGCAGGCCGGAGGAATCAATCACGTCGCTCGACGAGCCACTCATCGCGCCGCGAACCAAATCGCGCCACTTCGCCAATCGGAGGCGACGCTCCTCAATCGTCAGGCTCTCGTCGTCGCCAATGTCATCCGTGATGCGGTTGAACGCATACAGGGCGTTCATCGCACGACGTTGCGCGCGCGGCAGAGTCAGAAACGAGAATCGGAAATTGTGCGCGGTCCGCTGAGTGAGAACTCGACAGTCTTCATAAGACGCCGTGAGCGTCGGAGCGGTGTGAGACGGAGCGGTGTGAGACGGAGCGGCGATGATTCTCGTCCTTCATGCTCTCATTGAGAGCGATCTCGTGATTGGTCGAACGGGTATATCCGTGCCGCCGAAAGAGCGGAAGTGTGGTTGAATCGTTCCGGCTGCCGAAGTGAGTTGGCGGTGTTTCTGGTTCATCCGATGTTTTTTTGGGGGAGTCACTCATTGGAGTGAAAGAGGCGATGATCAAAGCCTTCATCCCTTCGGGATGAAAACGACCGACTTCATCCCGCTCAATGGAATCCCCCGAAAACATCGGATCCACCGCGTTTCTGACGTGCAGAGCAACTGGTACTCTGCGGCCCGACACAACTCCGCACGACCACTCCCTTCAGGACGTTTTGATGGCGCAGGCCCACTTGGACACCGCGAGCCGTGACGCGGACAAGCCTCGTTGGTTCGGGCCGGACGCGCGGTGGTTTTGGCCGAGCGTGGTTGCGTGTCTGGTCTTGCAGGCCGCGCTCGCCGTGGACTGTGCTCGATCTTGGACGCCGACTCACGATGAGTTCTGGCATCTGCCGATCGGCCTGCGAATGTGGACCTCGGGAAAGCTCGACGACGATGTCATCAACCCGCCTCTCGTCCGAATGTGGGCGGCGATTCCGCTGGCTTTCGGTGGCGCTCAACCCGGTGACGCAGGAGCCAAGCCCGACGTGGGCGACATTGGCGATGCCTTCTGGGCCGCGAACTCCGATGTGAGGTTTTGGTTTCTGTGTGGTCGCTTGATGATCATTCCGCTGGCGACGCTGACCGGTTTGATCTTGGCTCTGTGGGGACGGGCGTGGTACGGCGAACGAGCCGCGTTCCTCAGCGTCCTCTTGTTCAGTTGCTGCCCGACAGTGATCGCCAATGCGGCCATCGTGACTCACGATCTACCGCTCGCGGCCGCCTGGATCGCGACACTGTTCGCACTCGTTCGATTCGCCGAACGACCTTCGTGGCGCGGAGCCGTGCTGTTCGGAGCGGTCTTGGGGATCGCTCAACTGACGAAATTGACGGCACTCATGCTGGGGCCGGTTTGCATCGTGGTGTGGTTCGTGCTGCGCTGGCCGGTCGTTCGTGAGGGAGGTTCGGCGGCGGAGTCTTGGAACGGCTCCCCTACTCGCCAAGTCGCCCGCAGCGTCAGCGAGGGAGTTGGGTTAAACAGCATGGGATCGACATCGCCCTCATCCTTGCTCACGCTGCGGGTTGGTGTGGAGTCTCGCGCCGAACGTCGCGCGCTCGCGCGGCAATGGCTCGCGGCGATGGCTGTCGCGCTGCTGGTCATCAACGCGAGTTACCTCTTCCGTGGAACGGGGACGGCGTTGAAGAACGTGCCGTTTGCGAGCGGCCGCATGGTGGCAGTGCAACGTGCGTTGACGGCCATCGGCGGGTGTCCGGTCCCGTTGCCGCGCGATTACATCGCGGCGTTCGATCGGCTGGCCTTGGACCTCGAACGGAAGCATCCCGTCTATCTCGATGGAGAATGGCGCGACCGGCCGTTCGCGCGGTACTACGCGGCCGCACTCGGTTACAAGCTGCCGCTGTCCGCGCTGGTGTTGATCCTCGTTGCCAGTGCCACTCTCGCGTGGCCTCGCCCTAACACACTCGATCGTCGTCGCGCGGTGAGTTTGCTGATCGCGGCCGCGATCCTCCCGGTGCTGGCCAGTGGCTCGGCGAACCAGATCGGGATTCGATACGTCCTGCCGACGCTGCCGTTGCTGCACCTGTTCGCAGGACAAGCCGCACGCTGGCTGAGTGACTCGCGACAGCGCGTGATCTGGCTCATCGTGTGGACCGCGACGCTGACCGCTCCGCTCGCCTTGCGATTCCATCCGCATCACCTCGCGTACTTCAACGCCCTCGCGGGAGGCCCGGCACGCGGCGGCTGGCATCTCGTCGATTCCAACATCGACTGGGGCCAAGACCTGCACGCGCTGAAGGCGTTCATGGACGAACGGCAACTTCACGAGATCGGGCTGGCCTACTTCGGCACCGTCGTCCCGAGCCGCATCGGGATCAATGCCACTCCGCTGCCCTCGCGGTTTCCTCAACCCGGCTGGCACGCCGTCAGCGTCAACTTCGTCCACGGCCGCCCACACGCGATCCGTGACCAAAACGGCGACCGCACGCAAGTCGGCATCGGTGAGTTCGGCTACTTCCGCTTCTTCGAGCCAGTCGCGCGCATCGGCTACTCGATCGACGTGTACCACCTCACTGACCGCGATATCGCCCGTTACGCGCACGCCATCAGGCAACTGAACCAAGGTAGCCCGACGCCGTGACGCCAGACGCTGTCGGATGAAGAGCGATCAGGGTCAGGCACCGCAGACTTCGTATTTGGCGGAGGTGGGGCTGATACGACGTGGCAAACGTCATCCCGCCAAATTTGAAGTCTGCGGTGCCTGACCCCCAGTTTTTCGTAGCCGCCCTCGCGCCAAGAAGCTTCTTCTCGAACTCGCCAATCAACGACAGCAACTTCGACATCGGCGGCGTCCGCAAGGCGTTCTCAACGGCCGAGGAAGTCTACGCCCTGTTCGAGCCACTCGACGCCAAGCCGCCCATGAGTGGCTCGATGGCTTATTGAAGTGATGGAGTCGGTATGGCCCACTGCTGTCAGGCTGTGTCTGACGGTAGAACTGGTTAGAGTCTGGTCTTGGTGCTAGGCACAGCCTGACCCGCAGGGCCGATAGAATTTTGATCGAAAGTGAAACCCTGACGCATGACGATTGTGACGGACGATGTCGAGATTGAGGTGGCGGCTGCTGAGGATGCCGAGCTGTGGGAGTTTGTTCCGGAGGAACTGCGGCAGTTGGAGAATCCGCAGACGGCGATTCCTCAACTGGCGAAAGATGCCCGGCAGATGCGAGCCATCGAAGCGTGCGTCCAGCGGGTTCCTACGCGGCATGTGCTGCGGCATGGAGATGCCCGGTTGATGGCTGGGCTTGCCCCCGACTCGGTGCATCTCGTCCTCACGTCTCCGCCGTATTGGACGTTGAAAAAGTATCGCGACACCGACGGGCAACTCGGCCACATCGACGACTATGCCGAGTTTCTCGACGACCTCGACCGGGTTTGGCAACGCTGCTTCGATGTTCTGGTTCCCGGTGGTCGAGTCATCTGCGTCGTCGGTGACGTTTGCCTCTCGCGCCGCAAGAACAATGGTCGGCATACGGTCGTCCCGCTGCACGCCTCGATTCAGGAGCGGTGCCGACAGATCGGCTTCGACAATCTGTCGCCGATCATCTGGAGCAAGATCGCCAACGCGGTGTACGAGGTCGAAGGGGGCGGCGGTTTCCTCGGAAAGCCGTACGAGCCCAACGCGGTCATCAAGAACGACATCGAGTTCATCCTGATGCAGCGCAAGCCGGGTGGCTATCGCGCGCCGAGTCTCGCCAAGCGGTTGCTCAGCATCATCAGCGAAGAGAATCACCGCTGCTGGTTCCAACAAATCTGGACCGGGCTGACCGGTGCCTCGACCAAGAATCATCCGGCTCCGTATCCGACCGAACTGGCCGAGCGATTGGTCCGCATGTTCAGCTTCGTCGGTGATACCGTGCTCGATCCCTTCTCGGGAACGGCCACGACCAGCATCGCCGCCGCGCGCTGGGGCCGTCACAGCATCGGCTACGAAATTGACGAGACTTATCTCGCATACGCCAGCAAACGATTTGCTCGTGAGACGGCAGGGCTGTTCAACGAATCGTCGCTCCAAGTGGAAGGAGCAAATTCGTGAAATACGAAGCCCGGCTCAAGTCGGCGATTCGCCACTTCTGGAAGACTCGCGACGACCAGTCCGTTCGTCAGGGAACAGCGACGGGACAACGCGACGCCGGAGCGCGATCCGCCGTCACTGGTGGCAAGCAGATGAATTTGTTTGTCGAACTGATCCGAGACCTGATGATTGAGGCTGGCATCCCCGACGCGGCCATTCACTGCAACCGCGATCTCGAACTGCCGGGCTATTTTCGAGCCGAGAAGAAATGGGACTTGATCGTTGTTGTGGACGAAACGCTGCTGGCAAGTGTCGAGTTCAAGTCACAAGTCGGTCCGTCCTTCGGCAACAACTACAACAATCGGACGGAAGAAGCTCTTGGTTCGGCAACGGACCTATGGCTCGCCTACCGTGAGGGAGCGTTTCGGACATCGCAACGTCCGTGGGTTGGTTATCTGATGTTGCTCGAAGAAACCACGCGTTCGATGTCGCCTGTGGCGGTCCGTGAACCGCACTTCAAAGTGTTCGACGAATTTCGTGATGCCTCATACGCCAAACGATATGAAATTCTGATGACGAGACTCATTCGCGAGCGGCTGTACGACGCAACCTGCCTCCTGCTCTCGGACCGTGAGCAAGGACAAACAGGCAACTATCGGGAACCCAACGTCGAATTGGGTTTCCAGCCGTTTGTCGCCTCATTGCTCGGGCGAGCCATCGCATACGCGAAGACGCGCTGACGAGATGGCCACCGGGCGATGGTCTCTGGCTGTGGGCTTTGCCAGTGGAGGCACTCTTCCACGCCCTTCGCAAAGCCTCAGGGTGTGCCACCCAGGGTGCCGTCGGGGCCGAGAATGAGCCGTGAGGGAAGCGTGCGATCCCTCTCCATCGGAACGGGAGTCATCCCCGCGTACCAGCGGGCGCTCGACCACTTCCAATCTGTGGGGCGTTCCACCAAACCTCGCCGCACGGGATTCGCGTGGATGTCGTCGATCATCGGGTGAACGGTCGCGATCACGAAGGCATTTCTGTCGCAGCCGCCTCCCGGTTGTCAGAATCTGCGCCGCATGCGAGTTCCCTCGCGCACTGTCATCTTCGCCAGCCATTCCGGGGCGTGCTCGGCAAGATCAGCCATGGCGGGACGAGCCACGTTCTCTTTGATCCGCCCTCGAATCTGTCCGGCGCGACGCGCGGGCCAACATCTGTCGATATCAAGTAAGCCGGGCGGCGTCAGCCCAATGGCTCACCAAGAGATGTTTCCCAAAAGTTCTCGACCTCACGAACACGAACGTGGTGGACAAGTACCAACCCAAAATTTCTACACGGGGTGCAGACGCTGCCACGCGTCAACCTGACCGGCACGCACGGCACCGCCCCCGCCGCCCTCAAAGCCGCCCTCCCCAAATGCAAAGTCCTCGGGCCGTGAAGTCGCCCTCTTCAAAGTAGCCCTCATCGCTCCGCGTGAGGACAGCCGAACGCGCGAGGAACGATGATCCACAACTCCGCACCAACCGTGCGACCGGCTGTCTTCACGCGGAGCGATGAAGGCTACTTGGCCAGAGCCTGCAAATACTCGCCCTGACGAACACGAACGTCGTAGGCGAGTACCAACCCAAAAAATTCTGCACGGGGTGCAGACGCTGCCACGCGTCAACCTGACCGGCACGCACTGCACCGCCCCCGGCCTCGCCGCCCTGCAAGCGGCCCTCCCCAAATGCAAAGTCATGGGGCCGTGATGGGCAAACGCGCGAGGTCACTCTTCCGTCTGGTAGATGCGGAGGAAGCGGTAATAGACTTCGAGGCTCATCGTGCTGAGGGCGGTCGAGTAGAGGCGGCCACCGATGCCGGCCCACTTGCCTTTGGGATCCCAACTCCCCGCGTGAGGCCCGCTGGTCCGTTGCAGGCCGACGAGCGTGTCGCGCAGGGACGAGTTCCATTCCTCCCACGGTTCGCCGTCGTGTTGGAACATCGCCAGCGTGCCATAGTACCAGTAGTACTCGTCGTACACGGCCAGTCGCGGCAGGTTCAGTCTGAGATAGCTCACGGCTTCCTGCGAGGCGGCATCGCTCTGGCGGACGTTGAACATCTGACGACAGAAGAGGGCTTCGGCGGTCATGGCGGGCGTGGCCTTTTCGTTCAGCTTGTAGCCCGCCAAGCCGCCGCGACTGCCGAGTGAGCGGGCTTGCAGGAACTTGGTCATGCCGCGACGAGTCTCTTCGGGAACAGTGACGCCTGAGTTGACGGCGCTCTTCAGGGCCATCAGTTGCCAGCCGAACATGCTCATGTCGGACTCACCGCCGCGACCGTAGCGCCAGCCACCGTCATCGTTCTGCATGGCAGCGATCAGTTTGACACCGCTTCGCACCGCCTCGCGCAGTTCGGGGAAGGCGTTCGGGTCGCTCTGCATTCCGTAGGCTTCGCCCAGCGCGAAGGCCGCGATGGCGTGGCAGTACATCATGTCGTAGCGCGTCGCCTTGCCGCCCAGGTAGCCATTATTTTGTTGCTGACGGATGAGCCAGTCGATCGCCCGTTTGACGTTGTCAGAGTACTGGCCCTCCTCGTGCGTATAGCCCGCGCCGAGGAACGACAGGATCACGAGTCCGGTGACGCCCGTGTCGGCGTAGACGCCGCCATCGAGTCGGTTCTGCCCCTGCGGATCCGTCTTTGCCTGACCGCCACCGTGGCGAGCCGAGGACCAGCGGCCGTCGGACTCCTGCATATCGGCCATCCAGCGCAGACTCATTTCGACCGCGCGTTCGGACGCATCAGAACCCCCGTTTTTCAAAGCGATCGCGCGACGCTGTTCGATGCGCCGGGCACGATAGGTCTCGGTGGCGCGCGCGGCAGGACGCGCGCTGATGGATGGTGTATTCGGGCGTCTGAAATCTTGTGTCGGAGCGTCGCTGGGCAGATCGCCGCCGGGCGATCCCCGCGAGGCCATCAAGCCACCCTCAGTCGGAAGCGGCCTCGCCGGAGTGGGGCGAGCGGCACCAGACGGGTTCGGATCGAACTCGCGCTCGTTCGCCGGGCGATCGCCGACGCGCGTGAACCGGCCGTTTGATCCGACCCCCGATTTTGAAGCCGTTGCTGAAGCGGGGTTGCTGCCGGTCTCAGCCACATCTGCGGGGAAGGGACTCGGCGCACCGCGGCGTTTGATCGCCTCGGCCGGAAGACCCACCGGTTTGGGATGGCCCGCGTCGGAAACGACATCTGTGGGGAGGGTAAGGAGCGTGCCATCTTCCATGAACGGAGCCGTTCGTTCGGAAGCACCTCGCTGCGGTTCGGTTCGCGCTCCAGTACCGGCATCGGCGGAAGAACTCTCACGACGAATCGCCTGCCGCGCGGCTAGGGTGGAGGAACTCACTTCCGATCGCGATTCGACCTTGGGAGATTCGATGGCCACTGTGGGTGACGCGTTGCTGCGTGCGATCGCTTCGACGGAAGCTTGTTGTGTCGGCGGGGCGGGCGGTTCGTCGGGACGGGACGGCAGATCGGGAGCGTCGGGTGGAACGACCGCCTCTGTGGGAGACAGTTCAATGACGGGCGGCTCGACCGCCGCAGGTTCTTGGTCGGGCCGCTCGATCCGCGACATCGTGCGATTCGCCCGTCCGACGGATCTCGTCCAAACCGGCATGTTACCGGTGCCAGCGACCGGCGACACATCTTCGTCACCATTTCCCGTGAGCGAGATCTTGACGCGAGGCAACTCCGGATCGCCTTCGACGGTGGGAGCGGGAACGTAGGACTGAACGGCCGTGGCCCAACCCAAACCCAGGCAACAGTGAACAACCAGCGAGAGCACGAATGACTTCGAGGTCGTGTTGGCATCGCCGTAACGGGTGCCGAGCATCGACAGCAGTTGTACGGTCGCGAACACGGAACAGACGATGAGCGCCGCCTTCAGCAAGATGCCGCTGGCAGTCCAGTCGCCAACGCTTTGCGTCACGAGTTCGAGCAAATGTGTGAGTGAGTTCGGCATCGGAGTCACTTCAGTCGAGGAAGGTGAGCCACGGAAATATTGCGGACTCCCGCCTGCTTACAGGCCGAAAAAGCGTCCATCACCCTCTGGTACTCACAACGACCATCGCCACGGATCACGACGGCTTGATTGGGGAACGAGGTCAACGCCGCTTGCAACAACGTGGCAATCGTCTCCGCCGTTTGCGGCTTCCCGCTGACCTGCATTTGGCCATCAACCGCTACGTTGATGACGATCTCATCCGGCTGCCCGGTGAGGACCGCGTTGTCGGAGACTGCCGGAACCTGAATCTCTGTCTGACGCTCGTTCTGAGAGAACGTCGTCGAGACCATGAAGAACATCACAATTGTCAGGATGATGTCCAGCAGTGACGTGATGTTGAGACTGGGTTCTTCGAGTGGCGAAGTTTTGAGTGGCATTCAACCGATCCCTCGGTGAGGCAAATGGAATTGCACGCGCGATGTGAGAGCAAGCCTCCCGCTTGCTGATCCGGTGGCAGAAGCGGCTGAAGGCTCTTCTGCGGACGACCGCCATGTGAGGCGGTGGCATGGTAACAGATCGGCAATTTTGGCAAGAGGCCGCCAGCGGAAGGCTCCTCAACCCGCGCGGTCACAGCCAGTTTGCCGGATCGTCACGACCGCAAGGATCGGTCGATGGCGGTGGTTGGGGCCAATAACCGGTTCATCCGATGTTTTTTTGGGGGCGCACGAATTGGAGAGCAACGGACGATGTCCAGCGGTCTTCATCCTGAAAGGATGTCAGCTATTAGCCGGGGGTTGAGCGAAGCGACACCCCCGGAATAGGTCTGATAAATAGGATTTGCATCCTGAAGGGATGCCAGCACGGTTTAATCCTGTCTGACAGTGGGAATCTGCCAGCATCCCTTCAGGATGCAAATCCCCTTACGGTGGCTTCGCACCGGGGGTGTCGCGGACGCTCAACTCCCGGCTAATGGCTGCGATCCCTTCGGGATGAAAGCGACAACTTCATCCCGCTCATTGGAAGCCCAAAAAAAACAGCGGATGAATGCCATCACCGGGATCAGAACCGACCGATCTCTTCCCGACTTCCTTGATGCGCCGCAGGGCAGACTTCATCCTATGCCGCTGCTCGGCTATACCTCGCACGATCGAGACTGCGACGTTTCTGCCTCACGCGGCACAAAGTGAGAGGTTTCCGAGCGGGGCGGCGTAAGCCCTCGGTTCTTCCCAAGCGGGCTTACGCCCAAGAACCGGGGGGCTTACGCCGCCCCGCTCAGATGTCCCATCATTGACCGCGCGAGGTCGAGGTATCAGGACGATCAGAAAGTGGCAGGCTTGGTGTTCGGTGAAGAAGCGTGAACATCTACCTCAAAAGCCGCTCCTACGCCGAAGGTCGGCAAGTCGTTGAGCGTTTTCTACGGAGAGGACTTTCGGTTTTACTCGTGCGACGACGGACCTTCATCCCGCGAACTCCAAGGCCAGCGTTCGCAGTCGAACCAACTGTTCAATCAGCCGGGGCAACTCGTGCAACGGGATCATGTTGGGGCCGTCACTGAGAGCCTGGTCGGGGTTCGGATGGGTTTCAAAAAAGATGCCGTCGCAGCCGGACGCAACGGCCGCGCGAGAGAGGAACGGAACCAGTTCGCGTCGCCCGCCGGTGGTCGCTCCGCCGGGAAGTTGCACGCTGTGTGTGGCATCAAAAATGACAGGCCCGCCGAACGATTGCATCACGGGGATGCAACGCAGGTCGTTTACCAGTCGTCCGTATCCGAACATCGTGCCGCGTTCGGTCAGCAGGACGTTGGGATTACCGAATGCCTCGCACTTTTTGACGACGTGGACCATGTCTTCGGGAGCGACGAATTGCGGCTTCTTCACGTTGATCGTTCCGCCGTGCTTGGCCGTCGCGGCGGCGACCGCTTCCACCAGATCGGTCTGTCGGGCGAGGAACGCGGGAATCTGAACGATCTGACACACGGCGGCGGCTGGTTCCGCCTGGCTCGGCTCGTGGACATCGGTCAGCAATGGCAGGCCGGTGGTCTCGCGGACCTTGGCCAGAATTTCCAAGCCCCGTTCGAGGCCGGGGCCTCGAAAACTGTCCACGCTCGTCCGGTTGGCTTTGTCGAAGCTCGACTTGAAGACGATCTGCACGTTCTGCGATGCAGCGAGGTCCGCCAATCGCTTCGCGACCTCCAACACCAACTCTTCACTTTCGATGACGCACGGGCCAGCAATGAACAGCAGCGGCTCGCGTCGTCCACAACGCCAGCGTCCAATCGAAATCGGGTTGTTCGGCAAGGTGAGTCCTTTCTCACAGATCACGTCAAATCGGGGGCGGCATCCTATCCGCAGTCGTCCCCACTCGCGACCGTTGTCGAGGTCATGAATGAGGGCGGATGAAGTCCGGCTTAGCTTTTTTAGCCCGGATTATTCACCACGAAAAACACGGAGCGGCCATCGGCCGCAACCAAAGTAGCCTTCCTCGCTCCGCGTGAAGTGAGCCGAATGTGAGTGGCCCCCTGAATCAACAATCGGCATCAACCCTGCACACGGCTTTCTTCACGCGGAGCGAGGAAGGCGACTTTGAAGCAGAAGATTTTGCGCAGGCCGACAGGAAACGAAACGTGAGTAATACGAAAGACTCGAAAGGGACGAGGGGACGAGGGTACTGATCTCGAGTGACCGCAACGGCACGACGCGCGATGTCTGAGGCGCTCTGACCGCAGCTCTCTTCAATTTCGTGTCTTTCGAGTATTTCGTGGTTCCTCATGAACCATCCGGGTTAGCCGGACTTCCCGCGGTGTCCCCGTGCGCCAAAGAGAAGTCCGGCTTTAGGAAAAGCCGGACTTCGACCAGTCCCGAGCAGTTCGTGAACCGGGGTTGAGCGAACTTGGCAACGCTTGTAAGGTTTGCAACCCCTCGAATATCCGAGGGCTTTCTTCGAGCCACGACAAGGATGTCGAGTGTTCCTCACGCGCTCCATTCGCCGCAAGCTGGTCATCGGACTGGGACTCGTCCTGTTGATGCTTGTGCTGCTCGGCGTCGCGGGCTTCTCGGGCCTGTGGTCGTACCGCAGCGTCGTAAAAGACCTGCAAGCTCAGTTGGACAACGAGCCAAATCGTTCCGATCTCTCTCAAGCATTGGCCGCTCTGATCGAGCCATTGATGCTGATCGAACGCCCGACGGAGCCTTTGGCCCCGAGAGTTCACAAGCGACAGGATTTGGAGTTCAACCCCGCGTTGTGGACGGAACGGCTGGCCCAAGCGACGCGCGAAATGCGTGAGTACCGCCGCCGGGTTCCGCTTCCCTCGACGCTGGTTGGACCGCGTGTCGGGATCAGCCACATCAAGTTGGATGAGATCCAACAAACGCTCGGATGGTTAGAGCGCGGGGGGCGGCAACTGAACAATGCTCAAGACCGCGAGCCGATTCTCAATGCGATGTTGCGCGACATCGCCCGTTTGCAGATCATCGTGCAAGAGCTGCCCAACTCCGAACTTGGTTTCCACACGACATTGCGGGAGGCGCACGATGCCTACAAATGGCGTTTGTGGTTGATCGGCAGTTGTCTCGTGCTCGTGCTGCCACTGCTCGCGTCGCTGTATTGGTGCGGTTACGTCTGGATTTTCGTGCGCGTCAAGAAGCTGCATGACGCGGCGCAGCGAGTGGCCAACGGAGACTACCGCCACCGCCTCACACTGCCCGGTCGCGACGAAATGGTCGATCTGGCCGACAGTTTTAACCGGATGATTGACCGCTTCCAGCGTGACAAGTCCGAGTCTGATCGCGAGGCACAGTGTCGCGGCGAACAGATCGTGCGGAACAAGCATCTTGTGGACCTCGGCCAGATGGCGTCAGGAATCGCGCACGAGATCAACAACCCGCTGAACTCGATTCTGATGGCCTCGGACTCACTGTTGCAGCGACTGATCGAATCGGATGGCCAGTTCGGGCGAGAGGCCGCCGACCGCGAACTGCTGCGCGCGTACCTGCCGATGATCGCGCAATCCGCCGATCGGTGTCAGGCCATCACGCATCGTACGCTCGACATCGCGCGCGGTAACAACGGCCCGCGCGTGCGCTACGACCTGACCAAGATCGTGGTCGAAGTTCTCGACCGCCTGCGTCACGTCCAAGGCCACGATCACATCACGATTGAGTTCAACAGAAGCAAGCCACACTCCGCCGATGTCAATCCGGGTGAGCTGGTTCAGGTCGTGCAGAACCTCGTGATGAATGCCCTCGAAGCGATGGAGGGACAAGACTCGGGAGCCGTCACGATTGCACTCGATGAGTCCGTGGATGAAGTCATTCTGAGCGTGAAGGACTCGGGCTGCGGAATGACTCCGCACGTCCTGACGCACCTCTACAAACCGTTCTTCACCGAGCGAGCATCGGGCAAAGGAACGGGCCTCGGACTGTCGATTGTCGATCGCATCGTCGGAGAGCACGGCGGTCGAATCGAGGCTCTCAGCGATGGCCCCGGCGAAGGGAGCACCTTCCGAATCCACATTCCGCGCAGGGCGCAGGAGTCGGCGGCAGCGGCCTAACGCAACGGAGCCGCCTTCCAAGATAATGCCCGCGAAATCAGTGCAAAGTGAGAAGTGATCAGTGCAAAGTGACTTCGGACGAGAGTTCTCTGCGATTTTGCACTTTGCACTGATCACTTCGCACTCTCTGACAACTTCTCTGTTGGAAGCACAGAAGTTGTGAACAAAGCAACAAGTGGAACACATCCAACGATGATCGAAGAGTTCGCCACCAAATCACGTTGCCCCATTTTTCCTCTTCTGATATCACCCGCCGCCCCTTGAACCGCCAATCGGCAAACACCGCCATCCGACATGGGTCGGCTCGCTGACAAGGATGTCACGAGTAGGGCAAGGAGATCGCCCGTTGACTGCTGCCGCGACTAACAAACTGCGAGTCCTGTTCGTTGATGACGAACAGACCATTCGCGATGTGATGAAGATCGAACTGCCACGCATGGGCCACGATTTGGTGCTGTGCGAGGACGGCCATGCCGCGTTGAAGGCGCTTGAACTTCAAACCTTCGATGCCGCCATCGTCGATCTACGCATGCCCGGCCTCAGCGGCTGGGACGTAATCCAGCACATCAAGAAGGTCTCGCCCGAAACCGAAGTCATCATCAGCACGGCGCACGGCGACGTGGACGCTGCGATTCAAGCCGTCCGCGCGGGGGCTTACGATTTCCTCCGCAAGCCTTGCAAGCTGATTGACATCAGCGCCTCGCTCAAGCGGGTTGCCGACAAGCGGATGCTGACGAACAAAACGATCGCTCTTGAGTCGAGACTCAAGGCCGTCGAAGGCTCACCCGATTTGATCGGTCGCACGCCCGAGATGCTCCGCGTCAAGAAGCTGTGCGAGAAAATCGCACCGACCGATTCGAGCGTCCTCATCCTGGGTGAGACCGGCACGGGGAAAGAACTCGTCGCGCGACGCATTCACGATCTCAGCAATCGCTCGAAGATGCCATTCGTCGCCGTGAATTGCGGAGCGCTGCCCGAGAACCTCGTTGAGAGCGAGTTGTTCGGACATCGCAAAGGTGCGTTCACCGGAGCCGATACGCCACGCAAAGGACTACTCGAAGTCGCCAATGGTGGCACGCTGTTCCTCGATGAGTTGGGTGAACTCGACAAGTCCATGCAGGTCAAACTGCTGCGGTTTTTGGAATCCGGCGAGGTCCGGCGCGTCGGTGAAAACGAAGCCTTTCACGTCGATGTCCGCGTCGTTTGCGCCACGAACTGCGACCTCCAGCACATGGTCGTCGATGGCTCGTTCCGCGAAGACCTGTTCTTTCGGGTCAACACGTTTGAGATCACGCTGCCACCGCTGCGCGAACGCAAAGACGACATCCCAGAACTCGCCCGGACGCTGATCGCCCGGCATCTCAAGCGACGTGATGTCCCGGAAAACGTGCTGTCTCCCGAGACGATCCAAGTCCTCAAGCTGCATGATTGGTCGGGCAACGTGCGGGAACTTGCCAACGCCCTCGAACACGCGGTCATCATGTCCGACGGCGGCGTCGTTCAACCGGAAGATCTGCCTGCGGGGGTTCTGCGTCACGCGGCCACGGCGGGCCTCATCAAGCCCGCGACGGTGGAGTTGCCGTCGTCACACCCGAAGACACTGCGCGAGATCGAAATGGACGTGATCTATCGCGTTCTCGACAAACATCAGGGCGACAAACCCAAAGCCGCCATCGAACTCGGCATTGCACTGAAGACGCTCTACAACAAACTCAACGGCGACCAGACGAAAGCCGCCGGTTAAGCGTGTTGAGAACACACCAACCCGAAGCGTAAGCGAGGCCGCCACCAGCGTCAGGACGGCACTCCATCACCGTCTGAATTGCGGTTCCGCCGAAGCGAGGCCGCACGCACTTCGTTCGTCGCTTACGCTTCGGGTTGGTATTTCTGGCTCTCCGCCATTCCTGTTGAAAATGGTGTCCAGTGAGCGGCATGGCACTAGCCGCCGGTCGTTTTCGCCTACACCGGCGGCTAGCGCCATGCCGCTCACTCAAGCATCCAACACAAATGGCGGAGAGCCGTATTTCTTCACTTCACCTCGCGGATGCGGATGTTCTTGAACTCCGCCCACATCGGCTTGCCTGCATGCAGTTGCAGCGCGAGAACCCCTTCCTTCAGGGCCAACTCGGGATGGTTGTCGGTGAAGTCGAGGATCAGCACGTTGTTGAGATAGTGCTGGATGTGGTTCCCCTTCGCGAGGATGACCACGTCGTTCCAGTCATCCAATTTGAAGAGCTTCTCGAACGCGGCGGCATCGACCAAGTCTGACTTGACGACCTTCTTGCCGTCGGTCTCCCACGTTGCCTGTTCACCGGCGAGGCAGATGCGCCCGCGCTTGCCGCCCTCGTCGTAGATAAAGCCCGAGACATTCGGTAGCCCCTGCTCGTTTCGCAACTCATGCTGATAACCGCGCACGACCCACGCGTTACCGACCTTGCCGTCGGTGATGTGCTTCGACCGATACTGAATGCCCGAGTTGTTCGTCGCGTTGCAGCGGAATGACAGTCGCAATTCAAAATCCTTCGTCGAACCGTCCTTCCAAATGATGAACGTGTTTCCCTTGGCGGGATTCTCGGCAGTGGTCTCCCCGTGAATCACGCCGTCCTTCACGCTCCACAGCTTGGGATCGCCATCCCAACCGGTGAGGTCTTTCCCGTTGAAGAGCAGCTTCATCCCAGCCACTTCGGCGGGAGCGGTCTCGGGAGCATCGGCCCCCATCGCGCTGACAGTCATCGCACCCACAGCAACCCAACACATCGTCAACCGGACCACATCGCGAAGCATGTTGTTCTCCAAAAAAAGTGAATCGAGCCACATCGTTGTTAGATACCTCACGCGGCCAAGCGTGAGAGGTTTGGTTCGTTTAACCGCGTGGGCAACGCCCCGCGCGGATGCACCGAAACGGCCTCCCATGTCGCTCGACGCGCGGGGCGTTGCCCACGCGGTTAAACGCAGCGGTCTTGGCCTCGCGAGTTATAGCCACTGAGTGTCGCCGCGTTCAGTGATCTGGACTCGGCGCGATGATTCAAACTGTCACCGAAACGCTTCATCGGGGATCCCGGCTGTCGTGCAGTGTTTGGCGGCGAGCGAACCGCGTGACCAGAGCGTCCGTTCGACGAGGACTCGCAACAGCGTTTCCAAACTGGCCTGAGCATCGCGGCTCTCCAGCAAACCAATCGCCCGCGCGATCGCTTCCAGCGTGCAAAGGTTCCGCGAGTCGCGTTGAGTTCTCAGGCGATACTCGGACGGTAGTCCCGCAGGAAGTCTCACATGCGGGATGCCAACGAGTCCCGGTTCGCGCCGCACGAACTTCGTCGTTTGTCGCCAGTTCGCGTCTGGCACGATCAAGTTCACCGGCCCCGTCAATCGAGATACGAAGTCACTCGTCAGTTCGACCGAGTGCGGACTGGGGTAGAGCAACAGGGACTCTCGCCCCTCCTCGACCAAGCCCGCAGCCGACATCCGCTCGTCGCGTCGGCCATGAATGCGCAACTCGCTGTTCGTCAGCGCCTTCACCGCCAGCCGCGCGGTGTTGGTCGTCAGCACTTCTTCGCAGGTGTGCATCAACACGATCACGCGAGTTTGCAGGGTGATCCGCGGGATCAGTTCGCAAAAACACAGCACCCGCCGAATCTCACACCCCGGACAACGATGAGCTGACAACAACGAACGCAACGGCGGACCTCGCACGAAACAACCTCACTCTCAATGACACTGCCGCAATGACACTGCCGCAATGACACTGCCGCATTGAACAATGAGCAGAGCCTCGCCGAGTAGCAAGCCTTGTCCCACTCTCCATCAGGACCATCGCCCTTTTCAATGTAGGGTGGGACCAGCTCGCTTCGAGCGCCGGCCCACCATCAAAAAACATCGAGAAATTCTGGTGGGCCGGCGCGGCGAAACGCCACTGGTCCCACCCTACGCTACTCACGTTTTGTTTCTGCACCGGGCACGAAGAATTTGGAACACTGATCGACGCTGATTTTCGCTGATTTGAATGAGTGCAGATCAGTGACGATTAGCGTTCTTGTTTCTGCCTTTTTGGTTGCGGCTGAACGAAGTGAAGCCGCGCTGGGGTTTTCGGGCTCTCCGCCATTTGTGTTGGATGCTTGAGTGAGCGCCATGCCGCTCACGGGACACCATTTTCAACAGGAATGGCGGAGAGCCAGTTTTCGTGGAACCAACAAGGCGATGGTGTTGGTTGGCCAGTCCGCGCCGGTGGATTTGATTCAACCGGCTCACGAGTCGCGTCCGATACATCGTTGGCAAGCCGCACGGAAGTCTCGGCTTGCCAACGGGTTCCATGTCACGATGCCCCGCAGGTGTTACGCAGTCGTCAAAGTCGCTCTCGACTTTGACGACTGAGCAGACCTTGTGGAGCGTCGGTGTCACTGCAAGCGGACTGCTTGTCGTCTCACCAGATCACATGGAATGGTTCGGACTCACGGAGGAACAGGATGCCTCATCATGTTGATGAAGAAAATTTCGCTCGGGTTGGCCGTGATCGTGGTGCTCCTGGGTTGGCAACAGCCGACCGAGGCTCAGGTGGTCCCCGGAACGGGGCAGCGGATCGTCGAGGTCGGCGATGACTTCGAGGATGCCAACTGGTCCTTCACGCTGAACCTGCCCAAGGCCAGCACGAACATCGACAAAGTCGATCGCCAGCCAGCGGGCTTCTCAAACAACAGCATGTGGTTCGAGAGCGGCTTTCGCGGCACGCCGGACTTCGTGAAGCGCGTCGAGACGCCACCGGGCGGACTACCCGGCAGCACCGGTGCCTTGGCGATGCAGACGCTCTATTCAGGCATCCCCGGCCGGTTGTCGAATACGTTTCAACAAGACGACCTGATCGCCAACGTCCACCAGAAGCTGGGATACATGCTTCCCGCGTCGTGGACTCCCAGTTACGTGGTGCGAGTCTACATCCCACCGTTTGAAACTTGGGAGCAGCGCAGCGGCAGTTCATTCGGTTTCCGAGCCGACTGCCAGGCGATCATCAACAAGCCAACCAAGACGGGAAAGTTCTTTCGCACCGGAGGAACCAGCCGTGAGATGGAACAGTACTGGCCCGGCTTCTTCATCCAGTTCAACGCCAAAAATCATCCGCAGCACCCCGGCAAGAACACGGCGTCACTGCTGATTCGCTCGGGTGAGCGAGGCCAAGACATTCCCGGCCCGGTCATTTTGAATGAAGGTTGGTGGACGCTCGGGATGACGATCACGCCGGATGGCAAGGTCCACTACTACGGTCACGAAGGAGTGGCCAACCTCACGGCGAAGGACCACCTCTACTCGAACTTTCCTTACGGTTACACCTGCCTGCAAACGAGCACGTACTTCTTTAACGTGGTGAATCAGGACGATGGCCGGACGTGGTCCACACGCTGGATCGTGGATGACCCGAAGGTCTACGTCGCGACCGGGGCGTATGTTCCAAAGCAGGTTCCGCAGACGGCGCTGCTCCCGGCACAACCCGTCTCGCAAACAAAAACAATTCCCGCAGTTCAACTGCCGCGACCTGCTGCCCCGCCATCTGCCAGCAATGGGCTTCCGGCGTTGGCTCCCACTGTGCAACCGGCCATCCCTGCATTACAGGCAACGCCGTCCAGTGTGACACCGTTGCCGATGCCCACGCAGGCTCCGGCATTGCAGACGACTCCCGTCTTGCAAGCACCGCCCGCCGTGCAGCCCACGATACCCGGCACGCCGAAGTCAGCTCTCGATTCGTTGATCCCACTGATCGACGCACCAAAAGCCAAGAAGCCTGCTGCCGCGTCCGTGTCCTCACTGCCGCCGCTCCTGAAGCAACCGTCGATCATTGTTCCGGCGACAGCAGGTCGAATCGAGGTTCTCGCTCCGGCTTTGTTGCCAGAACAGTCCGCGTCGGCCACCCCCGCGATTTCACAACCGGCCCCCGCGCCGAGCACACTCCCCGTCGATGCGCCTGCAGCGCTCCCCGCCACGGCTCCCGTCCCGGCAACACCCGAAGGTTGATGAAGAAGACCTCGCCCTGTTGAATTTCGATGAGTGGGGTGCCAACCGCGCCCTTAGGCGAGCGGCAGGAAATAGCTTACCCCAAAGTAGACGAGTCACTCCGTGACTCGAAGGTTCCGGTCACGGAGTGACCGGTCTACTTTCTCTTGCCGGT
>JAYSQC010000276.1:0-12592 GCA_043721755.1 Schlesneria sp.
CGTTTAACCGCGTGGGCAACGCCCCGCGCGTCGAGCGATGTGGAACGCTGTTTTGCCATCAACGCGCGGGGCGTTGCCCACGCGGTTAAACGACTCAGTTCCGGCCGCGCGAAGCTTAGAAGAGCCAGGGGGCTGACGCCGCCCCGCTCGGAAAGCGGAAGAGGGCTAACGCCCAAGAGCTACGAGCCGCGTCGAAAGCCCAACTCAGTCAACCGGCGCTGCGTTGTCTCACCCGCGAGCAGCGCGAGGAAGGCCCTCACGGCGGGGCGGTCTTTGCGCTGCTTCGGCAAGACGAAGTCGTACTGCTCCGCCTGATAAGGGACGAAGCCGAGACCGTTGGCTTGAGCGACCGACTGAATGGCGAGGCCCCAGTCGGCGCGCCGCTGCACGACGGCGGCGGCGACCGCGTTGTGATTGGTCGGCTGCACGGCATAGCCCGGTGGCTTGGCTCCCGCGAGCAGGCGGTCGATGAGAATCCGCGTCCCACTTCCTTGGTTGCGATTCACCATCACGCAGGTCTCGTCACTCGACGCCTCTTCGTTTAACCGCGTGGGCAACGCCCCGCACGTCGAATGGTGAACCAGCTCTCCACATCGATCGACGCGCGGGGCGTTGCCCACGCGGTTAAACGAAGAAGCGTTCGTCAGAGTCGCTTGGTCGCGGCCTGTCACAATGCCGACGATCTCCTCCAGCGACCGGCCTTCAAACCGGGTGTCGCCGCGACGGAAGACGATCCCTTGCGAGCGACCGTAGCCGGGGATCAACTCGACCGCGTCGGACAGGAACGGGCGGTTGTATTCCCCGGTGAGCGGGTCGAGCAGATGAATGCCCGCGATGTCGCACTCGCCCCGTTTGGCGGCGAGCAACCCGGCCGAACTCCCCACGTTGAGCAACTTGCTCGTCACGCCGCGCTGCTGGAGTAGCGAGAGCAACAGGTCGAGGCCGACGCAGTGACTCCCCATGACGATCAGATCGGCAACCTCCAGTTGGCGTCCAATCAAGCGGACCTGAACCGGCTCACCCGCTTCGACGATCTCGGTGTGACGCGGGATCGTGACGAAGCCGTCTGCGCGACTGAACGTCGTCACCGATCCCGATCCTTTCCCCATCGGAAACGCCGACAACCCATCGTCCGTTTGTACGAGACCGACGAGCAAATACTCGGTGCGACCGATCTCCGAGTTCGTCTTCACGGCGAGCGTCGCGGTGACGGTCTCGTGCGATTCGGGTTGCCGCCCGCCGAGCAATCGGATGACGGGCGCGACGAACTCGTGAAAGGTGAAGATCGCCGAGGTCGGAAAGCCCGGCAGAATGACGACCGGCTTCCCCGCCGTGACCGCTAGGCAAAGCGGCTTCCCCGGCTTGAGCGCCACGCCATGCACGACGATGCCGGGATCGGTCAGCTCGGCAACGACGCGATAACAGAGATCGCCCTCGCCCTTGCTGGTCCCGCCCGACAGCAGCACGAGGTCCGACTGAGCCAGCGCGGCGTGCATCTTCTCTCGCAACGCGACGACATCGTCGCGCACGATGCCCCAAAACTGAGGCTCCCCACCCAGCTCACGCACGGCGTCGGCGAGGACTTGTGAGTTCGAGTCGTACACGGCGGCGGGTCGCATCGGTTCACCCGGCGCGATGATTTCATTGCCGGTCGAAATGATCGCCACGCGCGGCCGCCGCCAGACCGAGACGCGCGACTCACCCAGCGCGGCCAGCACGCCGGTCTCGCGACTCGTGAGCACCGTGCCTCCGCGCAGCACGGTCTCACCCGTCGCGATGTCCGTTCCAGCGAAGGCGACCCCCGATCCGGGTGTGACCGCGCGACGAATCAGAACCTCGACGCGACTTGTGGCTGAGTCCCCTTCGTCCGCTCGCGTTTCGGAATGCTCGACCATCAGAATCGCATCGGCTCCGCGCGGAACCATGCCGCCCGTCGAGATCGCGACGGCCTCGCCCGATTGAACATCTACGGTGGGGGCACGTCCCGCATCGAGTGTTTCGGCCAGCAACCGCACGATCTTCGGTTCGATCTCGGTGGCCCCAAACGTGTCGGCCGCGCGCAGCGCGAAGCCATCGAAGTTGGAGCGATCGAACGACGGCACATCGACGCGCGCCAGAACATCGTGGGCGAGGACTCGCCCCAGCGCGTTACCCAACGCAATCACTTCCGCGCCGAGCGGCTTCAACGTGAGAGCCGAGCGAAACCGAGCTTCGGCCTCATCGCGGTCGATCACGTTGAGAAACTGATCTTGGTGGGGCATGAGGCGGGTTCGTTTCTCCGCGTGGGCAACGTCCCGCGCGCCGGTGGAAGTGGAAATCTGCGAGTGCCTCGCACGCTCAGCACTCCACTCTTCCTCGTGTCCGCCCGTGTTCCCCGTGGTTCTTCTGTGTGCGGGGAGAAGCAACCACGGGGAAAATCGGCCGAGTGCGTTCCAAGGCGACCGGCAAGACTTGTTTTACCCGTAGGATGGACGCCTCGTCCGTCCTACCAACTCGGACGGACGAGGCGTCCATTCTACGGGGGGATGCGAACACTTCCCGGTCACCAAACGCTTGTTGTTTCCGACTTGAAACGTCCCCCGGTGGCCTCCGTGCTCCCGGGGAACTTCGTTTTTGTTGTGCGGCTGAGGAGAGGGAACCTTCGGTCGGGCGTTTCGGCGGGGTCAGGAGACCCGCGTCGGACAAGTCCTTGCTGACGCTGCGGGTTGGTGTGGCTGGTTCACTGAACCCGTCTCATCCGGCGAGGAGTTGTTGTTCGAGTGTGGAAAGGATTTCGCCGATCGTCCACGACTGCGAGGCGACTTGGATCGTGCTGTTCTCATCGAGCCATTGTTGGACTTTGCGTTCGGCGGACATGACCGTGCTGTGATTGCGGCCACCGAAATGTTGACCGATCTCGTTGTAGGCCGACTGCGTGTGCTTGCGGGCGAGAAACATCGCCAACATGCGGGGCTGACTGATCGTGCGGACTCGGCTCTCCGATTCGAGGTCTTTCGATTTGACGCCGAACAACCCGCAGACGACTCGCACCACATCGGCCAGTCGGACGATTCGCAAGCAGTCCCGTTCCAAGTCGGCGAGGACGTGTCGCGCTGCGGAAAGTGTGACGCGCTTGCGTGTCATCGCGTGATACGTCTGAAGGCAATTGAGTGCCCCTTCGAGTTCTCGCACGCTGTTTTGAAAACGTTGAGCCACGTATTGCAGGGCTTCGGGAGCGAAGTCACCCGACAGCCGCGCGGCTTTGGTTTCAACAATCTTCTGTCGCGTGGCCGCATCGGGGACATCGAGTCGGCAGACGAGGCCCGACAAAAATCGCGTCCCCAGTTCATCGCCGAGCTTGGTCAGGAGACGCGGATGTCTCGAACCGGACAGCACCACTTGGCGGCCGTGATCGACCAGTTCAGCAAACGTGTGCAGGAACTCTTCTTGAAAGACCCGCTTTGATTCAAAGAACTCAATGTCATCGACGAGCAACGTATCGACCGTGCGAAAGCGCTGACGAAAACTCGGCAGCGTCTTGTCGCGCAAGGCTTGAGTGAAGTAGTTGGCGAAGGCTTCCGACGTGAGGAGCATCACGTTGGCGGTCGGCTGCGTCCGCTTGAGTTGCCGGCAGATTCCTTCGAGCAGGTGCGTCTTGCCGGAACCGACCGGGCCGTGAATGTAGAGCGGGTTGAACTGCGTCGGCTGTCCGGTGGCGACTTGTCGCGCGGCGGTCAGCGCGAGCTCTGTGGTGGGGCCGGGGATAAAGTCGTGCAGCTCGGCAAATCGACGGCCGCGCGAGTTGCCCGCTGGCGCGGCGGGAATGTGGATCGGCTGCGAACCGGCTGATGCCGGAGCCGATCGGCGCGGGACGATCGCATCGGTCGAAGCCAGTACCTTCGCGAGTGCCGTGTCGTTGGCAGCGGCGTCATGCGAGCGTGACGGGGACTCGCGCAGATACGTATTGGTTTCGCGCGGGGTCGCATCGACGATCAACGACTGCTCACCGAGCGAGCCGGCAACGGCCGACGCAGCCACGCTCGCGCTGCGTCCGATGGAAAGCGTGGCATCGACGGCAAAGGCGACTCGGGCTGAAGGACCGAGGACCGCGCGGGCCGCTTGCGTCGTGATCTCCTTGAACTGCTTCTGCATCCAGTTGAGTAGGAAGGGACTGCCGACGGCCACGGTGAGCAAGTCGTCTCGAACATTGAGTCCGATCTTCCCCTCAAACCACAGCGAGTAACGCTTGGCTCCCAAGAGCAGCCGCAACTCGGCGAACGCCGCTTCGACCAGCGCCCCTTCGCATGTGAGGGTGCCCAAAGAGGTTGGTTCCTCGGATGTGGATTCCTCGAACGCGGCAGCGTTGGAAGGATCGGCAACGAGATTCGTAGGCATCTCTGCACCGGGCATCATTGCACCGGGCATCTCTGCACACAGAGTCGGCGTCATGCCGGGTTGCATCTTGCCACCCCTTAACACCGCACGATCGGCCTCGAGTTGAACTCAGCGCGCACCGCGACCGATCCGAATGACGGGGAGGCGCGAAGCAAGAGAGACCATCGAGGTTCATTACCGCTGCGTGAGTATCCGCAAACGTTGTCGAACGGACTGATGGCCCATCAGCGATGGGGTTCAAGAGAGGTCGGTCGGGCTGGACCTAATGGAAGAAGTCGTGTCTCGCAGGGAAGCGATCAGCGACTTCGTTGTGTGTCACGTCAGGGGCCGATCCTAGCCTGCGTGATGCGAGAGTCAAACGAGATGAGTTCATAAAAACTGCGCGAAAAATTCTCAGTTGAGACGGCATAGTGAAAGTCCCTCAACCCGGAGAAGTTGAAGCGATCAGACTCACATTTGTTCACGTCGCGCGGGTCGCGGACGAATGTGCATAAGCTGTGGATTACTACCGTGCCGAAGGTCCGCGTCGTCGGAGCAGGACTCGCCGACGAGCCAGCTCGGCGAACGAAAACTCGGCATACACAGCGTTTGCGTAGCGGTTTTGGCAATCGACGGCGAGGAACAGCGCGGCGCGAGACCGCTGCGTCGCGAGTTGCAGTCCGCGACGAAGCATCTCACGCCCGAGGCCGTTGCCGCGCAGTTCGGGTGTCACGCCCATGTAAACGAGTTCGATGGCGTTCTGGTCGGGATGCTCATTCAAGAGCAATACGCCCGCGTCGCGACCGTCGATCGAATACAGCGACCACGCCGACGGATCGAAGACACCCGACAACTGGTGACTCGCCAACGCTGCAGCTCCGCTGCGAAAGTCCTTCAGATCGGGACAGTCCAAGCTGTGCTGGTACGACTGTTCGAGGACCGATGCAAATCGTGCGGCATTGCTGGCATCAAACGTCTCTGTGGTGATGACTCGGTGCGCCAGCGGTGAGTCGTGCGCGGGACCGTGCGACAGGAGCTGTGTCTCGAGCGGTTGCAGCGTCCGTGCGAGAAAGAAGAGATCGGTCCCGTGCGTGAAGCCATGTCGCGCGAGGAGCTTTGATTCGACCACATCATCCGGCGTGAGCAACGACTGCGCAAGCTTCGCGTCGGTGGCGTCAATCCGCCGACAGAGTTCCGTCATGAGAGCCTCTTCAACGGCGATCTCATCGGCGGCACCACAACTCACCACGGGTGGCCAGACGAGTGCGATGCCGTCCGACTGAAGCATCATGAGCGCCGCGCCAACGGGGAGGTCCTCGTCACGGGGCTGCGTGTCATCAGGCTGTGATCGCAGCGTTGCGAGCAACAGACCGTCGAGGTTCAGGCTGCCTCGCTCTGCGGCCAGCAGGGTTTCGCGCAGACGGGCCGACTGCTCCTCAACCGGGAAGCGGGCGAACAGCAAGCGCAGCGCGAGTTCGCGACGTGAAGGATCGGCGGCAGTCACAACGAGCATCGGTGGGGACTTCGTTCTGGAGCGGGTTTGAAAAGGCTGGGGGTCGGGCGTTCAAATTTCAAAATTGGGGATCTCCGCCATTTGTGTTGGATGTTTGAGTGAGCGGCATGTCGCTAGCCGCCGGTGTAGGCGAAAACGACCGGCGGCTAGCGCCGTGCCGCTCACTGGACACCATTTTCAACAGGAATGGCGGAGAGCCAAAATTGGCCGATCGGGCCGCACTCGATCAACGGTTATCTATCTCGGCCAATTTTGAAATTTGAACGCCCGACTCCAATTTGCAACCTCTCAGCAATTCTGATGCGGCGGCGTGGGGATCGGTGGCGGTGAGGATCGCACCGCTGACCGCGATGCGACTCGCACCCGCTTCGAGGACCGCCGCGAGGTTGTTCGTATCGATGCCGCCAATTGCGAACCAAGGCAACGTGATCTCGGCGGCAACCTCACGGAGGAACTTCAGCCCGGCAAAGGACTCGAACGACTTCGTGCCGCTGGGAAACGTCGGGCCGACGCCGAGATAGTCCGCACCATCAAGGACCGCTTGCCGCGCCTGTTCGATCGTGTGCGCCGAGACGCCGATCAACCGGTCTGGTCCAACGATCCGCCGCGCGTCGCTGACGGTCAGTTCGTCCTGTCCAACGTGAACGCCGTCGGCTTCCGCGAGGACCGCGATGTCGGGACGGTCGTTCACGATGAGTAAGGCGTCCGCGTCACGGGTCCAAGCTCGCAGGCGTCGCGCCTGCGAGACGAGTTCCCGATCGGGCAGCGTCTTCTCACGCATCTGGATGAGCTTCACTCCCGCCGTCATTGCCGCGCGAACGACCGGTTTGCACCCGGCCTGACAGGCGGAAGCCGTGACCAGCAGATAGAGGCGCTGATCGAACAGCCGCTCGCGCGAGGACCGCGTTCGCAGCACAGCCTTCTCGGCGGTGTAGAGTCGGTAACGGAGTTGCTCGAAGCGCCGCGTGGTCGCGGATGAGGTCGTTCCAACACCACCCCGCAGCGTGAGCGAGGATGCTCGGTCTGGCGATCCCGGATTGGAACTCATGCGATCCCCGCTGACGCTCGTGCCATCCTCGCTCACGCTTCGGGTTAGTGTTTCGACGCCACATTGGGAGTCGTCATCGCCGATCAACTTGCTGAACTCTTCGAGCGTTCGGAGTGCTTCTTGGACTCGCTTGAACGACGCGCAGGCCACGTCCTCAACCGAGGCACGTTGATACTCGGAGACCGTGCCAATGGAAGTCCCCACGTCGCCGAGCGTGTCTCGCGCGGCGAGGCGTTGGGCGGGAGAAATGCCTGTCAGCGCGGCGGCCAATTCATGGCGGCACTCCTTGAGCAAACGCGACAGATGGGCGTCGTTGAGTCCGAAACGGGCATAGTCTTCGACCACGCGCAGCCCCTCACGGGCGCGGTTCGCGGCGGCGTCGAGAATGCGATACGTCTCGGTCGAGGAGGGCGTCACAGCGGCACTTTCTGAGGTGAGCAGAGCGGGTTGTGGTACGTGATGCTTCGCGTCAAATCAAGCTTGTTCAACGCTTGTTGATGGCCCCGCGCGAGGCCGGGAGGCTCCTTGCCCTCCATCAGACACACCACTAGAATCGCCCGCCATTGAAGATCGGTTGAGGCGGTCGTGTCGCGTTTTCTGGCTGGGCTGGTTGTAGCAATTGTCGCGGGGAATTGTTCGACACGCTGGGCACGATCCTCATGTGTTAGCCCACCCAAGACGTTCAAAAATCGCGTCGTCGTCCCAATCGTGACGTATCCTTGCCCGACATCTTCCACTGACTCCCACCAGCCTGCCAATACAAGTTCATTTGTAGGCTGGACCCTTTGATCCGGCCGTGAGAGACAGCCGGGCCAAGGGGTCCGGCCTACAAGATGCAGGCGACTCAGACCACACACCGTTCAATCCAGAATTCACCGTGGGACAACCCACTCATCCCCCTTCGGAGGCTTCCGCATGTACGAGCGATTCACTGATCGCGCCCGCAAGGTAATGCAACTGGCCAATCAAGAGGCCCAGCGGTTCAATCACGAATACATCGGCACCGAGCACATCCTGCTTGGACTGGTGAAGGAAGGTTCCGGCGTTGCCGCCAACGTGCTGAAGAACCTTGATGTCGATCTCCGCAAGATTCGCCTAGAGGTCGAGAAGATCGTGCAATCGGGACCGGACATGGTCACGATGGGCAAGCTGCCACAGACGCCTCGCGCCAAGAAGGTGATCGAGTACGCGATGGAAGAGGCGCGGAACCTCAACCACAACTACGTCGGCACCGAACACTTGCTCTTGGGGTTGATCCGTGAGCAAGAAGGTGTGGCCGCGCAGGTCTTGATGAACCTCGGGCTGAAACTCGAAGACGTACGAGAAGAAGTGCTGAACCTGCTCGGCCACGGTATGGACGGTGGCGAAGGGGGCGGCGGCACGAGTACTCAAGAACGCAGCGGCGGAAGTGGTCCCAGCGGAAGTGGTGGCGGCGGCAAGTCGGGCAAGAGCAAGACGCCGGCCCTCGACAGCTTCGGCCGCGATCTCACCGAATTGGCTCGCCAGAACAAACTCGATCCTGTGATCGGTCGCGCGAACGAGATTGAACGTGTGATCCAAATTCTCTGTCGCCGTCAGAAGAACAATCCCGTGCTGCTCGGTGAAGCGGGCGTGGGCAAGACCGCGATCGTCGAAGGCTTCGCTCAGATGGTCGTCAGTGGGGAAGTCCCCGAGTTGCTGCGCGACAAGCGGATCGTGGTGCTTGACCTCGCGATGATGGTTGCCGGGACCAAGTATCGCGGTCAGTTTGAAGAGCGCATCAAGGCGGTGATGAACGAAGTCAAACGCGCCAAGAACACGATCCTGTTCATCGACGAGTTGCACACGCTGGTCGGTGCGGGTGGCGCGGAAGGAGCGATTGATGCCTCGAACGTGCTGAAGCCCGCTCTGTCACGCGGTGAGATTCAGTGCATCGGGGCCACGACGCTCGATGAGTTCCGCAAGTACATCGAGAAGGACGGGGCGCTCGAACGCCGTTTCCAAAACGTCATCGTCGAACCGCCGTCACCGGCGCAAACGATTGAGATTCTCAAAGGTCTCCGCGAGCGGTACGAGCAACATCACCGCGTTCAAATCACCGACGACGCGCTGGCCAAGGCGGTCGAACTTTCGACCCGCTACATCACGGCGCGGTGTCTGCCCGACAAGGCCATCGACGTGATCGACGAAGCCGGTGCGCGCATCCGACTCAAATCGATGGTCCGTCCGCCAGACCTCAAGGAAATTGAAGCGGAAGTCGAACGGCTCAACGCGCAAAAGGAAGAGGCCGTTGCCAATCAAGACTTCGAGAAGGCCGCGTCGCTGCGCGATCAGGCCGACAAGCTCAAGAAGAAGAAGGAAGGCCTGAACAAAGACTGGCGCGAGAAGTCCAAAGAGAAGGACGGCGTCGTCGATGCCGAAGTGATTTCGGAAGTCGTCGCCAAGATGACGGGCATCCCGCTGACACGCCTCTCCAGCGAAGACGCCGTGCGTCTGATGGGCATGGAAACCGAGTTGCATCGCCGCGTGGTCAGTCAGAATGAAGCGATCAAGCAAGTGGCGAAAGCCGTGCGCCGCAGTCGCAGCGGGTTGAAGGATCCGCGCCGTCCGACGGGGGTGTTCCTGTTCGCCGGTCCCACCGGTGTCGGCAAGACGCTCTCCGCGAAGACGCTCGCCGAGTTCTTGTTCGGCGATCAGGATGCCCTGATCCAGATCGACATGAGCGAGTACATGGAGAAGCACAACGTCAGCCGACTGATTGGTGCTCCTCCCGGATTCGTCGGTTACGAAGAGGGTGGTCAGCTCACGGAGAAAATTCGCCGCCGCCCCTACGCCGTGGTGTTGCTCGACGAAATCGAGAAGGCTCACCCCGATGTCTTCAACATGCTGCTCCAGATCATGGAAGAAGGCCATCTGACCGACAGCTTCGGTCGGAAGGTCGATTTCAAGAACACGGTACTCATCATGACCACCAACGCCGGTGCGTTGGCCATCAACAACGAGTTCGGTTTCGCGCCGAAAGACAACGACACCAGCTACGACCGCATGAAGGAACGTCTCCAGCACGAGTTGGAACGCGAGTTCAAGCCCGAGTTCCTTGGACGCTTGGATGAAATCGTGGTCTTCCGTTCGCTCAATGAAGAGCATTTGAAGCAGATCGTCGAGATCGAACTGTCCAAGGTGCGCGAACGTCTCGCCGAGAAGGGCCTCGCCCTGGTTCTGACCGACGAAGCGAAACAGTTCATCGTCAGCAAGGGAAACGCCACCGAGTACGGGGCACGGCCCCTGCGCCGGGCCATCGAAACCTACGTCGAAGACCCGCTCTCCGAGAACTTGCTGCAAGGGGCGTTTGAAGGTCACAACACGATCACCGTGCGAGCCAAGGAAGTCGCCGACCAGAAGCAGCTCGACTTCGAGCCATCGACGGTCGAGGCGATCACCGAAGAGTTGGCTGTCGTGGGTGCCGAAGCCGCCGCCACGTAATTCTTTCACGATGGAAAATGATCATTTCAAACGCAACAGCCCGGTGAGAAAACTCTCACCGGGCTGTTTGTTTTTCGTCTCTTCACCGCTCGACGGTAAGGAACTGGCTCGAAACAACTTCCCGATGTCCCTTCTTGTTCCCTCCCCTCGGCGGGGAGGGTCAGGGAGGGGGGGATGAGTGGCAAATCGACTGGACCATCCTCCCCCCTCCCCGCCGAGGGGAGGGAGGTAAGCAGGAAGCTGTTTCGCCGCGAACTCAGTAGGCCCACTCGACACCGAGGCTGAAGGTTCCGTTCGTGTACGTCGAGCGGCGATCCTGCAACTGCGGGTTCACAGGAAACGCCTGCCAGTTGATCGTTTGAGCCGGTCGGTAGACGGAACCCAACACGAGGAACGTGTAACCCGCTTGGAATTCAGCGGCTCGCATGATGGAGGACTTCCTCATGATCGGCATGTTCTCAAACAAGTGAGCCTTTCCGAAGATCGACTGCTCGAACATCGGAGACAGGAACGAGGTCGTATCACGGCTGGCAAAAGATGTCGCGGCGATGTCATCGCGAGGCATGATCGGGATCGTCCGGCCGTTTCTCGCATAGTAGGCGTCACCGATGTTGAAGCCACTGAGTTTGCGAGTGGCATTGTTCCCCAACAGACCCACTTTGGTCTGAGTCCAGATTTTGAAGGAGTCCCCGCCCAAGTCGAGTCTCAGGCCCGCTTCTGGCCCGAGGAGTTGCGTCTGCGTCCGCGACAACAACTGCGATTGCATGACATCGGGAACAGAGAACAGGGGATCGAACACAACCGGACCGAGGACGCCCCCAGTCACTGCTGCCGCGTTTCCTCCACCCTGTGCCGACGCTCCCCGGATGCTGTAGCCCATACCGGAGTCTGCTCCGTGGAACGCGAACTGCTCGATGAGATTGACGTAGCGCACACCCGCGATCGGGCGGATCTTCATGCTCTGTCCATCGACGATCGGAGTGCCGTACCAATCAAGGTTCGTGCCCATGATCTGCGATTCCAGACGCAGTCGGTAGAACAAGTCGAAGGGCTGAACGACGCCGGGGTGGAGGTCTTGATCCGAATCCGCGCCTTGCAGAGGGATGCCGGTGAATGCGCGGATTTTTGACAGGTCGTATCCCGGAAATGCGGACAGTATCGGGTCGAAGTGAAGTCCCAAGCCGCTGTTGTATTCCCCGGTGCTTTGATTCAGCCAGAAGGCGGATGCCTGAAATCCGGTTTGATCGGGGTTGAACCAACCCCAAGTGGTGCGCAAGCCACCAGCTCGTTCCGGGTTAGAAACGTCGTTGTAGTTTCGGGGAGTGAAGACTTGAATGTCACCGGTCGATGTAACGCCGCCACCGCCGCCACCACCACCAGCAGTTGCCACGACAAATCGATCCGGCGTGTTGAGGTTGGTGGCAAAGCTAATGCTCTCGAAGAACTGCTGATTCTGGTTGATGATCGTCTGACCGGGAATATGCGGGATGAGGTTCACCCCGTGGGCACCCACCAGCGCTCCGCTTCCCAAAGACGTCCGCCCGATGAGGGCCTCGGTCGAGAAGTAGTACTGGCGTCTGCCAGAGAGTTGCCGGTTGAACCAGGTGCCGTTCTCGTAGGTCGTCTGATCGACGGCCGGCCCCATGTACGGGGAGACGTTGGGCCACGCGTTGGCTCCGGGCGGATAGCCTGCCTGTTCCATCCCCGTGTACGACTGTGGAGCGGCTCCATAGTTCGTGTTGTACGGTGGAGGAAGCATCCCCACGGCGTCCGGATTGCCGGGGCCGAACTGTTGGAACGGGGGTTCTTGGGCGTGAGCCGTCAAACCTCCCGCCACAGCGAGGCACCCACTCAATAATGTCTTCAACCATTGCCTAGTCCGCATCAGTCGTTCCCTGATTTGAACGCCGTGAGCCGGAACTGCGTGAGCCGTGATGACTCAGCATGGGCGCGAGAATCCGCACTTACCGTCTCTATCGGACTGACGACCTGGCAATCTATATCGAATGTCCGGAAGAATCCGAAAATCACGGTCGCTCGGACTGTGAAGACCCTGCTGAGAAAGGGTGTGGCTCGTTCTGCCGATCCATTCGCGCCAGATGGCGGCGTGAGCTTATACGTCGCGCGGGTCATTGATGAGACATCTGAGCGGGGTGGCGTAAGCCCCCTGGTTCTTCGCGAACGGGCTTACGCCCAAGAACCAGGGGGCTTACGCC
>JAYSQC010000277.1:0-32046 GCA_043721755.1 Schlesneria sp.
AAACCGAACGCAACCCCAACAGCCCCAGCCACTGACAAACCCTATAAAATAGCCCCATTCCGTAAAACCCCGCCAAGAGGGAGTTCTGTCGGAAACGTCGGATTTGCGTTCCGCCGAGGCGTTGTGCCAGCAGAACCACCAATACGCTGAACAGAACCGGCCGATCATCGTCATCCATCGTGAGTCCCCTCGTGATTTGCAAAGGATGCAAGAAACGAGGAAAAGCCTGGACTCAGATGAGTCTGCTGACAATGCGATTTGAACTCAGAAATTGCAGAGTCTGGCTGAGTCTACGGGGATCCGGAGTGGCAACTGTCCCGATTGGTCACGGGCATTCTTTGGGAATCGAAATTGCTTCGAGTCGCCATGCCGCAGGCTGTCCCCGATCAGTCGTCAAGACGATTTTCACTCCCAAGGGGCCTATACATTTTCGCAGGGCTGTGATTGCATCGTTGATCGCATTAGGCGACGGATCCGTGGCGGTTCCAATTCTTCCCCAGTTAGTTTCTAAAGTCTCACGAGAAACAGGTACGTCGCCAGAGTCGTAGAACTTTTTGAGGAGATTGAAAAGTCTCGGTTGAGAGAGGTCGATGCTGACTCCATCCCATCCAAGTCGCTGAATTGGCGTCTTGCCATTCTCCCCCAGAATCAGACCTAGAAAACCAGGCTGACGATCGTCAATGACACCGCGCGGTCCGATTGGCGCAGCCCCCGATGGTGGTGGCGAGAGATCTGCCGGCGGACGACTTTCGATCTCGCCAGTCAGGTGAGCTTCAATGAACCCCCATCCCCAGCGATTAGGGGGATACATTTGCAGAAGTGGATTCTCTTCTCTGAAGTCATGACAAAACTTTTGGACATCACGCGGCAGCCCCGAAGCCTGTTCGACATCAAGCCCCAGCACCGCGACTGCATTTTCAAGCTCGTGATGAAATCTAAATTGCCAATCCACGCTCGCGAAGCACTCGTCATACCAGCCTGAACTTTGTCCCAGCAAAAGGCCAACCATTAGGGAGGCTGTTGCTCGAACATCAGCGCGGACCTGTGCCTTCAGTCGTTCTTCAAGTCTGCGACTGAGTTTCGTCAACTCGTCGAAAGGATACGCCGTGCCGTGGCGTTCAATCAGGTTGGCAGAGTTGGCCCACAGAGCCTGTTGTTGCTGAACCAGCCGTAAAATCTCGTTCTTAGCAGGCTCTTCAAATCCAACGGCACGAACTGCAAACGCGATACTGTCGATCGTGCCTGAAACCAATTGAAACTCATCTTCGCGATCAATACGCGTCGGACAGCAAATGTCGAGCAATTGTCCCACGCGAAACCCAAGGCCGATTAGTCCCCCCTCATCGACTGTGAGCATCGTGAATCCTTCGATGGCCATAACGATCATGACAACAGCGAGATCAACTGCAGCTGCTCAGAATACTTGGGTTTGCAACAGATGCGAAATCAACTGGTAGCGGTAGTCCCTCACATTTCAAATCAAGCCGCCCGTCATCCAGGAGCACAAGAATTCGCACGGGGGTAGTTGGCCCAAGACAACCTCCTGCGTCTCGGCACTCATGCACAAACAAAAAAACATTGACGGCCAACGTTCATCACCTCACGATGGCGTCCGTATGACAGCAGGCGGCGGGCTTGCCTCCAGTCGTGAGCCGAACACGGAGCACTTCGGTTCCGGGGCGAGGGCCGCTTCAACACCAAGGAGGGTGAGACTTATGGACACCACGATCGAGACGAATGGCGTCAACACGGATTCAGATAATCAGCAATCACACGAAAACTCTCCACAGGCATCATCGTTGTGTTCGCGGCTGCTTGCATCTGATCCAAAGTACGAACTGACTCGATGGGAGCTGCAGGCGCGAATCCTCGCCGACGAACCCGCCGAAGAGATCGCGGCGGCGATGGGCCTTCCCGTCGGCCTGGTGGCCAGCTTTGAGGCCACCGAGTTCAACGTGCGCCAATCGTTGGCGCACTCGTCGTTTGTGTTGCACAAAGTCATCGCCATTCCCCCGACCGAAGAGTGGTCAGGGGCGGATTTGGGGAGGTTCTGGATGTGGCTCGGCTACACCTATGGGGCCGATGTGCTTGACGTGGCCATTCCACCATTCCTGCGGCTGTCACCGCAACTGCGGGAACTTGGCCTGCGGGCTTATCTGAGCCCCGTCTGTGACATCTGCGAGGATTTCCGGATTCTCGTGGCCTCCAAACTGCTGCCGGTGGCGGCGACCTGCACATCCAGTGGTGACGCACTGATCGGCAAGTTGCGTCGAACCACAGAGCGCCGTGTTCGACCAATTGAACTACTGACAATGCTGCTCGACCTTGTGCCTCAACGTGAGCCGACCAAGGTCATCTCGCAGCCAAAACGACAATTACGGGAGTCCGCATAGTATGTCACAAACCTCCAGTCTGACTGACACCCAACAGGCGGCATTTCTGCGTGACTCTTCCGCTGGACTTTACCTTTCGGCCTCAGTCGGGCCGTGTCTTGGCAACCAGGTCTCACCGACCGGATTCAAAGCATATCTCGACGAATTGCGTCTATCTGCCGGAGACTCAACTCACCCGCTCACTCGAATGATGTGGGAACAGTTCGCAATGGGACACCATAATCTTGGGCGGCTTTATTCACAGGCAAGTCAGAGTAAGACCATCGACGAGATGAGCGCCTACTCGACGGTGATCGTCAAGATGCACACTGAGCTACGGCTGCTCAGCGAAACGCTGCATCGGCTCAACAAGCCCGGCCTGGCGGCTGCCGCCGATGAACACCCCCAGTCGAAAAAAGCGTCCCGCCCAGGGGATTCTGGAGAGCGAGACACCCAACTACGAAGTAAGGCGACCGAAGACCATCATGAGCCAAGTATCCTCCCCTTCACCGAATCCCAACCGCGTCGCCGCCGGTCGCCGAAATCGGTTGCTGCGGCGCGGACTTTCGGATGAGGGCCAACAGCGTTTGCGTGAGACGGCACTCGCGAACCGGCCGTGGCAGCACTCAACCGGCCCACGATCCGTCGAAGGCAAACAGCAGTCCGTCGTGAACGGCAAACGGCGGCAGAAGGGAAGCCGCTCAGTGCGCGAGCTGCGACGAGACCTCGCACCGCTTCGGGAGTTGTTGCAGACGATCCAGGAACAGCGGCGGTTGCTCTCGGTAGAACAAACCTCCAGCGTTCAATAGCCTTCCGGACCCAAAATGCGAACCAGTCTGGCGGCCATGTTGTAACGCCCTACAACACAGGCTGTCAGAGACGCCACGTCCTATGAGCCACCCTGCTCCTGACCGCCGGATTCGAGCTGTTCTCGAACCTCCTTACATTCGACAAGTAAAGTCAACGCTTCTGACAGCACGACCAGCTTGTCGCCAATGGAGGTGCAGCGTGGTGTCTTCAAGACCATGCTGCGGAGAATTTCGACACGTTTCCTGACGACCTCAATGTCAGTCAAGAGTTGCTGCAAGCCCTCCAGCAAACTTGTTGGTTTGCGAACTTTGGGGCCGGAACCGCGCCGCCTGTTGAACTTACCGGCCTCGCGCTGCAGGTACTGGCGGATTCGTTCAGCCGACCAGCCCCCGTTTGCTGCCAACTTCGCGACCCTGAGCAGGTTTGTGGCTGTGCCTGATGAGGCAAGCGGCACACAATGCCCCCAGCCCAGCGGTAGCTTTGTCTGCTTGAAGCGGAGACTGGTCAACTTTTTCCACGCTTCCTCATTTAGCAATTCGGCGATCTGACGAGCCTTTTGCAGACTGGAATAGTTGGAGTTGATCGAGAATTCAGTCGCCAACGCGTCTCTCTCGGTGTCATTGGAGGGCGGGGTTTCAATCATTCGCTTTCCCGCTGCGTAGTGTGAGTTCAAACGCTGGAGTGCGGCATTAACGGTGTCATCGGATGGTGACGGATTCGGTTTCAAGCTGCGTTTGGGCATGAGAGTGACTTGCTTCGGGATGACTTCGAGAATTGTGACGTGGCTGCGACTGATTCTGTCTGATAGCTACAAAAAACGGAAAGCCTCCAGCCACCGGATCGGGATGGCTGGAGGCGGCTTGTAACCTGAAGTCGCGTGACGGCTTCAATCAATAACAGGGGCAATCGCCAGAGCGTCGCGTTCGAGCCGCGTCGGCTCGTCTCTCAGCAAGGTCGCAACCATACCCCACAATTCTTTGATTTGAGCGGACGAAGTGGCCAACCAGACGGTATCCAGCAAGTTGTCCTTCTCCCGGCGCAACTCAACGATCCTTCGCCCGACATCACTGTCCTTCAAGAGCTGCTCTTCATGGGCTTCGACGCGGGGCCGGATGGCTTTGTTGACCTCGGTGTCGCACCCGTAAGTGCTGCCCACTTGACTGGCAGGGACGCCCCGGACTCGGGACAAGATCTGAGTTTGGAGTTCGTCCTCTCGCTCGTCGAGTCTTTCCTTTTCCTTCCGGACGGCAGCGAGTTCGCGTTGAGTCTCGGCCAGTCCGAGTGACTCCAGCGCCAATTGTCGGGCCTGCTCATGGACACGATCCAGCAACTGCGGGTCTTCAGCGGTGATGACTTCGATGCGGCGCTCGATGCGTTTCGACAATCGGTCTTTCCAGTGTTCCTTCTCGGCAACGGTGAGTCCGGCCATGTTTGATTCTTTCAATGAATGAGCCTGAAGTTTGATGCGAATGGACTGCGGCCTCACCGGCGGACGAATCTGCGAGCCACTGTGACCATGACATTGGCCGCAGACGCGGCGGCACGAATGGCGATGCCGACCGCCGGGCTGCAGATGGCCCGGCCAGCAAGCCGCCCGAACAGGGACGCGACTCGAACTGAACCTGATTTGAAATTCATGAGTGGACTCCTTAGACGGGCTTTCGGAGAGTGAAGAAGTGGCTTGACGACGACACGCTCATGCGACCGCCACGTAACCCTTGCGAGTTTTCTGCTGAACGAGTTTCGCCGCGTGAGCCGTGGCCGCTTCCGCCGACTCCAGCGACTTGCACGATGTTTGACCCAATGACCCGATGCGACCGTAGCTGATGACGACATCGCTCCCTTGAGTTCGGACCTCCCAAAACTTGTTGCTGTTGCCGCCGACGAACTCGAATCGCCGAGGTGTGGTTGCGGTGGGCATGACTTCATGACCTTTCCTTCTGGAGTGTGAGTTGATGATTTGTTGGTTGGCGGGTTCGTCATGTCGGACCCCAGCAAAGACGGGAAACCGGGGAACGCCACCATCGGTCAACTCCTGAAACTTGACCGTGATCGTCTCACCGATGGCGGGCGGCAGGCCACGTTGGGCGTCAGACAGACCGGTGCCGCAATTGAACTTCGTGCCGTTGGGCAGTTCGACGAGCAGCGCACCGAGACGGCCCTTGTGCCGGCCCTTGCCCGGCTCGTGACCGACCACGACGGCCTCGCAGTCGAGGAAGCGTTTGACCTTCAATAACGTCGATGAGCGGCGCGGTTCATACAACGAGGCCGGGCGACGCAGCATCAATCCCTCGCCACCTAGCAATTCGATTTTCGTGAGAGCTGTTTGGAGATGATCCCGGCTGCGGCAGGTCTCTTGGTGAAGGGCCTGTGCATACGGTGGTTGGCCCGCCGCGAGAACCTGTTTGACGGAATCCAGACGCTGCTCGAATGGCTGAGCAACCGTTGGTGCATCAAACACCAAATACCGCACCTCGCGCCACAGGTCGGCACCGTCGCCGCGCCGCACGATCGAGACCGTCCGCTGGAACTGTTTCCGACCGATCCAGAGTTCGCCGTCGAGCGGAGTGCTGGGTCGTCCCTGTGTGAACCACTCGGGCGCGACATCACGGTGGCCGTTGCGGGACAGGAACTGGCTTCCATTCCAATCGGCACGGGCACCATCGCGTTTTTCGCTGAGCCACCCGCCGCGTGGATCGGTCTCGGGGCCTGCCGGAGCCGTTCGCCGAACCCCCGGAACGGATGATCGGCACGCCGCCGCCATTCGTAGGCCTGTCGGAACCGACCAGCGGCCCGCCCGCCCCGTTCGCGGGTCCGCCGGAACGGAGGGCTGGCACGCCTACGCCGTTCGGGGGGACGCCGGAACCGATCGCTGGCTTGCCGGAGGCGTTCGCGTGTCCGCCGTATTCGTTCGGGGGCACGCCGGACCGGATCGCGTGTCCGCCGGATTCGTTCAGGAGTCCGCCGGAACCGTTCCGGGGCACGCCGGATTCGTTCCGGCGTGCGGAGGAAAATGGCTGGAAATGGCCTAACCCCTTGAAATGTCACGGATTACCGCGATAATCCGCTTCGAGTCGTCGGGCGACCGTCGCGGTGGCCGCGACGAATCTCACATCTCCCCTTCAGAAAGCTCATCTCATGGCCAAGCAAGACTACATCCCCAAGGCGGACGGCGATTTGATCGCGTGGCATGACAACTTCAAGACGCAAGTCGTCGTCGCCGCCGCGACGTTCGGGTTGGTCGCGGCGGACACCGCCGCGCTGACGGCCACGAACACCGATCTCCACACGAAGTTCGATGCCTCGCAGGCGGCCAAGGCGACGGCGCTGGCCAAGAACACGGACAAATCGACCGCCTTCGCCGCCGGAGTCACCGGCGCGCGGGCGCTGGCCAACCGGATCAAGGTGCATCCGGCCTACACGGCGGCGTTCGGTCAGCAATTCGGAATCGTCGGTCCGGAAGACACGACGGACCTGACGCAGCAGAAGCCGACCCTCAAGGCGCAAGCGGTGACGCCGGGTTCCGCGACGATCGGTTTCAACAAAAGCGTCTCCAGCGGCGTGCGCATTCTCTCCAAGCGGGGTGCCGAAACCGCGTTCTCGTTCCTCGCCATCGACACTTCCTCGCCCTACGTCGATACCCGCGCCAATCTGGTCGCCGGCAGTCCCGAGTCGCGCCAGTACCAGGCGCAGTATCTCAACGGCGATGACCCGATCGGCCAACTGAGCGACATCCTGAACGTCACCGTGCCGGGCTGAGTGAATGGAATGGGCTGGTCCGTGGGACTCCCCACGAGACAACATCTCTTCGAGAGATCGGGATCGAACACACTGGCGAGCGAAGCCCCTCGCCAGTGGCACCCGGCGTGGACCCAGCCATACCGCCGCACCAACGGACAAATCCAGTGGATCCTGGATATCCTCTGAATTACCGGACGCCCTCTGAAGCAAGCTGGGCCACCCTGCGAAATTCGGAAGTGGCTCACCTCTGATGGTTGAATTGTTGGGGATGGGTGGGTGGTGAAGGAATTTATTGGCCAGACGCTTGTAGTATTCTGCGTGTGTCGATGGAATACCGCACTGGGTTTGGTGCCATCAGGTCAAATGTCTCTATCTTAGGGGGTATTGCATGCGTCGCTTCTCGGCAGTAACGGCAGTCTTGGTCGCTGATCTCGATCAACCGAAACCGAATGCTCGCAGTCAACGTTTGTGGCTCGCGCTGGTTCTGCTCGCCGTCGGGATTGCTGGCTGTACTGCATCACCGGTTAACGCCCCAGGCACGTCCGGAAGAACCACAGTGTTCTTCTTTGCACCCGAAATCACAGCACCTGCGAAATACACTGCGGACCTTCACGGACCGGGTACTCACGGGCAGGATCCTACAGACTTTGAACGCATGGCATCACTCGACGTTCATCGGCCATCGGGTACCCCTGCGGAATACCTCGCATACGGTATACAGTACCACCTGCTTCAGGCCGGCGGGGAATACGTGATCGATTTTTCCTCTGACAACGGGGACGGAATAGTGATGTACTTGGGAACCGCAACCTTCAATGGTTCCGACCCATTAATCATTATTACTGAATAGATTGACGTCCGTTCTGTTGCCTCTTGCCGAGCAAGAGGCGATAGATTGTTTCTTTGCCGGATCGGAGCAAGCTGTGTATTTCCGGAAGAGCCGCAGTTCAGATCGGCTGTTTCGTGGACACGGCCAGATCACCCGACTTTCCGTGAGTATCCGCTCAAGAACAGCTTCGGAGGATGGGCACTTCTGCCCGTCCGGCTTTCGTGCTAAAGAGTGGGCGGGCCAGAGTGCCCATCCAACAAATCGCGATGTTATTCTTGGGCGGGCGCTGTGGCCGGCTCTTTCGATGGCAACGATTGATCGGCGACCCAGCATCAGAGTCGCCGCTCACACCCGCGGCGTGACCGTCGTGGAGTTGCTCGTGGCCATCGGGATCATCGCACTGTTGATGGCTTTGTTGCTGCCTGCGGTGCAGCAGGTCCGGGAATCCGCACGGGCTGTTCAATGTAAGAATCACCTCCACCAGATTGGAGTGGCCGCCCACGCGCATTGCGAGACTCACGGCCACTTCCCCCTGGGTCGTTCGCCGATGTGGAGTTTGCTTCCGGAAATCGGGATGACCGATCTCTACAAAGTGCTTGAAGAAGCCTACCCCCCGAACCCAGCAAGCGACACAGCGGCGGGCCCGGCTTTGTATGTCTGTCCCAGCGATCCTTTTGCCACGACGTTCCCTCGTCGGATCAGTTACTTGATGAACGATGGGTCTGCGATTCGACCCAAAAATGGTATGCGAATTCATCGTGGTTCGACGCCCATCTACCCACGTGATATCTCTGATGGCCTGTCGCAAACAGCAATGTTCGCGGAGCGACTTGTGTGGAATCCTTCGCCTGGGGTCCAGACGGACGCCATAGCTCGGCAGACGCCACTCCGTTATGAATGGGTCACTTCGCAGGGGTTTCTGCCTGGTCAGGAACTGCAACTCGCCGAATACTGCCTGAATCCCGCGAATCGCGCGGCGGCGGCGCTGGGATCCCAATTGCGGTGGGACTACCTTGTCGGTCAGTACTTTCATGAAGCCCACTACAACCACATGATACCGCCGAACAACTGGTCGTTCAGAAATCTCGCCGATGGACGGAGCGGGGCATTTCCGCCCAGCAGTCAGCATTCGGGCGGTGCCCACGTGCTGCTGGCGGATGGAAGTGTAAGATTTGTCTCGAACTCGATCGACCTGCAGGTCTGGTGGGCGATCGGGTCTCGCAACGGCAACGACCGAGTCGGAGAATTCTGATCCAACGCCGAAAGGATGCGAGCTGTGAAGCAGATTCTGCCGAGTGTCGGCTTAGTGGCTTTGTTGCTCGCAGCAGCTTGGAGTTACTGGTTTGTGGATTGGTGTTCCTATTTTGATGCCGTTCCTCCGAAGACCACTGAGGTCATCAATGATCGAGACGCGTCGTTAGTCGTCTTTGAAATGAATGGCCAGGATGCTCTCGCGACGACCGCCTCTTTGGGTGGCGGTTCATCCGTGAAGGTGCAGGGGACGCTGACACTGAATATGAGCCAATGGCGTTGGATCTCGCTCCAGGACAGCCTAAAAATGAACCCGGAGGCAATGCGGAAGAAGGCGGAACGGGATCAAAGCCTTCCGCTACCAGTGGTCGTGGTCGATTTGCTACGGAAGTCCTCGATTGGCACTGGCGAGGTCTCGGCCTCACGTCGAACGTTGATAGTCAAACGACAGAATGAAACCCAAGGAAAGTATTCGGGTGAGTTGCGGATTCCCCCCGTTCCGGGTGTGTATCGGGTGCGTATGACCCTCGGTGAACGATTCGTCGGCCAAAAGGATGTCGATCCCATCCACAAGCGAACAATCAAGTGCTTCAACATTCAGGTCGTCGCTCTCCAGTAGGCCGCTGAAGATCTTCTGCGGGTGTACTTAGCTAGAGACAAAAAGACGGATCGATCGCTGGTCCGTCCATTCAGTCTACATCCACTGGACATAGTGACGCAGAGCTGCCAGATACTCATGAATCTCGCGGGATGGCCCACCTTGCTTCAAGGTGTGTGCGCTGTGTGGCCTCGGTTGGCGGGGTGGCCCGGCTGCTTCTGGACCCCACAACAACGGGCGGACGTGCCACTACTTCGGAGTCCTCGGAGAAGCAGTGCCGGTGGGGGATGACCTCGCGAAGAACACGGCTTCTCCGAGGACTCCGCAGCCGTGGCACGACGGGGGTGTTGAGGGTTCCATGGTCCGAGTCCATGAACCAGTTCACTGCGTGGCCTCCAAGCGGAGTTCCCCAGGTCGCTGGACCCCGATCCACCGCCTTGCAAACAGGTGCAGCACGACGACCACGGTGAGCCACACTTTCTCATCCGGACGATTCAGTCGCAGCCCGCCCTACGTGTCGCGTCGGCCGCGTGCTTCGAGATGCTCGAAGTTGGGAAAGTTGGCGATCTCACTGACGACGTTGGCCCCGAGGGCGTCTTTGAGCTGGCCTGCGAAGCCGGCGATCATCTCGTTCCACGAGCCGACTTCCTTGGCGAGGGCCTCCGCATCGCGTGCCTCCCAATAGTTGCCCTCGTCCTGGACGTGTTCGACGATGCCGAGCGACTTGGCGAAGTCGAGCAGTGCGATCACGCTGAGGTGACAGCGCAGAAAGTTCTGCACGCCACCGCACTCCGGGTTGCTGGCGTACTGGGTCTTGCAGAAGCTGCTCCAGCACCAGCCAGAGAGGCCGGTCCTCACACGTCGCTTCCGTGGGAGGAACCCTACCCGGTGGTCACCTACCTCAATGAACGCTGGATAGCGACACAGGCCGAAGTTGGCCGATTTACACCCCTCACCGGGCCGAGTCTCAAACGCGATGACGTGCTGCGGCGCGACCGCGTAATGGCAGTCTTCCTTCTCGACGTATTGCCCGGCCTGAATCAGCAGCCACCGCGCCGGAGACTCGTTGGGCAGCACCTTGTAGTCGGCATCTCGGCCCGACAGATCCACTACCTCACCGACGCTGTTGAACCGAAGATCGAGAGCCCGTTGTCGGAGCCTCTCGACCAGATCGCGGGCCGCCGCCGCTGTGCGAACATCGGCCTGTAGGTTCCAATGAATCGTCAGCCCCATTTTGAAAGTTCTCCTGATTGGTATGAGTGAGGCACACGACCAGTCTGTGCCAAGCTTCAGTTGTTCATCGGATCGGCGGGCCGACGCACCCTGCGGCGCGAGGCGTCCGCCGAGTCGGTCGCATGGACGTACAGTCCGGGCCGATCAGCACTCAGACACCGGCCAGTCGCCCACTGGCGCAGTTTGGTCACCGCTTCGGCAGCGGTACGAGCCACCGGAACGACATTCTTCGCTGCCTCAGTGAGCGACACATCCAACAACGCCGACAACCGACAACACGATTTGATTTCGGCACCCGTCCAATCGGTGTCAGCAGGGATCGGCTGATTCGCCGCGATGTCATACTGGCGGCGATAAAGTTGCCAAATCGTCTGGCGTTCGGCGGCTTCCGGCAGATCGACAAAGAACACCGCGTCGAGTCGCTCGGCTCGCGTGAACTCGGGCGGCAACCGTGAGATGTCGTTGGCCGTCCCGATGAAGAACACGTCACTGGTGTGATCGGCCAGCCAACTCAGCAGCGTGCCGAACAGCCGTGTCGAGACGCCCGAATCGCCGCTGCCTCCGACGCCCGACAGGCCCTTCTCCAGTTCGTCACAGAAGAGGACGCACGGACTCATCGCATCCGCGATCTTGAGGGCTTGCCGGACATTTCGCTCGGTGTCGCCGACCAAGCCTCCCATCAACGTCCCGATGTCGAGCGCGAGGACGGGGCGGCCAGTCTCATTTCCAAGTGCCCGACAGAACGCGGACTTCCCGCAACCAGGAGGCGACAACAGCAACGCCCCTCGGGGCTTCACGGAACGGCCCGGTTGCAGTGCCCGGCGGCAGAAGTCCTTCAATGCCGTTAGACCACCGAGCGACGCGAAGTCTTCGCGTCCGCGATGCAGAGTGAGCAGGTTCTGCTTCCGGAGCGCCTGACCTTTCAAATCCCAGATCACCTCGGGACGCAACGCATCATGCCGCGCGAGTGACAGGGCAAACGCCCCCTCGGCCTCGGCGCGAGTCAACCCGGCCGCCGCCTCAAGCAATGCTTGCCAAGCGCGATCCGTAGGAAGTCCGTCCGGATGATCGGACAGCACATCCCGCGCGATCTCGCCGAGTTGGTCTTGGGTCGGCAATTCGTGGTCAATGACCACAAACGCCCGTTCGAGTTCCACCGGGATCGCCACGACGGGTGAGAGCACGACGATAAATGTCCGGCTTTGCTTGCCCGCCACGAGTTGCTTGAACAGGTTCTGGACGATCTCAGCACTGCTCAAGAACCGATGGAAGTTCGGCAGCACGAGCAACGTCGTATGCTCGGCCTGAGCCGTGTTGCGACTCGTGGACGCAGGCGGAGCCAGCGTCGGCAATGCCTTCAGGACGGCGAGCGGGTCGTTCACTTCGGGCACAATGGCGTTCGCGTCCGCCGGGAACCTCAAGCCCCGTGCGACATCCCATACGGCCAGTGTCCAATTCTCGCGCCGGGCGTGTTCGACCAGCTCCCGCTCCGCTTCTTCGGGTTCGGCGGTCTGGACCCACAGCCCGCTGAAGGCCGCGTTGATGTAGTCGCTCAATTGGCTGACAAGGCTCATGGAAAGTGGCTCCTTTTTCTTTAGGTGTCAAAGGTCATGGTTCGCATTGCCACAGCCCCGGAAACGACATCGCCCCGCATCGCGACAAGCGACACAGGGCGGGATGACTCACGATTTGTACTGACGTGACGGAACTACTGCCGGGCTGCCTGCGGTGCGGTGGCCGCCGCGTGAAACTCGTTCGTCAGTTGTTCGCGAGTACGGACGCCGAGTGCCGCTTCAAGGTTGCGGGTGGCGTCGCGACAGGCTTCGCCGGTGAAGCCCTTGGTTTGAATGCTGGTCTCCCCTTTCGGCGAGACGGTGACTTCGATGGTCTTCGACATCAGGTTTCCTCCAAAGTGCGAATCTGCTTCTCCAACCGAGCCGTTCGCTGTTGGAACTTTTCAAACGAATGGAACGCCCTCTTCAACCGTGTCATCCAGCGTGAGAGTGCCTCCTGCTCACGTTCCAGCTTGCTGCGCAGGGCAGGCAACCGCCGTGACGCAGTATGGGTGGATGCGGCGGGTGGACGGATGACATTGCGGCGACGAACTGTGGTCATGGGTTTTCTCTCCCAATGAAAGTTGTGTCGGGTGTGGCCGAGCCACTCACCCGGCGACGGCGATCTGGACCCGAATCGAACCGTCCGTCAACAGTTGCTCGCTGACCGAATGCCCCTGCCGCCGCGCTTCAATCTTGGCCTTTTCCACGGTGTAGGCTTGGAGGAACTGATCGAGGTGGGACTGCTGGCCCCAACGCCCGCCATAGTTGTCGTACCTCAGTTCGCCGGTCGCGGTGTTGCAAACCACCGGGTACTGCCAGTCCGGCAACTGCACCGCGAGGCCCGTGACCTCGGCGCTGAACAGCGTCACCGTTCGCTGTTGTGGCTCCGGCAACTTCAGTCGGCGACAGGCAGCCTGCACTGCGGACACGTCTTTCACCTGCGTTTTGATCTCAACGACATGACTCATCGCATTCCTTTCTTGAATGGGTGTGTGTTGGTTTTCCCGGTGGACTACACGAGGTGGCCTGCCGGTTTGTCCTTCGACGACGGAGCGGGAAGGGCCGGAGCGAACAGCGTCGGCTTGGCCGACATCATGTCCTGCACCAATGTTTCGGCGATCACATTCCCGTCATCGGGTTCGTTCGACTTGCGCAGCAACAATGCACAGACGAGCAACGGCAACAGGCAGAGGGTCAGAATCCCAATCTGTTTGATGCTCTCCGCGATGAGCGGCTCGCGCTGAAGCTGGATGGCAAGATCATGCCGTTCGGTTTCGAGCCGGTCTCGTTGCACGTTCAGATCCGTCCGTTCGGTCTGCCATTGCTTTTGCAGGTCCGCCATTTGTTTTGATTGCACCGACTGCTGCTCGGCATGTTTGTTCGCCAGTTCGATCACCTTTTTTTCATGCTCGTGGTCGTTCACCACCGGCGACGACTCCAGACACCCCAGCGCCAGCAGCACCATCAGTCCGCAAACCCAGATCAGTTTCATGCGTTCCCCTTTCTTGCAGCACACGTTCCAACACGCGCTGCCATCCACGCCGAAGCTTCCGCTCACGCAGAATCACGCCGCAGCACAGCAGCACCAAAAAGCCAGCAGTCCAACGATGGTTGTGTGCCAGTAGCCTGCCATTGGATGTCTTGGCCCTGCGACAACCCACTGATGGCAGGCCCGGCTGGTGTTGGAGAAGTGTTGTGGATGACCCCGATTTTCTGACGCGAGCCAAAGCGGGGGATCATTCTGTCTTGGGGCGGTTGCTCAACGAGTTTCAGAACTTGTTGCGGGCGCGTGCCCGTGAGTCGTTCGATGTGCGACTGCGGGGGCGGATCAGTGAGAGTGATCTGGTCCAGATGACGCTGATGACGGCCGCCGAGGGTTTCCCCGCCTTCCAAGGTCAGTCTGAGGCCGAGTTGGTGGCTTGGTTGAAGGTGATCCTCGCCCAGCACATGGCGGCGACAGCCCGCTGGCACTTGCGAACACAAAAGCGTTCCGCCGGGAAGGAGGTCACGTTTGAGGGCGTGGCCGCTGGCAGTCAGTCTGCGACCGAAGGCGGTACGTCAGCCTTCGCGCCAGCGGCGAATGGTCTCACACCCAGCCGCTATCTGATGCAGGAGGAACTGCGCGAGCGGATCGGTGCCGCCATCGCCGAACTGCCGTGGGAACAGCAGGAAGCCGTGCGTCTGAAGTTCATCGACGAATGGACGCTGCCGGAAATCGCCGAGTTTCTCGGCAAGACCGAGCGGGCCGTCGCGGGCCTCGTGGCACGCGGGATGAAACGTCTCAAGGATGTGCTCAGGGATGTGGAATGACCCACGCCGCTGGCTGATTTCCAGCACCTTTTGCTACTTCCAAGTTTTTTGAAATTTTTCGCGCGCGCTTTTCCCCCGGTTCGCATTCTTGTGAGTAGGGGGACGCGATGCTGACCAGTGTGGTCGCTGGAAACGTCTCTCAAGTCACTGATGTCGCCGCAGGTCGCAACCGATCTCGGGACAGGCAAAAGGGAGAGCGAACATGTTGAAGAAATGTCTGACCGGAATGGCACTGTCGTTCGGGTTGTACGCGGACGATGAACCGGGACCAGGCGGTGGGATTGGGAAATCTCGGCCGAACGAGGTTGATCTGGAGTGATTGGCCGTCCTGGACGATGAATCACTCGGCCCTCCCTAGTGGTCGCTGTCTATCGAAGCCAGGGAGGGTCGGTCGATGGCGTCTATCACGGGTTCTTCGAGATTGGTCAGTCGCAGTTCGGGCGGCAGTTTTCAGCAGGTGGTCGCGGCCTTTCTGAATCAGCCCGGTCTGCCGTTTGCCTCGGTGTTGTCGGCTGCGCGGGTCGCGCGGGGTTTCGCCAAGCACCGAAATCTGTTCGCGATGAACAGCGTCTATTCGACGGTGAACGTGCTGTGGGCGTTTCTCGGCCAGGTGCTGCGCGACGGCTAGGAGGCCGCGTATCAGGCGGCGGTGGCGGCGATCACCGCGCAGCGTCTGGCCAGCGGTCTTTCGACGCCGACGGCCGACACGGGCGACGACTGCCGGGCGCGGGCGAAGCTGTCGGAGGCCGCGCTGGGCGAGCTGACGGTCGAGATCGCGGAGGAACTGGAAGAGCAGGCCGAGGCGAAGTGGTTGTGGAAGGGGCGGCACGCGAAGCTCGTCGATGGGTTCACGTGGACGATGCCCGACATCCAGTCAGCTTCTCTTTTCAAAACTGCCCTGGCGAGTTCCTTGTCCCCGGTGACTACTCGAATGAGCGACATTTATTTTTCCCGCCGCCAGCGACAATGACCTCATCGATGCGGCCCAAGAAGTGAATAAATCTTGCACGACTTGCCGGATGGCCTGCGATCAGGTCCGCGAGCGTGTCCCCGGTTTCTTGCCGATACCATGCTTCCGCATCTTGCCGTAGAGCGTACTTGGTTTCAGCCCGAGCGCCTCCGCAGCCCCACCGGACCCATAGATCTTGCCACCCGATACCTCCAGCGCCTGGAGGACGGTGCGCCGCTCGACTTCCGCCATCGAAAGAACCCCCTCTGCAATCGTAAGCTGCCTGTCGGAACTGGCTGATTTCGCCGCCGTGGCCGACAGCCAGGCAGGGTCGATCTCCAGGGTGTCGCCGGGGGTCACGATCATGGCCCGTTCTAGGATGTTTTCGAGTTCGCGCACGTTGCCCGGCCAATGGTAGCTCATCAACAACTCCATGGTCCGGCGGTTGACGCGGGTGATTTGCTTGTTCATCCGTCGCTCGAACAGGCGAATGAAATGGTTGATCAGGGCCGGGATGTCCTCTCGCCGCTCGCGAAGCGGCGGAACCTGAATGGGAAACACATTCAGCCGGTAGAAAAGATCGCTACGGAATCGCCCCTCGTCCACGACCGCCTTCAGATCGCGGTTCGTCGCCGCGATGACCCGCGCATTGACCTCAACGGGTTCGCTGCCGCCCACACGCTCGATCACACGTTCCTGAAGCACTCGAAGCAGTAGAACCTGGGTCTCCGGGGGGATCTCGGCGATTTCATCCAGAAAGATGCTGCCATGCTTGGCGACCTCGAATCGTCCCAGTCGTCGTTTGGTCGCGCCCGTGAAGGCACCCTGCTCGTGCCCGAATAGCTCGCTGGTAATGACCCCCGGAGCCAGAGCAGCACAGTTGACTTTGACCAGGAGGTGATCACGGCGATGGCTCAGGTCGTGGACGGCCCGCGCGATCAGCTCCTTGCCCGTCCCCGTCTCACCCAAAATGAGGACCGTGCTATCCACGGTCGCAACCTGTTCGATCGCTTTGCGTACTTCTTGCATCGAGCGACTGTCGCCGATGAGGTTGGCGAAATTGTGCTCGGTCTTGATTTCGTCTTGCAGGTAGACGTTCTCTTCTTCGAGTTGCGCCTTCAACCGGGCGATTTGTGTGTACGCCGATGCGTTATCGACCGCAGTCGCCAGCACGTTGCTGAACTCTTCGAGCAACCTCAAGTCCCACAGGTCCAACTGATCCTTCTGTCTGGAAGCCAGTCCCCAAACACCCACACACTGGTTGTGGCAGACCAACGGCAGGTAGACGTAGGCGTGAAAGCCCTTTTCAAAGAGTTGGTGATCTTCCATAAACAGACGGGCTTGATCGAGCTGCCGGGCGATGCGCGGCTGGCGGTGCTGCATGACCCACTGGGCCGCGGAGTCAGCCAGCGTTTGGGTGGGGATCTCAACCCACCGGTCAGTCTCTCCGAACTCCAGTGCGAATCCGACGCGGGAATTGTGTTCGGCATCGAGCAGGATCAGGCTCACCCGATCGCATCCGATCAGATTATGAATCTCTTCGGCTGCGCGCTGGAACACCTGCTTCAGTTCCAGGCTGGAATTGGTGATTTGGCCCAGGCTCACCAGCAATCGATATCGTTCTCCTGAGACCTGAAGTTCCTGCGTTTGGCGGTGGACCTCTTGCCGCAGCTTTTCGAGGAATTGGTCCTTGAGTTCGTTCGCTTCCAGCAGTTCCTGATTCCGTTCCTGCAGGGCTTCCATGAGCCGCGTTTTTTCGACGCTGATGGCGATATGACCTGCCAACCGCTTGAGCAAGAGGGCGTGGTGTTCGTTGTAAGCCGCCGTCTCCCGGCTGGAAAAGAAAACCACCCCGATTGGCTTGCCATCGGCCAGCAGGGGCAGCGTCAGATTCGAACGCATCCCCTCCTTAACGATGAGCATGGTTGAGACAGATCCCGGCTTCTTGGCGAGATAGTCTGGCAAGTCGTTGATGATGCGTGGCTGGCCGGTCAGCAGCAATTCATGCAGCGTCGAGCCCTCAACAGGGGCAGCGTAACCGGTTTTGAGCAAAACGGGGCCATCCGAGCGGCACGAGACCAAGTGGAGCCTGGTTCCCGCATCCTCCAGCAGCGCCACGGCAATGCGGTCGTAGGGGACAATTCCCCGGAGGCGTTCGTAGATCGAGTTGAATAGATCCTCGTAGCTCCGACCAAGGTTGATTTGCTCCAGAAGTTCCGCAACAACTTCTTCGTATCTCGTGACTTCGGTCGTAGCGATGGACATCAATGGACTCCCCTGGAGTTTTGTCGAGACAGTCATATTTGGTTGGTCCGGTCACGTCACCTTATCCGTCCAAGCCTCTCCTGACAACTGTTGGTGCCGGACCCTGATCGAGATCCGAGACCGCAGCGAGCGCCGTGCGACTCAGGGTCAGAGACGTGTTTGAATCGTAAGTCACATCAAATAAGTCACTTCTGGATTTGTAGAACGGCGGATGCCAGTTTCTACGGGTCCGCCGTTTTCGGCTCACTCCGATCCAAATGATCTTTCGGACCGCCATCCCGCAGTTTGATGCCATGCCAATCAAACCGATATTGGCTGACAATTCATATTTGGTTGATATTTGTGGCCGGACTGCTTGCGAAACGCCGGTGATGTAAAATCGCAAGTTACATAACAATAATGACTTACGAAATAAAAACATTTTCACATCGCGACAAGGCGCGGAATGTGCTTTACCTCAAACACACCGGAAGTGTCGCTGACCGCGAGCAGCGCGGCACCGGCCGCACCCCACGCTGAAAAGGAAAACGTGATGACGACTGCAACCAGCACGATCGAGGAACTTGCGAACCAGGAGTACAAGTACGGGTTCGTCACGGAACTCGAGACGGATTCAGCCCCGCGTGGGCTGAGCGAGGACACCGTCCGCCTCATCTCGGCCAAGAAGAACGAGCCGGAATTCATGCTGGAGTGGCGGCTGAAGGCCTTCCGGCACTGGCTCACAATGGACGAACCGACGTGGCAGAACGTGCATCATCCGCGTATCGACTACCAGGACATCATCTACTACTCCGCGCCGAAGTCGCAGAAGCCGGGACTGGCGAGCCTCGACGAGGTGGACCCGGAAGTTCTGGCAATGTACGAGAAGCTCGGCATCTCTTTGACAGAACAAAAGCTGCTCAGCGGAGTCGCGGTGGACGCCGTTCTCGACAGCGTCTCGGTGGCGACCACGTTCAAGGCGGAGTTGGCCAAGGTGGGAGTCATCTTCTGTTCCTTCTCCGAGGCGGTCCAGCAGCATCCAGATTTCATCAAGAAGTACCTCGGTTCGGTGGTGCCCTATAACGACAACTTCTTCGCCGCCCTCAATTCCGCAGTGTTTAGCGACGGGTCGTTCTGTTACGTCCCGAAGGGTGTGCGCTGCCCGTTGGAGCTGTCCACCTACTTCCGCATCAATGCCGCCGACACGGGCCAATTCGAGCGAACGCTGATCATCGCCGACGAAGGCAGCTACGTCAGCTACATGGAAGGCTGCACCGCTCCCATCCGGGACAAGAACCAGCTTCACGCTGCGGTGGTCGAGCTGGTGACTCACGACAGCGCACAGATCAAGTACTCGACCGTCCAGAACTGGTATCCGGGCGACAAGCAGGGCAAGGGCGGCATCTATAATTTCGTCACGAAGCGAGGAAAGTGCCAAGGAGACAACTCGAAGATCTCGTGGACGCAAGTCGAAACCGGGTCAGCAATCACCTGGAAGTATCCCAGCGTCATTCTGCAAGGGGACAACTCGGTTGGCGAGTTCTATTCGGTGGCGCTGACGAACAACTATCAGCAGGCTGACACCGGCACCAAGATGATCCACATCGGCAAGAACACCAAGAGCACCATCGTCTCCAAGGGCATCTCGGCCGGACACGGCCAGAACACCTATCGCGGCCAGGTGAAGATGCTCGCGGGAGCCAGTCAATCGCGCAACTACTCGCAGTGCGACTCCATGCTCTTGGGCGACAAGTGTGGTGCCCACACGTTCCCGTACATCGAGGTGAAGAACCCCACGTCGCAAGTCGAGCACGAGGCTTCGACTTCAAAGATCGGCGAGGACCAGCTTTTCTACTGCAAGCAGCGCGGCATCTCGCCGGAGGACGCGGTCAACATGATCGTCAGTGGCTTCTGCAAGGAGGTTTTCAAAGAGCTGCCGCTCGAGTTTGCCTTTGAAGCCCAGAAGCTGCTGAGCGTGAGTCTGGAAGGAAGTGTCGGATAGACAAGACGTCAGAGAAAAGGGTGAGCCATGTTAGCAATCAGGAAAGCACATTCGCGGGATGGCGACAACGAGAGCTGGAGGGGAACCAACCTCCGCAACGGCGACGCATACTGGGTCGCCCAGGATGGCTGGATTCGGCTTCCAGGAGTCTTTTTCTCCTCGGAGGTTGAGTCAATCGGCGACGAGTTTCTCGTCGAACAGGTTGGCCACGACTGGGACGCTGGCTCACTCCATGCGGTTTACGTCCGTGCCACGAAAAACAGTCTTTTGCTAAGGTAAGGAATTAGGAACCATGCTCGAAATCAGAAACTTGCACGCACGAGTTGGTGACAGGGCCATCCTGCGGGGAATCGACCTCACGGTGAAGGCCGGAGAGGTTCACGCCATCATGGGGCCGAACGGCTCCGGCAAGAGCACGCTGGCCCAGGTGCTTGCCGGGCGCGAGACTTATCAGGTCACCGCCGGCGAGGTGCTCTACGAGGGCAAGGATCTGCTGGAGATGTCTCCGGAAGATCGAGCCCGCGAGGGAATCTTCATGGCCTTTCAATACCCGGTCGAGATTCCCGGCGTGGGCAACAAATACTTTTTGCGGGCGGCGGTCAATGCCATCCGCAAGTATCGCGGCCTCAAGGATCTCGGCATCAAGGACTTCCTGGTTTTGGTCCGCGAGAAGATGAAGTTCCTCGAAATCGACGAAGACCTGTTGGACCGCTCGGTTAATGAAGGATTCTCCGGCGGCGAGAAGAAACGCAACGAGATCTTCCAGATGGCGGTGCTCGACCCGAAGCTGGCCATCTTGGACGAGACCGACTCCGGGCTGGACATTGATGCCCTCAAAATCGTGGCCGATGGTGTCAACGCGCTGCGCAGCCAGGACCGGGCCATCATCGTGGTCACCCACTATCAGCGCCTGCTGAACTACATCGTCCCCGACTACGTGCATGTCCTCTCGAATGGCCGCATTGCCACTTCGGGTGATAAGGGGTTGGCTCTGGAACTTGAAGAGAAGGGTTATGCGTGGCTCGACGAACAACCCGTGGGCAGTGAAGTGTGAACTCCAAAGAAGATGTGTTCGCCAAGATCCGACTTTTGGCGGGCGAGTCAAAGAACGAGGTTCAAGTGATGAGTGAAGTCATGCAGGAAAAAGAGACCTACCTCGGCCAGTTCGCGCGGCTGGAGAAAAGGTTGACAGGCAACCCGCAGCCTTGGTTCCACCGGACGCGCAAGGCGGCGATATCCCACTTCGCGGAACTGGGTTTGCCCACGACTCGCCACGAGGAGTGGCGGTTCACCAACTTGGCCCCGCTCACGAAGATCCCCTTCCAACCCGTGGCCGACGACGAGTTGGATGGAGTCACGGCCGAGTCGCTTGAGCCGTTCAGTTTCGGTGGGCTGGATGGCACACGTCTGGTGTTCGTAAATGGCCACTTCTCGGCGAGGCTTTCATCGATTCGGCCACTGCACAACGGCCTGCAGGTCGGGAGCCTCGCCGCCGCGCTGGACTCGGATCGCGAGCGCGTGGAACCGTACCTCGCCCGTCACGCCAGCTACCAGGACCAGGCCTTTGTCGCGCTGAACACGGCGTTCGTCGAGGACGGGGCATTCGTCTACATTCCGCCGGGTAAGGTCGTCGAGCATCCGCTCCATCTGTTGTTTCTCTCCACGTCGCTTGATGAACCCCAAGTGTCGCACCCTCGGAATCTGATCGTCGTGGGCGACAACAGCCAGGTCACGATTGTCGAAAGCTACGTCGGACTGGATGGCGGAGTCTATTTCACGAATGCCGTGACTGAGATCATCGCGGGGCAGAACGCGGTGATCGATCATTGCAAGGTGCAGCAAGAGAGCGAGAAAGCGTTTCACATCGCGACGCTGGCCATCCATCAAGCCCGCAGCAGCAACTTCACGTCTCATTCGATTTCCCTGGGCGGCGCATTCGTCCGCAACAACGTGAATGCCAGGCTGGACGCGGAAGGTGTCGAATGTACCCTTAATGGCCTTTATATGGCGACCGGCGACCAGCTCGTGGATAACCACACGTTGATCGACCACGCCCAGCCGCACTGTAATAGTTATGAGGTTTACAAGGGCGTGCTCGACGGCAGGTCTAAAGGCGTCTTCAATGGAAAGATCATCGTGCGCCCCGACGCGCAGAAGACCGATGCCAAGCAGAACAACAAGAACCTGTTGCTTTCGGAACAGACGGTCATCGACACGAAGCCACAGCTCCAGATCTACGCCGACGATGTGAAATGCACCCACGGGGCGACAATCGGGCAGCTCGACAACGAGGCGATCTTCTATCTGCGTTCCCGCGGCATCGGCCCGGAGGATGCCCGGAATATGCTGACCTCCGCATTCGCCAACGACATCCTGTCGCGAATCAAGATTGATGCAGTCCGGACGCACCTGGACGCGGCACTGTTGAACTGGTTTCAGAAAGGTCAGGCAATGAAGGCAGCCCTCTGTTAATGAGCAGTCATGTGCTCGCAGTGGAAACCCGCGTCAGCCCCACCGGCGAGTCCGACTTTCAGAGGGTTCGGCGACTAGATCGGCAAGCAAGAACAAAGCCATGAACACCAACGCACCAATTACCCTGAGCCGCGATTGTGAAGTGGTCGAGATTCCCGACGGCACTAAGGTCACACTTTCGGCGGGCACAAAAGTCATAATTACGCAGGCGCTCGGCGGCACGTACACACTGCGGACGGACAGAGGAAATTTAGTCCGACTCGCAGCCCAGGACACGGATGCCATCGGCGTTGAAAATGTCGCGACTTCCCAACCGGAGACGACTCTGGCGGGGGATGGAACTGATCTGGACAAACTGGTCTGGGAGCAATTGAAGACAGTCTACGATCCCGAGATTCCGGTCAACGTCGTTGACCTCGGTCTTGTTTTTCTATGTGAGGTGACGCCGCTGCCTGTCAGCGGGCACAACGTGAAGGTGAAATTGGCACTGACGTCGCCGGGTTGCGGCATGGGGGATGTGCTCAAGTCCGACGCGCAAAGCAAGATTTCGAGTGTCCCCGGCGTGAGCGAGGTCGAAGTCGAAATCGTCCTCGATCCACCGTGGAACCAGAGCATGATGTCCGAAGAGGCGAAGTTTGAGATGGGAATGATGTGAAACTTTCGAGCCGCGACCGTCAGGGAGTGGTGACATTCAAGGACTTACAACCGCTTCCTGACGGGCGCGGCTCGATTTATTCACAGGCTCGGAGCGTCGCACCACAATGTTGCCAACGTCCGCAAGCCATCATTCGGGGAACGTGCAGCACAGACTGGATAACAGCGATTCCTGAGAGGTTGTCACTATGTCCGATCGCACACACAGCTACGCCGACAACGTGCCGGGGTCGTTTTACGTGGACGACAGTTGCATCGACTGCGACATGTGTCTTGCCACGGCGTCGCAGAACTTTGAACGCAATCAGGAGCGTCGCTACAGCTACATCGCGAAACAACCAGAAAATGAGGACGAGTGGGCGTTATGTCTCCAGGCGATGGAGGGATGCCCGGTCAGCGCGATTGGCTATGACAAAGCTGTCGCGTTGACGATGAAGATGGCGGGGAGTGTCGGTTGATCAACGAACAAACAATGACCTCGGCAACACATTCAACGATCGAACCGGTGGCGCTCAAGGCGGATGGGCCGGATCGGCTGCTGATTGTGTGGAGCGACGGGCACCAGGATGTGTTCACCTGGGGATTCCTGCGTGAGCACTGCCCGTGCGCGTTGTGCCGTACCGAAGCCGAAAAGCCAAAACCACTATTCATGGTTCTGAAGCCACAGGAAGCTCAGCCGTCGCGACCGGTGTCTATCGAGCCGGTCGGGCGCTACGCCTATCACATTACATGGAATGACGGTCATACCAGCGGAATTTACAGCTTCGAGCACCTGTTAGCACTGGCGCAGAAGCAAGGTATCCAAGAAGGAGTTTAGAATATGGCGACGAACCAACCAGCGAAGGTGTTGAGCGGTGTGAAAACCATCATTGCTGTGGCCAGCGGTAAAGGCGGGGTCGGTAAGTCCACCGTCGCCGTGAACCTGGCGATGGTGCTCGCCGAAACCGGTGCCAGCGTCGGGCTGCTCGACACGGACATCTACGGGCCAAGCCTGCCGCTGATGATGGGTATTTGTGAGCGGCCGACCGGAGATCCGCGGACGGGCTTGCTGATGCCGCTGGAGAAACACGGCCTCAAGTTGATGTCCATGGGATTCGTCAGCGACGAGAAAACCGCGGTCATTTGGCGGGGGCCGATGGTCCACAAGATGATCACCACGTTCATGGGCCAGGTGGACTGGGGCACGTTGGACTATCTGGTGATGGATCTTCCGCCAGGCACTGGCGACGCCCAATTGACCATCACGCAGACCGCCCCGCTGACGGGTGCAGTCATCGTGACGACCCCCCAGGACGTCAGTCTGATCGATGCCCGCAAGGGTCTGCTGATGTTTCAACAGGTCAACGTCCCCGTGCTGGGGATCGTGGAAAACATGAGTTACTTCGTGTGTGACGAGTGCAACAAGCGGCACGAGATTTTTCGGCATGGCGGCGGGCGGCGCGCGAGCGAAGAACTGGGCATACCTTTCCTCGGCGAAGTGCCGTTGGATCCCAGGGTCACATTGGGCGGCGATCAGGGCACTCCCGTCGTCACTTTCGCGCCGGACTCGCCGGCCAGCCAGGCACTCCGCGAAGTGGCCCGCAACTTGATCGTCCAGTTGGAGGCCACGGCCGCACAACGGGCACCACTGCCGACATTGGATCTGACTGGGATCGGTAAATGACCTTTAACCAGCTTTACATAAAAATGTAGGGTGGGCACCGCCCACCACAATCGTTGATGGAATGGTGGGCAGTGCCCACTCTACAGGATGTACTCGACCTGATTATTTGTGCAAAGTCCCTTTAACCTCTTAACCAAGGAGAACGACACATGGCATTGACATTGACTGAGAAGGCTGCCGGGGAAGTCAAGCGGATCATCACAGAACAGAAGATATCCGGCGCTAGCGTACTTCGCGTTGGCGTGAAGGCCGGGGGATGTAGCGGCTTCGAGTACATGCTCGGCTTTGAAACGGCGACCGACGATTTGAACGATCTCGTCAGTGACTGGCACGGCGTGCGAGTGGCCGTGGATCAGAAGAGCTCGCTCTACCTCGATGGCATGGAAATCGACTTCTATGACGGGTTGGAGAAACGAGGTTTCGTGTTCAACAACCCCAACGCGACGAAAAGCTGCGGCTGTGGGACTTCGTTCACGGTTTAGCGGCCCTAGCACGGTCTACACAATCATGCGTGAAAGACGAAGGTTCTAACATGTTGGTCTTATCAAGGAAGAGGAGTGAATCGGTTGAAATCGGCGGAGCCAACGGCTGTCAGCGTGTGCTCAAAGTGACGGTGCTCGAGATTCGAGGTGGGAGGGTGAAGCTGGGCTTTGAAGCCGATGCCGACGTTCGCATCCTGCGATCGGAGGTGTCGAAACGGATTCGCACGGGCGGCCGGCCGAGCCGCCCGGTGTCTGGGGCCACGGTGCTTCGTCCACACTGACTTCGTGAGTTGAGTCAGCAACATAAAAACTCCAGACAAGAGGCGGCCGACGATAGGCGGTCGAAATGACACTAACCCGAAGCGCCAGTTAGGGCACAGAAGATCTTCTCCCTCGCTTGCGCGTCGGGTGAATGTGGTTCAGAGGATCATTTTTTGAGGTATATGCCATGACAGACGTTGCTTATCCCGTCGTCTCGTGCGATTGGGTCGAGCAGAACCGGTCCCAGACGGACAGCATTCGCATTGTCGAGTCAGACGAGGACATCCTGTTGTACGAGCAGGGACACATTGCGGGGGCCGTCAAGCTCGACTGGACGACCGATTTGCAGGATGCGGTGGTCCGAGACTATGTGAGCCAGGCGCGATTTGAAGAGTTGTGCGCCGAGCGGGGCATCTCGAACGAGACGACCGTCGTGTTCTACGGTGACAAGAACAACTGGTGGGCCTGTTATGCGTTCTGGGTATTCAAGTTGTTCGGCCACGAAAAGTGCCTGATCATGAACGGCGGCCGCAAGAAGTGGGAATTGGACAAGCGGCCGCTGACGCGCGAGGCGTCGAAGTATCCACGCGGTACCTACAAGGCCCAGGAGCCAAACAACTCGATCCGGGCCTTCCGCGACGAGGTGCTTGCGCATATGAAAGCCCGCCAGCCGCTGGTCGATGTCCGCTCGCCGGGCGAGTACACCGGGGAGATGCTGCACATGCCAGACTATCCGCAAGAAGGCGCACTGCGTGCCGGACACATTCCCGGCGCGGTGAATGTTCCTTGGAGCCGGGCGTGCAACGACGACGGGACGTTCAAAAACCGTGACCAACTCGAACAGCTTTACCTCGTCGAGCAACAACTCAAACCCAGCGACGAGGTCATTGCCTACTGCCGCATCGGAGAGCGATCGAGCCTCACCTGGTACGTACTGACGTACCTACTCGGCTTTTCCAACGTGAAGAATTATGACGGCTCTTGGACTGAATGGGGCAACCTGGTCGGCGCGCCAATCGAGAAGACGTATGCCTATAACAAGTAGTGTGGATGCTTTTGAAGCAAATGCCCGTCGGGTGGAAGAGATGTCGGCTGGGCTATTTTGCAGAGCAGAAGCGGAGAAGTGCATGAGTCAACTGGACGCGATCATTGAGGAGTTCCAAGATTTGGCGGCGCGCGACCGCCTCGAACTGTTGCTCGACTTCGCCAAGAAGCTGGCGGAGTTGCCGGCGGCCTACCAAGCGGAGCGTGATGCGGGGTTGCACCGGATACCGGAGTGCATGACCCCCACGTTTCTCTGGGTCGAGTGCATCAGCGGCCGCGTGAGCATCCATGCCTATGTGGCCCCAGAGGCCCCGACCGTCAAAGGTTTCGTCTCGATCTTGGTTGAAGCCTTTAACGGCACGCGGCCTGACGAGGTCGCCGCCGTGCCGGCGGACCTCCTCCACCGCTTGGGGCTAGCGGAACTGCTGGGCATGAACCGGCTGCGCGGCCTCAATGCGGTGCAGCAGCGGCTCAAGAACCAGATCGGCAAAGCGGCTGTTTTGTCCGTTGACGTTTGAAATAGGCTCAAGGCCAAGAAAGGTAAGAAGTGCCAGGGCTGGAAGAAGTAAGAACCTGTCCAAGTATTACACCAACCCGAAGCGTGAGCGAGGGCGAGTATCGAGCGACATGCGCCCCCACTCACGCTTCGGGTTGGTGTTGATCAAAACACGGAATAATTCTTGGACAAGTTCTAAACGATGTGCCGGTTTCGCGTTCCTATGCGGAGCCGAGGAACGCGGGTCGAGAAAGGATACAGAAGGAGGCACAACACGATGGTCGTAACAACGTCTGAATTCCAGGCGGAAGAATCGGTTTCAGTCCACAACACAGTGGCAGATCAAGCGCTGGAGCAACTGATCAAGGCGTGCGATGTTGGCGATATGGCGTCCAACTCCGCCAGCGTCATTGAAGTGCAGGGCAAGCGGATTGCGCTGTTCAATGTGGGCGGTACTTTCCACGCCCTCGACAATGCTTGTCCCCATCGTGGCGGCCAGCTTGGCAAGGGAAGTCTGGACGGAAATGTCGTCACCTGTCCCTCACACCATTGGAAGTTTGATGTCACCACCGGTGAGTGCGTCAGCCAGCGGGGCGTGAAAGCGAAGTCATACGCCGTCAGCATCCAGGACAACGCCGTAATGCTGGCTCTGGTTTCTGATGCTGTCGCGTCTTTGGAAGGCACCGACAGTCGGCGTTACCTCGTGCGCTTCGGAACGCTGGGATACTTGAGCTGGTTTGTGAGTCGGGAGCCGGTTGATTACAGCCTCAGGGAACGCGTGGTCGTGCGAACCAGCCGCGGCCTCGAAGCCGGTGAAATCCTGAACCCCCAGTGGGAAGCGACGGCGGGAGCAGACGATGGGGCTCCCGCTGGCAAGTTGCTCCGACGAATGACCGAGGAAGACAAGCTGCAGGAACGGGCTTCTCGCGAAGGAGAGGCACGGGCCTTCGATGCCTGCCAGCAACTTCTGACCGAGAGAAAGATGCCGGTCGAACTGATCGATGTCGAGCAACTACTCGACGGAGAGAACATCATCTTCCATTTTCTCGGAGACCCACCGTCCGAAATGGCAGGTCTCACACAGGAGTTGGCGAAGCAATACGATGCCCGCGTTGAATTCCGTCAATTCATGGAGCGTGTCGAAGCGGGCTGTGGACCGGGGTGTGGGACCGACGATGCTGCCGGTTGTGGCACTGGCGGGGAAGAAGGCGGTTGCGGCAGTTGCGGCGCAGGCGGCGGCTGCGGGACCGCCTAAGCGCCCCCGCGAACCGAACGGCGAACGTACATGAATCGTCAGCCGAAACAACACGTGGTCTGCCGATTAACTTGAAAAACAAATTCTGATGCCAATCATTACCTGTATCGAAGACCTGCGCCAGATGCACAAGCGGAACGCCCCCAAGGCGTTTTACGACTATGTGGACGCGGGCAGCTATACGGAAGGCACCTACCACGCCAACAGCGCCGACTTGGCGGCGCTGAAGTTACGTCAACGCGTCCTCATTAACGTGGAACACCGCAGCACCGAATCGGTCATGCTCGGGCAGAAGGTGACGATGCCGGTGGGACTGGCACCGGTGGGCCTGACGGGTATGCAATGGGCCGATGGCGAGATCCTGGCCGCGCGCGCGGCGGAAAAATTCGGCGTGCCGTTCACGCTTCCGACCATGAGCATTTGCTCGATCGAGGACGTGGCTGCGGCGACCACCCAGCCCTTCTGGTTCCAGCTTTATGTGATGCGCGACCGCGACTTTGTCAAACGCCTGATCGCGCGCGCCAAGGCCGCCCAATGCTCGGCGCTGATGCTGACGGTGGACTTGCAAATCATCGGCCAGCGCCACAAGGACTTAAAAAACGGCATGACGGTGCCGCTCAAGATCAGGCTTTCCAACCTGATCAACCTCGCCACCAAGCTGGCCTGGGGCCTGCGCATGCTGGGTGCCAAGCGCAGGGTGTTTGGCAACCTCGCCGGGCATGTGAAGGGCGCGGACGGCCTCGTCGCGCTCGCGCAGTGGACCACCACCCAGTTTGACCCCACGCTCAACTGGAACGATGTTGAGTGGATCAAACGGGAGTGGGGCGGCAAGCTCATCTTGAAAGGTATTTTGGATGTCGAAGACGCGAAGCTCGCCGTCTCCGCCGGTGCCGATGCCCTCGTGGTCAGTAACCACGGCGGCCGCCAGCTCGACGGCGCGCTGTCGTCCATCCAAGCGCTGCCGCCCATTGCCGCAGCGGTGGGCGACAAGATCGAAGTCTGGATGGATGGCGGCATCCGCAGCGGCCAGGATTTGTTGAAAGCGCTCGCGATGGGTGCCAAGGGGACGCTCATCGGCCGCGCCTTCAACTTCGGTCTGGGTGCGATGGGTGAAGCCGGCGTCACCAAGGCGCTCGACATCATCCGCAAGGAATTCGACACCAGCATGGCGCTGTGCGGCATCAAGAGCGTGGGCGAAATCGGGCGGCACGTCGTGCTGTAGGCCGCCTGCGGAGAAAACAAACGCATATCAACTGAACGAAGTTCACCACTCGGTCTTTCAGGCTGAGTCGTATGAACTCCAAACCGAGTGAAACTATGTCACAGCGCGCGGTCTTATTGACGACCGATTTGATCTTCTCCACCAAGGTGACGGGAACTGCTCGTGCCCTGGGGTTGGAGATTGCCGTTGCCGCCGACGTGGAACAGGCTGCCGAACTGTGCCGCGGCGAGCCACCGGGCTGCGTCTTCATTGACTTGGGCATACCGGACGAGGAGATCACTTCAGTTGTGTCGCGACTGCGCAGCGCGACCGGCACGGTGCCGACTGTGGCCTACGGGTCGCACGTGGACAAGGCTCGGCTCGACCAGGCGCGTGCCGCTGGCTGTGATGAAGTAGTACCGCGAAGCAAGTTCAGCGCCGAGCTACCCGACTTGCTGCGCCGCTACCTGACGATATTGAGGAGTTAAGTCATGACCCACGTAGTTGCCGAACCCTGTTTTGATTGCAAATACACCGACTGTGTCGTCGTGTGCCCAGTGGAGTGCTTCTATGAGGGAGACCAGATGCTCTACATCCATCCGGATGAGTGCATCGACTGCGAGGCCTGTGTGCCCGAGTGCCCCGTGGATGCGATCTTCCACGAAGACAACCTGCCCGAGCAGTGGAAGGAGTATACGGCGCTGAACGCGGAGATGGCTCTACTGTCTCCGGTGATTACCGAACAGAAGACGCCCCTGGCCAAAGAACGCCCTGCATAGTTCTACTGTGACGGTTCACTTTTTTGGGAAGAGTGCCAAGTGAAAAGTGATCAGTGCCAAGTGCAAAATGAAAGGCGGTTCCGTCACTCGCCCAGCGTGGCGCAACAATCATCGGACAACCAATCATGGCGGCAATTCGCGTTTGGAAGAGTGCCTGCCTCGCTTCGACTTTGCACTTTGCACTTTGCACTGACCACTTTGCACTTGGCACTGAATCTTTCACCCCGAACCGTCACAGTAGAAATAGCAGGCCGGACGTGACCGACAGCAGTCCCGGTAGTGCGGGCTTTAGCCCACGCGGAAGCGTTATCTCCCGAGAAACGTGGGCTGAAGCCCACGCGACTTCGACTTTGTTGGAAACGTCAAGCGGAGAACTGACGATGAAAAAGGAACCTCGCAAGAAACTGCCGAAGGAGTTGGCGGTCATCAATGCCGACAACTGCACCGGCTGTGAGGCGTGTATCGAAGTCTGTCCGGTCGATTGCATCGAGCTGCGCAGTATCGACCTGGGCGTCGTGAAGGGTACGCAGCTATGGTGCGAGATCGACTTGGATCGCTGCATCGGATGCGAATTTTGTGTCCATATTCCCAAAAAGAAATCCAATCCGTACGAGCTGACCGTCTGCCCCTGGGATGCCATTGAAATGGTGGCGACTGAACAAGTGGCCCAAGTCGTGGCTCAGATCGGCGGCCCGCCGGAATACATCCACGAGAATTGGGATCGCTTGGTCGGCACGGCTCAACGCCTGGCGGAACGTATGGCCGCTTTATAGTACGACAGCGCACGTTCGCAATTCTGGTCCCCTCTCCCGCCCGCTTCGGGGGGAGAGGGTTAGGGTGAGGGGGGCTTCGGAGGGGGCGAGGTCACAGTATTTCAGATGATTCTCCGAGGGAAACTGATTCCACCGACGGCCCCCTCACCCTAACCCTCTCCCCCGCAGAGCCGGGGGAGAGGGGACCAGAACGCGAACGTGCGCTGTCGTAATAGAGCTGTCGTAATAGATTAGTGGTTCGGTCCACTTGCAGATCATCAACGACTCAGAAGGAATCACACCCATGACCCAACTGGAAGCCGTCCGCAAGGGCACCGTCACGCCCGAAATGCGCCGGGTGTCTGAACGGGAGAACGCCACTCCGGAATTCATCCATGACGAAATGATCTCGACGACAGACTCCCTCAAATCGCACAGCCGCGAACAACTCCCCAACTCCCAGCGGGTTTACGTCGCTGGCAAACTTTATCCCGACATCCGCGTGCCGATGCGCGAAGTCGAACTCGCACCGACGTCTTTCAACGACGCGCTCAAACCCAACGAACCGGTACGCTTGTATGACTGCTCCGGGCCTTGGGGCGATCCGAATTTCACCGGCAATTCCCAAGCTGGCTTGCCCGCGCTGCGTGCGCAGTGGATCCGCGCGCGCGGCGATGTCGCCGACTATGAGGGTCGCGAAGTGAAGTCGATGGACAACGGCTATCTCTCCGGCAAGCTCGCCGAATACGCCAGCCAGGCGGAGAAAAATCGGCTCGTCGAATTTCCCGGTCTCCAAGGGCAGCGGCGTCGCCCGCTCCGCGCCAGCCAAGGCCATCCCGTCACGCAACTCTGGTACGCGAGGCAGGGCCTCATCACGCCGGAAATGGAATTCATCGCGATCCGCGAGAACATGGGTCGTGCCAAGCTGGCGGACATGGCGAACGACATCGTTCGCGACGACCTGCACAAGCAGCACGCCGGTTCAAGTCAGCTCACGAGCAGCGAGTATTCGCCCTCCGTCTTCCGCCGGTTCCCGCAACGCATTCCCGCCGAGATCACCCCCGAATTCGTCCGCGCCGAAGTCGCCGCCGG
>JAYSQC010000278.1:0-4635 GCA_043721755.1 Schlesneria sp.
AAGCGAGGGAAACAAAGGGAAACGCCTCTTGTCATCGCCCTCGCTTACGCTGCGGGTTAGTAAAGTAAGTGCCATTGGGCTGACGCCACCCCGCTCCGAAATTCATTGGACAGGACTTACGCTCCAAAATTGTCACCACAATTCTTCGCGGCGCGCGTAGAAACGAAACGTGAGTAGTACAGCGCGGCCCTTGGCCGCAACCCAAGTGGCCTTCCTCGCTCCGCGTGAAGTCAGCCCGGAGTGCGAATGAACGGCGACTTCACCGATCGACACCGCACTCGCGATCAGCTTTCTTCACGCGGAGCGAGGAAGGCGACTTTGAAGCAGACGAATTTGCGCAGGCCGACAAGAAACGAAACGTGAGTAGTACGGATACGCACGAATCAGAAAAGACTTCAGGGCGCAAACGCGAAGACAGCCTACCGAACCGTGCCTGAAGCCCATCACACCGCATCTACTTTCCGCTGTTTTGATTCGTGCGTATTCGTGAGATTCGTGGTGAATCATCCGGGCGAGTGCGTCGTCAACGCTCAGAATTCGGGTTGGGGTGCCGGGGCTTACCCTACGTTTGTCAACAGGCTGCAATACCTCGCACGGTCAGGAGTGGCTGTTCGAGGCGAGCCGTGTGCCGTAAGGCCACGGGTGGGTTTCCTCCTCGAAATCAAGAACCCGCAGTCTCACGGCACGCGGCTCGCCAAGCTCTCATCTTGGGCCGTAAGAGGTATATTCTCTGTCGCCCTCCGGGCTGCAAATCCCAAGAGCCTGTTTGCAATCAGTAGGCATTCGTCGGATGAACCCGCTTTGGCGAGCGACAGAAGAGACCTGACCCGAAGTGACCCGGACGCTCCGAAGCGTCCGGGTCACTGGGCGCGGTGCAGTGGGTACGTTTTCTTTTGCCGCTCGCCTTTCAACTTCTGAACCAAGAGACGATCACCATGAACGAATTGACTTCGCGAGGAAGTGACTCATTCTCGCGCCGTGACCTGCTCTGGCAGGTGGGCGGTGGACTCGGGGGCGTGGCGCTCGCTGCGATGTTGGGGCGGGATGACCTGGGCGGCGCGGAGGCACCGCCGAAGACGGTTGTCTTGGCGCGCGGGGGCGTGGTGGATGTGATGCACTTCCCGGCGAAGGCGACGCGCGTCGTGCAGTTCTTCATGGCGGGAGCCGCTTCGCACGTCGATCTGTTTGACCACAAGCCGGAACTCATCCAGCGCAACGGGCAGCCGTGGGATCCGGGTGAGAAGGTCGAGTTGTTTCAGAACGGGCACGGAGCGACGTTCGCTTCGCCTTGGTCGTGGAAGCAATTTGGTCAGTGCGGCAAGCCTCTGTCCGAAGTGACCGCGCCGCTGGGTGAGGTCGTCGATGAGATGGCTTTCATTCACAACCTGATCGGCAAGACGGGCGTTCACAGCACGTCCACACTGCTGCAAGCCACCGGCTTTCAGACGCCGGGCTTTCCCGGCATGGGGGCGTGGGTCAGCTATGGCCTCGGTTCGATGAATGACAACCTGCCGACGTTCGTCGTGCTGCCCGATCATCGCGGCTTCCCCTCCAACGGGCAGAAGAACTGGGACTCGGCGTTCCTGCCGGCGAGTCATCAGGGAACGATCATTCGACCCGGCGCGGCCAACCCAATTGAAGACCTGTTCCCCGCGAAGAATGGTCTCGTCACGCGCGAGGGAGATGCGGCGGGACTCGAACTGATGACGAAGCTCAACCGGCGACATGCCGAATCGCGACCGGGTGACTCGCGCCTCGAAGCCCGCATCAAGTCGTATGAACTCGCCGCGCGGATGCAGCTCGCCGCGCCCGATGCCTTGAACATTGAGGGCGAACCGAAGCACATCCTCGACATGTATGGCTTGGCGGGCGGGCGCGAGTTCCCCAAGGAAATCAACGACCTCGAAGAGACCGACATCTTCGGGAAGAAGTGCCTGATCGCGCGGCGGCTGCTCGAACGGGGAGTCCGTTTCGTTCAAGTCTGGTCGGGCTGCGACAACGGCTTCCCGCGCCGGAATTGGGACTCGCACGAAGACATTCAACGCGATCACGGGCCGCTGTCGCTTGGCATGGCGCGCGGTGCGGCGGCGCTGATTCGAGACCTCAAGCAACGTGGGATGCTCGACGACACGATCATTCACTGGACGACCGAGTTCGGTCGGATGCCGTGTGCCCAGTCTGGCAAAGGCCGCGATCACAACCCGTTCGTGTTTACGAACTGGCTCGCCGGTGGAGGGATCAAGGGCGGGATCACGCACGGCCCGAGCGACGAATGGGGCTACAAGCCACTCGACCGCGACAAGCCGACGCAGGTCTATGACATTCACGCCACGATGCTGAAGCTGCTCGGCATCGATCACACGCGGCTGACCGTTCGCCACAACGGCATCGACCGTCGCCTGACCGATGTCCACGGCCATGTGATTGATGAGATCGTGGCGTGAGCAGGGAGATTGTGAAGCGAGTGCAAAGTGAGAAGTGAAGTACGGCACGGAGCAGGCCACGAGTCACTTCGGCTGTCGAGGTGATTCCTTAAGACAGCGACGGTCGTCAAACTGCGGTTCTCCCCACTTTGCACTGATCACTTCTCACTTTGCACTCGTTTTCCTTTTTGAAACACCGAGCCGCCGCACTTCCCCATGCCGCACTCAAAAGAAAGAACTCATGCCCACCGTCACCGAACTCCTCACCGAAGCTCTGCGAACTGGCCGGTCGTTGGATGAGCCGTTGCAGCAGTTCGTCCTCGAAACGAAGTCGCGGGCGGCGGGCCTGTGGCGGCTGCGCGAGGGGCATCTGGAAATGATCGGCTTCGCGTCGGTCGCTGACATGCCGCGCGAGATTCATCACGGCTTCATCGGCGTGACGGGGCGAGTTTCTCTCACTCAAGATCAGTTCGGCATCGTGCGCGCGGTCAACACGAACGCTCCGACGCTCGCTCAACTCGATCCGCGCGAAACGGGTCTCACGGGGTCCGCCTCGTGGCTGGTGAAGTTCGCCTGTAAAACCTCGCTCGCCGTCCCGCTGCGTGATCCGACAACCCACGCGATCCTCGGTGCGATCGCTGTCTCAACCGGCGATGTCCTTCACGAGCAACATCCCGTCTGGACGACCATCGTGAACCTCGCCGCAGAGGTGAGTCGGGAACTCTCGACCCGTTGAACAACGACAGCCTGAAGCCCGCTCGCGATGGTGTACTCTTCTCAAGTCCGCCGGTATCGTCGCTGGGCGAGGGGCTTCGTCCTTCAGTTTGCTTCACAAGCCAAGAAATTCGGCGGAGAGTCAGCATGGCGAAGAAGGCATTGCTCATCGGTATCAATCACTACCAAATTCCCGGCAACGACCTGCGTGAACGACGTGAAGTCAATGACGGCAACGCTCAAAAAATACTTCGGCTTCAAACCGACTGACATCACCACGCTGCTCGACGATCAGGCGACGACGAAGGCCATGCGCAGCGGGATTCAAAAGTTGGTGATGGACGCCAAAGCGGGCGATGTCGTGCTGCTCCATTACTCGGGACATGGCTCGAATGTTCCGGACAAGAACGGCGACGAAGCGGACAACCGCGATGAGATTCTCTGCCCGGCGGACCTCAACGGGAATGACCCGCTGACTGACGACTGGCTGCGACTCACGTTCGACAAACGGTATCCTCAAGCCAGCCTGACCGTGATCTTGGACTGTTGCCATTCGGGCACGGCCACCCGCGCGGTGAACTTCGACCCCAAGGCCCCGCGCTCGAAGTTCCTCGCCAGTCCGTGGGACTTAATCGCGACGGAGACGAAGCGAAAGCTCACGGGAAAACTGCGCGGAACGCGCGGAGTCCTCCTCGCCGCTGGCACCAAGAAGAGCGATGTCGTGACGGCAGACATCGCCGAGGTCTTGGTCTCCGGTTGCCGCGACACGCAAACCTCGGCCGACGCTTTCATTGGCGGCAAGTTCAGCGGCGCGCTGACGTACTTCCTCGTCGAGACGATCAAGAAGGCCGAAGGCAAACTTACCAACCGCACGCTGCACAAGCAGACGATCGCCGGGGTCAAGGCCAGCCAGTACGACCAGATCCCTCAGCTTGAGGGTCGCGCCACAAACCTCGACCGGCCGTTCTTGTCGCCTGCGGTGTGAAGGCGACAGGTGAAGAGTTGTCCACCACGGAGGACCCGGCGCGGGCTTGGCCCGCAACCCAAAGCGAATTGCGTTGTCGCTCATTCGTCATGAACTGAGCCTGTCTTGACTCCGAAGGAGTTGCGTCACATAGCCCCGTCGCGCTCCGCAGGACGCTGCAACCGGATCGCGAAGCCGGAACACGCGGCCAAGGTGACAGAGCTTCAAGCAGAACTGGCCCGCGTGATGGCGGAAGTCGGAATCACAGACGATAAGATGCCGCTTGACGAGGGCATCAAGCAGCAGTTGCCCGATCAGAAGATTCGTTGAATCTTCCAAGTCTTCAGGTGAGCCGGGTGCCGTGAGGCCCCGGATTCTTCGTGGTGGAATCCGGGGCCTTACGGCCAATGGCACTCACGTTGAGCGGCAAGGCGCTAGCCGCCGGTGGGATGGAGTTGAAGTTCCAAGCAAAGAACCGGCGGCTAGCTTGCCGCTCAATCGGCTAATGACATAGTGAGTGCCATTGGCCTCACG
>JAYSQC010000279.1:0-28563 GCA_043721755.1 Schlesneria sp.
GTTGAGCTTCGGCGTGCGACCGAACTCGGTGATGAAGCAGACCAGTGTCTCGGCCAACAGCCCGCGTTGGTCCATGTCTTCGATCAGACCCGCGAAGGCACGGTCGGTACTCCCCATCATGACCCAATGACCAATGCCGTAGCGGCCCTCGCCTCCTGCCATGTTGCGGATGGTCCCGCACGAGCCGGGCGTGTAGATCAGGTCGTGATGGTCCCAGTTCAAGTTCGTGCCGCCCGGCACGTCTTCCGAGAACGGCCAGCGAACATCGACCGTCACGCATCGGACTCCCGCTTCGATCAGCTTGCGACCGACCAGATAGCAGGCTCCGCGATGACCGCGTCCGTACAACTCGCGCGTCTCGTGCGATTCGGACTTCAGTTGGAACGCACTCTCCACGCGCGGGCTGGTCAGCGTATCGAAGGCTTGCGAGTAGAAGCGGTCCATTCCTGCGATGTCGCGCGTCGCCTCAAACCGCGCATCGAGCGACGCGAGCATCTGGCGGCGACCGTTCAGTCGGTCGGCCACGTTCTCACTGCGCGGCAACAGGTCCGCCACACTCCACTGCGGCGACGAGACATCGCCACCGCCCGTCTTGAAGACGCGCGAGGCCGCCGGCAGGAAGCCGGACTTCGTCGAAGCGTGCTGCTCGTTGTTGCCGGGGACCATGATGTACGGCGGCAGGTCGCGGCAGTCGCTGCCCAAAATCTTGGTCGCAATACAGCCGATGTCCGGCATCTCCAGCGGCCCGCCGGGGTGAGACCCCGAGAGCATGTACTGAGTTCCTCCTGGATGCTCATTCGCGCCGGGTTTCGGATGCCACATCGAGCGAACGACCGCCAACTTGTCGGCCACGCGCGAAGTGTGAGCCAGCAGCTCGGTGAACTCCATCCCCGGCACACTCGTCGCAATCGGCTGGAACGGACTGCGATGATCGACGGCGGCGTGAGGCTTCGGATCCCAAGTATCGATGTGCGACAGCCCGCCTTGCTCGAGAATGACCAACACATTCTTGGCAGCAGGCTTCACATTGCTCACCGCTCCCTGGGCCTGCATCGCCAGCCACTGCGGCAGCGACAAACCGAGGACTCCCGCCGAGCCAACTTGCAGCGCCCGGCGTCGAGAGAACGAACCGGCCAGAGGTGTGAGCTTCGTCATCGCAAGAAGACCTTCACGGTATTGTCGATTCGGCAGGCATCGCAGGCGGGGCGGCATCAGTCATTGTCCTTGGGCCATAGAGTAATCGGCTCATCGAGCAAGATGAAGTTCGGTCTTTTTCAACGCGGGCACCATTTCCTTCGCCTCGGAACGGGAGAGCCCATTTCAAAACGAGGCTTTGTCGGAAAACGATCAGCCGGAACGCGCTCGCGTTCGGTTACTGCGGGAAACCGTGGGCTAGCGCCCAATGGCACTTACTTTACTAACCCGCAGCGTGAGCGAGGGCGATGACATGAGGCGTTTCCCCTTGTTTCCCTCGCTGACGCTGCGGGTTACTGAGGTAAAGTCAGTGCCATTGGGCTTACGCCCAGCGGCTGATAGTTTTCCGACAAAGCCTAGTGCCGCGTCACGGCTAAAACTTCGGGTTGGCGTTGATTGAGAATTCGACGATCCTGTGTGGACCACAAGGAGGTGGTCGATGCACAAGAAGTCTGTGGTTCGATTGACGGACGAGGAACGGGAAGAGCTTCAGTTGGTGATCAAGAAGTGGAAGGGGCTCGGCCAGAAAGTGCGTCGTACTCAGGTCTTGTTGAAGGCGGATGTGGACGGGCCGGGGTGGACGGACGAGAAGACTGGCGAGGCGTATGGGTGTCGCGTTCAGGCCGTCGAAAATGTTCGCAGGCGCTTGGTGAGTGACGGGTTTGAGTTGGCGTTGAAAGGCGTGCCGCGTCAGACGCCTCCGACGCTCCCATTCTGGATGGCGAGGCGGAGGCGAAGGTCATCGCGACTCGGTTGGGGAAACCTCCGGAGGGGTCTGGTCGCTGGACGTTGCGGTTGCTCGCGGAACACGTCGTCGAGTTGGAGATCGTCGAGTCCATCCGTCACGCAACGGTCCGCCAAGTTCTCAAAATACCCGCCTGACGAAGCGCAAGGTCGAGTACGGGGCCACTGAGGAGATGCAACGGGGCGTCTCGAAGCCGATGCGGAGTTCGCGGCGAACAGGGAAAACGTGTTGATCGACGCCAAGCCCGAAGATTCGCGGCATCCGGTGGTCTGCATGGAAGCAAGTCTGGCCACCGACCGATGAGAGAGGATGCTGGCCAGATGCGGTCGCCTTCCAAGCAACCGGTGCCGTTGAGAGGTGAAACTCGCGTGGCCATTCTCGCCACGAGGACTCACGCAAAGCGCGTGGACGACGAATACGAACGCCGAGGAACCGCCAGCATTTTTCTGTTTGCCGAACCGCTCTGTGCGTTCCGTCAGGCGACCGCGCGGCCGCAGCGCACCCAGTCGGACTGGGCGTTGGAAGTGGCTCATTTGTGGGACACGCGCCAGGCGAAATGCGAGGCGGTCACGCGGGCCAGCGACAACCTTCACACGCACACGAGGGGAGCCTTCTACGAAGCGTTTCCGCCCGAACAGGCCCGTGCCTCTGTGAAACGCCTCGACCTCGTCCACACTCCCAAACACGGCAGTGGGCTGCGGCTGTTGGATGAACACCGCGCCGAGAACGAACCGAGTTCTGTGACTCGCCCGTGCGTCGCTGGCCGCCGCTTCGGCGACATCGAGACTCTGCGTGACGAAACCGCCGCCTGGTCAACCGACGTGAACTCGACCCAACGCGACATCGACTGGCATCTGAAAATCGACGACGCCCGCGGCAAGCTGACCTCCGTCTACCCGAAGATTAAGCTGTGACGCGGCACTAGTGTCGTACAACAACGGTGCCGAACGGATCGTCAGCAAGACCATCAGCGTCGTCGCCACGATTCCTCAACCGTTGCAGCCAGTCCTGAACAGCGATTCATCCACCGGACAGCCGGTGGCCGCGAATCCCTCACCGCCGGAAGAAACTCCCACACGAAACGCCGCCACGCAGGCCACGCGCCTGACAGCACCCCCCGCCGCCCTCGACACCGCCAGTGCGGCGCACCGTCGAGCCAACCGCCGCCGAGGCTTCTGACCGCTCAAACACGCGGAGCGATGAAGGCGACTTTGTGTGGCTGGGGGCGGCGAAGCGCCGCCCCCAGCCACACATCACTGAAGTTTCCTTGGCACGACCGTCGCCTGAACTGCAACAGAGGACTCACGGCTGCTGACTCGCGAGCTTGAGCAGGTGCTGGCCGAATTCGCGGACGCTCCACATGGAACGGCCGACGCCCCAACTGCGGTCGGTGATCGTGGGGTCGATGTCGGCGAACAGAAAATCTTCGACATGACGGCGGCTCTGCACGAGGATCTCGCCGTGCGGGTCCATGATGTAGCTGTCGCCGTAGCCGACGCCGTCGTAGCGTGTGATGCACTCTTCCTTGCCGAGCGACACGTTGTTGCCGCGCACGAAGTAGACGCTGTTTTCGACAGCCCGCGCGGTGTGATCGGCGCGGACCTTCATGAAGTGGCCGATCAGTCCGGCCTTGTCGATGTAGTTGAAGTGCGGAGCGAACACGACCTTCGCCCCCTGCAAGGCCAGCAGTCGAGTCGGCTCAATGAAGCCGCCGTCCGAGCAGATCACGACGCCAAACTTCACACCGTGATGCTCGAACACAGGGAACTCGCGTCCCTGTTTGTGAAACTTTTGATAGGCCGTGCATTTGCTGTAGGTTCCCAGCAGATGACCTTTGTGGGCGATCAGCACCGTGTTGTAGAGGTCCGGCCAGCGCAGTTCATTGAAGCCGACGATCACCACCGGCTCGAAGCGACTCGTCGCATCGAGCACGCGCATCGCCTTGGTCGAATCGATCGTGAAGGCGTCTCGGCGAGCGACCTCTTCCGTGTCGGGGTAGCCCGTGAGAAAGCACTCGGGAAAGCTGACGATCTCGACCCGTTCTCGCTCGGCCCGTTCCAGGCCCGCGATGACCTTGGCCAAGTTCCCTTCAAAGTCTCCCAGTTGAGAATCGACCTGCGAATGTCCGATGCGCATGACATGCCTTTCAAGAGAGGGACGGGAATCTCAGCGAGTCGGCCAAGAATGATGCTTCGCGCGCGAAGGCACAACGGAACGAGTCAGTGGGGCAGGGTGCAGTCACGAATTGGTGGTAGCCCTGTCGCTCCGCGACAGGAAGCGAGATCGCAGGCAAGCGTGTTGCGCTGGTTTGATGTGATTCGACGGATCGACGCTTGTGGTTCATCGTGCCTCCTGTCGCGGAGCGACAGGGCTACTTCGCGACTGCACCCAGTGGTGCAGGGCCACGCCGTGTAACTCGACTCTCGCGGTTGGCATCCGGTATAGTCCCGGCTCAACGGGAGCGTTCGCCGGTCGTGCGAACGACCGTGGTGGTTTCAGGGTTTTTCCCCCAAGGAGAGAGTCAATGAAGAAGAGTCTGTTTGCGTTTGCCGCGTTGGTTGTGGCGTCGTTCGGTCTCGCCATCGCCGCCGAGAAGATCCAGTCCGGTTTGGACAAGGGAGCTTCGGTTCCTCCGTTCTATGTGAAGGACGTGACCGGCCCCGCGAAGGATGGCGATGAACTGTGCTATCGCTGCCGCTTCGGTGGCCAGCCTGTCGTGACGATCTTCGCGAAGGAGATGACCGACGAAGTCGCCGCTCTGACGAAGGAACTCGATGGAGTTGTCGCCAAGAACCGCGATCAGAAGATGGCCGGCTTCGTCGTCCTGATGACCAACGATGCCAAGAAAGGCTCGGCCTCACTGAAGGCCGCCGCCGAGAAGAACAAGATCGAGCAACTGCCACTCACAACGTTCGACGGAACCGAAGGCCCCCAGGGCTACAAGATCAACCCGAAGGCCGATGTCACCGTGATGATGTGGGTCGAAGGCAAGGTCAAGGTCAGCCAAGGTTTCAATAAGGGCGACCTGAACAAGGACGCGATCGCGAAGGTCTCGGCCGAAACGAAGCAGATCCTCGAGTAGTTTGACTGGCCGGTTGAGCAATCGACCGGACGAGATGGATCACACAGACAGGCACCCCGCGTTTGGCAACGAACGCGGGGTGCGGTCGTTTGTGAGAGGAAGTCCGGCTTAGCTTTGTTAGCCGGACTTCTCTTCAAGTCGCCCCCCATTGGAAGTCCGGCTTTCAGAAAAGCCGGACTTCGAGACACACGAACCTTGAAAGGCGGATCAGATGGACTTCGGACTGACGGACAACGTGGTCCTCGTGACGGGCGGGGCGAAGGGGATTGGCCTCGGCGTGGCGCAGGTACTCGCGCGGGAAGGGGCGATCGCGGCGATTGTCGGTCGCAATGCGGAGGACAACGCGGTGGCCGTTCGATCCGTGATTGAAGCCGGAGGCCAGGCGTGGTCGGTTGCGGCCGAGTTGGCTCAGCCCGGCGAATGCCAGCGCGCGGTGGAGGCCACTGTCGCCGAGTTCGGTCGGATCGACGGCCTCGTCAATAACGCGGGGATCAACGATGGCGTGAACCTCGAAGATGGAGATCCCGAACGGTTCATCGCGTCCCTGCGCAAGAACCTGTTGCACTATTACGAGATGGCGCACTTCGCCTTGCCCGAGTTGAAGAAGTCGCGCGGAGCCATCGTGAACATCGGCTCGAAAGTGGCGGAGACCGGGCAGGGCGGAACGTCGGCCTATGCGGCGGCCAATGGCGGACGGAATTCCCTCACGCGCGAGTGGGCGGTCGAGCTGGCCAAGTACCACATTCGCGTCAACGCGGTGATCGTGGCCGAATGCTGGACGCCGATGTACGAGACGTGGCTCGGCTCCGTCGAAGACCCCGCCGCCACGCGCCGTCAGATCGAGAACCGCATCCCGTTCGAGAACCGCATGACCACCTGTGAAGAGATCGCCAACATGACCGTCTTCCTGCTCTCGCCCCGCTCCAGTCATACGACCGGCCAACTGATCCACGTCGATGGAGGTTACACGCACTTGGATCGAGCGGTGATCCGCGCGTAGCGGTGCCTCACACCAACCCGATGCGTGAGCGAGGGCGAGCGTTTCAGCCGGGTGCAGTCGCTCCAACAGCCTTGAGTAGATTGGAAATGCTCTTGGTACGCTCGCCCTCGCTTCGGGTTGGTGTGGGCAGCCCTTCCCGCGTCACGCTCCCTTGTGGGTGAGCGGCGGATGGAGCGGAGATCAGGTGAGATGCAACGCCGCGTGCAGAAGAGGTTCGCTCTGAACACCACGCGATCGACGGATCACCTTTTTCAAGCGTGAGCAACACGTCGAGTCGGCGAGTCGGCGACATCATCACACGAGAACAACATCACTATTCCAACGTCACCGTTCTTCGACGATAGCTGATGGCCAGATCATGACCATCCAGCAGCATGGTTCCCAACAACGGTGTCTCGCCTTCGTTGGCAATGACCTGCGTTCGATACTCATTACCAAACCATTCGAGGTAACACGTGTAGGTTGGCAATTCGACCTGCTGTCCATCGGCCAGAATCGCTGAGGTGGACGAATAGGCTTTCAGGCCAAGTCGATCGATTTCTGACTGAGGCAGCACTAAGCCACCGTTGAACGCCGTGTCGATCCAAGCTTGGATGCTCGACCTGAGGCCCTTCGAGTCTCCACCGATCCGCACTTCGACCAACGCCCGCAGTCCGTCATCGACGATTCCGTTCACTGTTGAAAGACTCCGATGTGAAGTGCGGCGGAATGGCCGACTCGCAGGGTGTGGGTCAAACGACGGGGATAGGCATCCATCGCCTTGTTGACGGCCTCGTCGAGGGAGTCTCCGAGAAAGTAGTCTTCAGAGTCGGGTTCGATGCACACGAAGGCATCGGGATGTGTCGCTTCCAGCAGCACACGGAATTTCTGTTGGTACAACGACCGCGCCTTGTCAGCAGTCTGCTTGAGATCGTTCGGCAACATCGGATCGCCCTTTCGTTCATGGTGTGGCATGTGGCCCCTCGCGATAAAGCCAGCAAGACGGTTGATCCGTCACGCCATCAAGCCCGGCTTGACCTCGCCCTCGACATCGGTCAGGCGGAAGTCGCGGCCTTGGAAACGGAAGGTTAGCTTGGTGTGGTCGATGCCGAGCAGACGCAGGATCGAGGCGTTCCAGTCGTGGACGGGAACGCTGTCTTTGACGACGTTGTAGCCGAAGTCGTCGGTCTCACCGAACGTGATGCCGGGCTTCGAGCCGCCTCCCGCCATCCACATGCTGAAGCAGCGGCCGTGATGATCGCGGCCGTAGTTGGTGTCGGTGAGAGCGCCTTGGCTGTAGACCGTCCGGCCGAATTCGCCACCCCAGATGACGAGCGTGTCTTCGAGCAGGCCGCGCGCCTTCAAGTCTTGGACCAGCGCAGCCGATGGTTGATCGACATCTTTGCACTGACCACGAATCTGGCCGGGCAATGCGCCGTGTTGATCCCAGCCGCGGTGCATCAGTTGGATGAATCTCACGCCGCGTTCGGCCATGCGTCGCGCGAGCAGGCAGTTGCGAGCGAAGCCGCCATCCACGCCACTGTCGTTGATGCCGTACATGTCGAGCGTTTCCTTGGTCTCCTTGGAGAGGTCCGTCAGGTCGGGGACCGAGGTCTGCATTCGGTACGCCATCTCGTACTGCGCGATGCGCGTGTCGATCTCGGGATCGCCGAACGACTCTTTCGCGATCTCATTCAGTTGGCCGACCTTGTCGAGCATCCGGCGTCGCACTGCGCCGTCGATGCCGGGCGGGTTCGACAAGTACAGCACGGGGTCATCGCCCGAGCGGAACCGCACACCTTGATGCTCGGTCGGAATGAAGCCGCTGCCCCACAGACGTGAAAAGATCGGCTGATCGGTCTTGTTCCCGCTCCCCTGTGAGATCATCACGATGAAGGCGGGAAGGTTGTCGTTCGCGCGGCCGAGTCCGTAACTGAGCCACGCGCCGAGACTCGGTCGTCCCGGTTGTTGTGAGCCGGTTTGCAAGAAGGTCGTGGCCGGATCGTGATTGATCGCTTCGGTGTTGAGCGACCGGCAGATGGCAATGTCATCGACGATCGAAGCGGTGTGTGGCAGCAGGTCGCTCACCCATGAGCCGCTTTGTCCGTGCTGCTTAAATGTGAAGATCGACGGTGCGATGGGGAGCGTCTTCTGGCCCGAGGTCATCCCGGTGATGCGTTGTCCCATGCGCACCGACGCGGGGAGTTCGGTTCCGCGTTTATCGGCCAAGCTCGGCTTGTGATCGAACAGATCGAGTTGCGACGGCCCTCCCGACATAAAGAGGTAGATGACGCGCTTGGCCTTCGCCGGGAAGTGCGTCCCTTCGAGGATGCCTTTCCCGGACGCGGCGATGGGTGTCGCCAATCCTTCACGTCCGAGCAGCGCAGCGAGCGCGGCCGTACCGATTCCCGAGGCCGTTCTCCCGAAGAAGTGGCGGCGCGTGAGTTGTTCGATGAGCAAGCGACTCGCTGGAGATGTTTTGTTCGAGGGGATGTCGTGTGGCGAGAACATCGGGTGGACCTCTCAGGGTGTTCGACGAGTCTGCAATGGATCGCGAGCAGGGTAATGGTCTCGACACCTGAGTTCCAGAATGGCACCGAGGCATTTGATGCGGCCGTGGAGATTGAAGTCCGGCTTAGCTTTGTTAGCCGGACTTCACTTTGTGTGACATTTCGTGGAAAGAAGTCCGGCTTTAAGAAAAGCCGGACTTCGAGATCGTGACTTTTGATGCGGTCGTGAGTCGTCCTCGTGTTTGCGTCACGAATCACTCGAATCTGTCCGCAGCGTGCGAATCTTGGTGGACCTTGACGCCTGAAACAGGAATCTCCGAATCGTGCAAGAGGACTCGCCAAAGATTCTTCAGATTTGGGAGGGTCTGGGCCGATTCTACTTGGGAGACGGTTCACAGCGGTGCGAACGGGCACACATCGGATGGCGATTGATCCGGTGTGAGCGCGTAGCACCGTCGAGAACGGTCTCGGGGGGGGCAGGACAATTTAGATTGGACTCGGCGCACGGCATGATGCTGTGCGTTGAACCACTCGTTCGGCCACCCACGGATTCTCGATACAGGGATCGAATCGAGGAGCCGCCGAGAATTTGTTACGTGACGACCGTGCCCGAGGAACGAGCAGGCGAACAATCGCCCGCAAGTACGTCTGGTCCGAGGCAACACCTGCCGGTGGAGCCTCAGCCTGACAACTTAAAAGGCACGGAAGCCGCGTGGACGAGTTTGAGGGTGAAGATCCGGAGGGTCGCGACGCCCTTCAGAGAGTGAATCAATCTAGGTGATTGGAGAGCCCGCGATGAGAACGATCTTCACTACTGGTCAGGTAGCAAAGATCTGCAAGGTTGCGCCCCGCACTGTCAGCAAATGGTTCGACTCCGGTCGGCTGCGCGGTTACCGCATCCCCGGATCACAGGACCGACGCATCCCCCGAGAGCACTTAATCCGGTTCCTTAAGGAACACGGAATGCCTTTGGGGGAACTCGAAGATGAGGCCATGGGTAAGCTGTTGCTGGTTGGCGTTGATGTCAACGTGCGCAGCCAACTTACGGACCTCATGCCGACCGGAGACTACAAAACCGAGTCTGCAGCCAGTGGCTTCGAGGCGGGGATACAGGCCGAGTCCCTGCATCCCGATTGCATCGTGATCGACTTTGGAATGGGTCGTCACGAAGCTTCGCTGATTGCGACAAACTTGCGGAAAAATACCGACTATGCAGACGCCGTGTTGGTCGCGCTGTTGAGCGACGACGATACGGCCAGCGGTTTCGACCGCACTCCGTTCAACGAAACGTTCCGGAAGCCATTCGACGCAGCTCTGCTCGCCGAACGCATCCGCACGCTGGTTGGCCGGAAAAAGCAACTTGCTTGAAAACTGAGCGGTCTTGTTGGGCGAACCGGTTCCAAGACGGAAACGACGCTGAGCGCAGACCGCTGGGTTCAGACGGCCGATCCGATACCAACCAAGATGGAAACGTATCGGTGCCAGTCGTCTCATCATTCCGAACGGGGCGTCGTTCTTCGACGCCCCGTTTCTTTCTTTGGTCCGCTTCCCATCCAAGATGCCCGAGGCCCTTCAATCAAGTGAACCCCACTGGGCTTGTCCCGGTGGAATCAGGTCTTTGCACTACTTTTTTTGGCTCTCCGCCATTCCTGTTGAACAACACCGGTGAGCGGCAAGGCGCTAGCCGCCGGTCTGCTGGAAATCACCGGCGGCTAGTGCCTTGCCGCTCACGACACACAACTTTCAACAGGAATGGCGGAGAGCCTTTTTTTTGTTACTCAAATTCCGTTGCCACTCGAAGCCAAAGTCGAGTAGTGCAGAAACCAGCGAGACCACCGGGGCAAGCCCGGTGGGGTTTACTTCATTGAGAACGACACAGACGGGGCTGACTCCCGACGACTCTCCTGCTAGATGTCCGTGAGTATCGAGAGCAATTCACCTCTTCACTTCTCACGAACGGCCTCTGTGTCATGGACGACCAGCCCGCGAATACGACTTCGGTCACACCCGCCGCCGAAACGAAAGCCATCCCCGCGACGCGCTGGCGGCGGATCTGGCCCTATTTGAAGTGGGGGCTGTTCATCGTCGTCCTGCTGTTCGTCGGGAAACGTGCGATCGACTTGTGGCGGAACAGCCCCAAGATCGACCTGCGCGTCGATATGCGTTGGCTGGTCCCGGCCGCCGGGATGTATCTTGTCGGTTGGATGCCCTCGGTCTGGTTCTGGCGGGCGATGCTGAAGCGGATGCACCAGAAGGTCGGTTGGTACGACGCCACGCGCGCGTACTACGTCGGCCACCTCGGGAAGTATCTGCCGGGGAAGGCACTCGTCTTGGTGATGCGCGGCACGATGCTGAAGGAGGCTGGAGCGAACCCGGTCTTCGCGGGAGTGACCGCCGCCTACGAGACACTGATGTTCATGTGGTCCGGCGCGGCACTCGCTGTCGCGCTGGCTCCCCTCGCGATGCCAGCCGCTTACTGGCAACAGTTGCCGCTTGCCGTGCAGGGGCTGCGCCAACAAGTCTGGCTGCTGCCCGTGATCGTGTTGGTTGCGACCGTCGCAGTCACGCCATTCAGCGCGTGGCTCTTCACGTTCGTCGGACGAAAGGCTTTGCCGCGCGATCCGAACGCTGCGGCACCACCTCCGTTCACCGCGAGTCTCATGGTGCAAGGAGCCTGCATCACGACGCTCGGTTGGCTGTGTCATGCCGTCAGCTTGGGCTGCACGCTGCAAGCGGTCTCAAACCGTCCGTTCGATCTCGCCCTCTTCCCGATCTGGTTGGCCAGTGTCTGCGTCTCGAACGTCGGCGGGTTCGTGATCCTGATCGCGCCGGGAGGACTCGGCGTGCGCGAGTGGCTGCTCGTCGAGATGCTGAAGGACCAGCCCGCCATCGGTGTGGCTCAAGCGGTTGTCGCGGCAGGACTCCTGCGCATGGTCTGGTTCGCTTCGGAGCTACTCGCCGCCGGCCTGTTCGTCCTGCGTAAGCGGCCTCCCTTGTAACGAACGAGGTACTTGCCTCGTATAACCGCGTGGGCAACGCCCCGCGCGTTGAGCGGCAAAACAGCGTTGATTCCCACTCGACGCGCGGGGCGTTGCCCACGCGGTTGAACGACGACACGACTTCACGATCACGTCACCACGCTTCGCCTCTTCCACGCCACTCCTGCCAGGATCACAAACGCGATCGCGCAGACGCAACCGGCGATGGGCGATGTCGTCCACGCCCACGCTGTCGTGGTGATGGCGAGCAGCCCGCTCAACAAAACCGCTCCCGTGGCGAAGTGCCAAGCCATGAGCAGCTCGACGATGAGCAGGCAGAACGCGGCGACTAACAACGCGCGGGAAAAGCCGCTGCCGGTCGAGACGACTCGCACCGTTTGTGGATCATCGGTTGCGTCTGTTGTGGAGGTCGCGGCCCATTCGGTCTGATACGAGAACTCCACGCCCGGCAGGATATCGGACTTCAAATCGTCCGCCCGCAACGTGGTGAGATCGCTTTCCTGCGGATCGACATTCACCGCGAACCACTCGGTACGGCCGACCGGTGCGCCGAGTGTCAGCTTGTGAAATCCGGCCTTCGTCGTCGGTTCCGAGATCACGCTGCGACCATCGCCTGTTGCGTGCGGAGCTTGCGATTCTCCGCTCGGCAGTTGCAGAACAGCGGTCACGTCGGTCGCGCGCACGGGGAGATGACTGACCAGCGGTTGTCCGACCAGCACATCACGGTCGGTCCAGCGTCCCGCGACCGCGTAATGAACCGTCTCATGTATGAGCGGGATCAGGCTGTGCCCCCAGACGGCCCACGTACTCCAGTCGCGATCGACCGACGTGGTGATGAGGATCACGCGGCCTCGCCCGTACGGCGCGTCGATGATCGCCGGATCGCCGTTACTGAACCGCAGCGCGACTCGCGCGCCGCGCTCTTCGGGGACTTCCGTTTTGAAGTACGCGAATGTCTTTGTCAGTTCGAGTCCCGCGCCGGGATTGCCTTGAAACGGACGGACGATCGGGTGTGAGAAGTCTCCCGCATCGAACTCAAACGTGACCTCTTTCTTCTTCGCATCGCCGACTCGCTCGATCAGCTTCGCGGGCAGGAGTGACTGAATTTCAGTGACCCGGACGCTCGGAGCGTCCGGGTCACTGCGTGCGTTATTGCCGCTCTTGAACAACGTCTCGTTGTAGTTGTCGGCGCGCACCTGATCGCCCAGGCAAAACACGACGCCTCCGCCCGCTTCGAGATAGCCGCGCAAGACTTCGGCCTCACGCGCGGTCAGCAGCGCGACGTTGCAGACGAAAACACAGTCGAACCGCGTGAGATCGGTTCCGAGCAGCTCGCTCTCACGAATCACGGTCGGTCGGATCGGACTGGCCAGCGCGCGGTTGGGCAGTTCTGGTGCGAGAGCCAACTTCAAGAAGTCAGTCGCGTTGCCCATCACTTCGCCCGACGGCTTGCCGTTGACGAGCAGCACCTGCAACTCGTCCCGCACGGGAACGACGAGCCGCCGCGAGTCATCGACGCGCAGGCCGTCCGGTTTGAGTCGCACTTCGACGCGATGCTCACCGTTGGCGAAGGCGGGAGCGAAATCGACACGCACGTCGGTCGCGGCGGGGAGATCGACGCGCTGGGTGTCGGCGAGACGGTCGTCGATGTACAGCTCGACCAGTTGGCCGACCGCCCCGCTCGATGAAAAGTTGCGGAGCGTCGCGACCGTCTGCACGCTGCGTCCTGACAGCACGAAGCCGTCGTCGGTGCGCAGGTTCGTCACGGCGACGTTGGCCGCACCCGGTTCGCCGACATCCAGGAACGTCAGCTTCGCACGGTCGGAAAGTTTCTTCAGCGCGGCACGCACGCGCGTCGCTTCGGTCGAGTCACCGGGCGACCACGCCGCCGCCTGCAAGTCCGTGATGAAGACGATCTCCTTGCGAGCGATCTCCGGCGCGAGCGACAACAGTTCGTCGATCTCCTTCAACACGACGGAAACATCGACTCGCTCATCCAGCAGTTGGAGTTGCTCGATCTCGTCCAGCACCGCACCCGGTTGATAGGCCGGTCGTCGCACGATGATGCGCGGTGACGAATCACTCAGCCGGACAAGGTTTGTTGCGTCACCCTGCTTCGTGCCTTGGACGACCTGCCGCGCGAACTCCTTTGCCCGGTCGAACCGACTCCGCTCTCCGGTGGCATAGCCCATGCTGAACGTGGCATCGACGACAACAATCCGATGCCTCGGTCCTTCCGCACGGAAGTACTCGCCAAGTCTTTCTGCCGACGGGCGAGCCAACGCCAACGCGATCAACAGCAGAATCATCGTCCGCACGATCAGGAGCAGAATTTGTTCAAGCCGCATCCGTCGCGACTGTTTCTTCGTGGCGGCGATCAAAAACCGCATCGCCGCCCACGGCAACTCGACATACCGCCGCTTGTGCAGCAGATGAATGAGTACGGGAATGCCACCCAACGCTAGCCCCCACAACAGCAAGGGACTGCCAAATCCGAAGGCGAACAGAAGAGCAAGGGCTGGCATGGAGTCTCGTTAGGTGGCCATCGAGTCTTGGGGGGCTTCAATAGACTTCATCGTGTGTTCCGATGGACAGGAGGAGGGACTCTTCGCTGTCATGAGTAGGAGTTGAAACACAATCAGTAGGCGACACGCGGTCGCCTGAGGTTGCAATGAAAGCGTGACTCTTGGGCGTTAGCCCTCAGATGGTTTTCGGAGCGGGGTGGCGTCAGCCCCCTGGTTCCGCGTGGATTGAAGTGGGGGCTGACGCCCAAAGCCAAGAACCAGGGGGCTAACGCCACCCCGCTCCGAAAACCAATGGAACGAGCGGACGCTCGAAAATCGCCCCCCGAAATGTGCGAGGGCAGGGTTCATAACTGCAACTCAGCCATCAAATCAGAGACTGTCGTCGGCTGGCACTCACCACGCCGAAACTCCTCTTCCCCTTCAAAAACATCCTCGACGATTTGCTGACGGCGCTGTTCTGCGGTGCGATGTCGCAGGACATCGACGAGCGCTTCCTGCTCATCCAGCGTCAGTTGATCTGCATCTTCGAGGACACTTCGGAACGTGGCGGTCTGTGACATGGGCGGTCCTGTTCTCTGGGACAAGCGTGAGTGCCGTGGCTCGAATCACCGTCGCGACCATACCACGGCCTTCTGGAACCGGGCAAGCCGCTGAACAGCCCCGCGCGGCCATCGGCCCAACCCAAGTAGCCTTCATCGCTCCGCGTGAAGAAAGCCGTGCGCGAAGTTGGTATTGATTGTTAATACAAGCGGCCACTCGCGCACGGCTCACTTCACGCGGAGCGATGAAGGCTACTTTCAAGCAGAAGGGTTCGCGCTGGCCGACAAGAATTGAAACGTGAACAGCACGACGAGCCGGGGCTGACAGTCGTTTGCGAAGTTGATACACACTCCGCCGGGTTGGGTGCTGGCAGGGATGCCGCATGGGCAGCGATCAGGCTTGTGAGTCAGGGAGCAATTCGATGGGCGTGCCGGTTTCGCAGATGTGGACGGTGGCGAGTTATGTCCTCGGCAAGAAGCTGCGGGGCGTCAAACGCTACCCGCTGGTGCTAATGCTGGAGCCGCTGTTCCGCTGCAATCTGGCGTGTGCCGGTTGCGGGAAGATTCAGTACCCGGCCGATGTCCTCCGCCGCAATCTCACACCCGAACAATGCTTCCACGCGGTCGAAGAGTGCGGTGTGCCGATGGTCTCGATCCCCGGCGGTGAGCCGCTGTTGCATCCGCAGATCGAAGAGATCGTGGCCGGGTTGGTCGCCCGCAAGAAGTATGTTTACCTCTGCACGAACGCGATCCTGTTGGAGAAGTATCTCGACAAGTTCACGCCGTCGAAGTACCTGTCGTTCTCGATCCATCTCGATGGGCCGAAGGAAGAGCACGACTTCGCGGTCTGTCGTGAGGGCATTTACGACGTGGCGGTCAGCGCGATTCAAGCCGCCGTGGCGAAGGGCTTTCGAGTCACGACGAACACCACCGTCTACAACAACGCCGATCCGCGCGCGATGCGGCAGATGTTCGACACCATGATGGGCTTCGGCGTCGAGGGGATGATGATCTCGCCCGGCTATCCGTACGAGAAAGCTCCCAGCCAAGAACTGTTCCTCCACCGCAATCAAACGGTGAGCCTGTTCCGACGCATTCTCGGCAATGCCAAACCTGGCTGGAGGTTCAATCTTTCACCACTGTTCCTGGAGTTTCTCAAGGGCAAGTGGAAGCTCGAATGCACGCCGTGGGGAATGCCCGCCTACAACTTGTTCGGTTGGCAGCGTCCCTGCTATCTGCTGAACGAAGGCTACACACAGACCTTCCAAGAACTGCTCGACACGACCGACTGGTCGAAGTATGGCCAGGCGAGTGGCAACCCGAAGTGTGCTGACTGCATGGTTCACTGTGGTTATGAAGCGACCGCCGTGGCGGAGACGTTCGGTTCGCTGAAAGCCTTCTCGCGCGTGGCTTGGCTAACGATGTTCGGCCCCGGTCGTGAGTCGCTTCCGCCCGATGAGCCTTCCTCATCCGAGCCACCTGACAGCGAACCGACCAGCGAAGAAGAACGCCTCCGCCGCGTGCGGCTGCCGGTTCTCACGTCATGACTCTTGGGCGTCAGCCCTCGTCTGGGCGTCAGCCCTCTGCGGACTTTCCGAGCGGGGTGGCGTCAGCCCCCTGGTTCCGCACGGATCGAGATCAGGGCTGACGCCCAAGAACTAGGAATTCGGTGCGAAACAACTTCCCGCTTTCCTCCCTCCCCTCGGCGGGGAGGGCCGGGGAGGGGGGAAGTTGGTCCAGTCGATTTGCCACTCGTCCCCCCTCCCTAACCCTCCCCGCCGAGGGGAGGGAACCAGAAGGGAACTCGGGAAGTTGTTTTGAGCCCGTTCCCAGGGGGCTGACGCCACCCCGCTCAGAAAGTCCGAGTACAACGCTGTCGCCCCTCTTCATCGGCGCGCGGCGGTTCGCTCGCTTGCGTCGCGCGGACAGCGAAGTGACACTCTCGCCGCCGATGTCATTCCCTGTTTCCGCTTCCTCCTCTGATAGAGAGACTCATGCGACGTAATCCTGTCAAAGCGGCTTTGAAGGCCGGACAACCTCAAGTCGGGACATGGTTGTCCTTGGGCAACGTTTTCGCCGCGCGACTGATGGCGCGTGTCGGTTTCAATTGGTTGACCGTCGATTTGGAACACTCGCCGATTGGTTGGGACAGCGCGGGACAGTTGTTTGGAGCGGTGGCCGATGCGGGGTGTACGTGTCTCGCGCGGGTTCCTCGTGGCGACCACGACTACATCAAGCGCGTGCTGGATGCCGGAGCGCATGGCATCGTCGTGCCGATGGTCAACACGGTCGAAGAGGCGAAGATCGCGATCGCCGCTGCGAAGTATCCGCCAACCGGAAATCGGTCCGTCGGGGGCGGGATGCACGCGCTGAATTTCGACGCGACGGCGGGCGACTATTTCAAGTACGCGAACGATGAGATCCTTGTCGTCCTGCAGACTGAGTCACCGGAAGGGGTTGAGAACGCGGAGGCGATCTACAGCCTGCCCGGTGTCGATGCGATCTTCGTCGGCCCGAACGACCTGAATGCGCAGATGCGCGGTCCCGATGGCAAAGACCCGACGCCCGCCGAACACGAAGCGATGTGCCAACGCATTCTCGCCATTGGCAAGAAGTGCGGCACGCCGGTCGGCATTCACGTCCAGACCGTCGAGCAATGTCAGCAACGCATTGCCGAAGGCTGGCAATTCATGGCCCTCGGCAGTGAACTGCGGTTCATGGTCGTCGAAGCCCAGAAGATGGTGCAGGGGATGAACCTCACTCAGGCTGGCGATCTCGCGCGGTACTAATGACGGAAAAACGTCGGTGGAACGAGATCGATGAGCAGCAACCAAGAAGAGGCGTCGGAACCACGGATTTCACGGATGAGAAGCCCGATCAGATACAGACCAAAAACGCTCTGTTCTTCATCTGTGTTATCAGTGCCATCCGTGGTTAGTTTTGTCTTCATCGGTTTGTGTCGTCCGACAGTTCTGACTATCAAACGGGGCGACAACCGACTGTGATCAAGTAGTCCGAAGCGGCCTGAAGCCTCAACTTGGGGGATAGCCATGCTGGCAGTGGATGTCCGCGAACTGCGGGTGAAGTACGGCAAGCTCGAAGCGGTCAAAGGAATCACGCTTCAGATTCCGCCGGGCGAGGTTTTCGGGTTCATCGGCCCGAACGGGGCGGGCAAGTCCTCGACGATTCGTGTCCTCGCCACGTTGCAGCCGGCCTATGAGGGCCGTGCGAAGATCATGGACCTCGACATCAAGTCCAAGCCGCATCTGGTGCGAGAAAAGATCGGCTACGTTCCCGACTTCTTCGGCGTCTACGAAGACCTCACCGCGCGCGAATATCTCCACTTCTTCGCCGCCGCGTACCGTTTGCCAATGTCGAGGCGGAAGGCCGTTGTCGATGATGTGCTGCAGTTGACGGACCTCACTCATAAAATCGATTCGCAGGTTGATTCGCTCTCACGCGGGATGAAGCAGCGGCTGTCACTGGCTCGCGTTCTGCTCCATGACCCGGCCGTGTTGCTGCTGGATGAACCGGCTTCGGGGCTTGATCCGCGTGCGCGCATCGAGATGCGCGAGTTGCTTAAAGCGCTGAAGGAGATGGGGAAGACGATCCTCATCTCCAGCCACATCCTGCACGAGTTGGCTCAACTCTGTACTCGGATCGGGATCATCGAGACTGGCCGCATGGTGGCCGAAGGATCGGTTGCGGAAATCTATCAGCGTCTCGGCGTCCTCAAGATCGTCCACGTTCAAGTCGCACACCAGTCGCCCGCGTTGGTGGCGAGCCTTCGCGCGTTGGCAGGCGTCACGCAAGTCGATGACCAAGTGGACCGGCTCTCGATCCGTATCGAAGAAGGCCAGCTTGATGTCGAAGATCTGCACGACTTCATCCACGCCCAAGGTGCCCGCATCCGCATGTTCCAGCCTGAGGTGATGGACATGGAGACGGCATTCATGAAGCTGACGGAAGGGCAAACGGCGTGAACGCTCCCCGCTTTAACCTCGGCCTGCCGCTTCTCGCGAAGGAGCTGACTGAGCAATCGGCGCGGCGGCGGACATACGTGATTCGTGTCGTCTACGCGGTGGCGTTGTACGGCTTCACGCTGTGGGCGTTTTGGAATCAGTTGGGGAGTTGGAACAGCAACTCGTTCGCGATCCTCGGCCGCGGTCGCGAGTTGTTTGAAGCGATTGCCGGATTGCAGTTCGCCGGGCTGTACCTGTTTCTGCCCGCGATGACCTGCGGCGTGCTGACGAGCGAGAAGGAACGCGACACGCTGGCGTTGCTGCTCCTCACGAAGCTCGGGCCGTGGACGATCGTGTTTGAGAAGCTGCTCGGACGCCTCGTGCCGATGTGGTCGTTTCTGTTGCTGTCGATGCCGCTGCTAGCGGTGGCGTACAGCCTCGGTGGCGTGGAAGTCGTCGAGGTCATCAATCTCGCGTGGGCGCTGTTGGTCACGACCGTGCAAGTCGGGGCGTTCGCGATTCTGTGTTCGGCCTGGTGTCGCACGACCTCGGCGGCGTTTCTCGCGACGTACTTGCTCGGCGCAGCGGTGATCCTCGGCCCCCTGATTCTCACACAAGGTGGGCATCGCGATGTTTTCGGATTGGTGAGTGCGTTCTCCCTGTACTTCCAGTCACTGGGCATTCTTGGAGACCAGACGCAGTACGGCGGCGATGAACGAGAAGCGGTCTTCCTGCTGTTCGGGCCGTGGCTGGCGATGCCCACCGCTTCACAGCCCCTGCCGTTTCCGCTGACGGTCGCGCGGAGCATGCCGATGGTTTTCTTCTCCATGACGTGCCTGTTCGCGGCGCGACTCGTGTTGTGGCGGCGGGCCTTCGTGCAGCCGTCGAACTACATCATGAGGCTCTTCAAATCGCTCGATGCCTTCTTCATGAAGGCGAACCAGAACCGATTGACGAAGGGGATCGTGCTGATTCACGAGTCGGTCACGCTGCCGATGTACGACCCGATTCGGTGGCGTGAGACAACAAAACGCTCACTCGGGACGACGCGGTATCTGATCCGAATGCTGCTGGCGATCGAGGTGCCGGTGGCGTTCGGGATGTTGCTACCCGATTACTCGCGCGACGATAACGGGGTTGGCATCACCGCCGTTGCGTGCCTGTTGTGGGTTGTCGCCGCGCTCGTGTTGACCGTGCAATCGACGGCCTTGATCGGGCTGGAGCGGTCTCGCCAAACGCTCGACGTGCTGCTCACGACGCAGATGTCGAGCGAGGCGATCGTGCGCGAGAAGTTTGCCGGTGTCTGGCGGATGATCCGGATGTTGTGGATCCCCTTCGCGACGGTCTACGTGTTCCGCGCGTGGTGGCAACTTGGCGTCAATTCCCAAGGCTCGGTCATGTTCGGAGCCGTCTCGGCGATGCTCGCCGTGGCGATCTATCCGCCACTGATTGCTTGGATCGGCTTCCATCAAGGGATGCGGCGTCGTTCGCAGACGCAGGCGACACTCGTCACGTTAGGGCTGATTGTCGCGTGGTGTGTATTGCCGATCCTGATCTCAGCGTTGTTGGTGCCCAGTGGCTGGAGTCCACAATGGCCACCTGAGCCGCGAGGATGGGGCGGGTTTGCGGACCTCATCGAGTCGTTGAGGTGGCTTAGTCCCGCCTTCGTTCTGGCGTTCCCCTCGTTGGTACATCAATCGAATACGGGACAGAGTGGCACGCCGTACTTCGCCCTGCTCGTCCTGCTCGCCGGGCATTTCGTCGTCGCGGGAGGGTTGCTCGTGTTCCTCTGGTCACGCGGGATGAGAACCTTCGCCAAGCATGTGAATCGGAACGACGGGCAGATCGTGGATGACGACGACATCGACCGGTTGGCTTCGATCCGGAAGTTGATCGTGGGGAGAGGCGTCTTTCGGGATCAGGCGGGGGATGAGTGAGCGGTGGGGAATGAGGTGCTGAATGCAGTGGCGAGGAATTGATAATTGCAAATTGGTAATTGCAAATTGCAAATTGAGAAGGCGGGGGCGTTGGTGTTTTCTCTCCCTCATTTTGCAATTGGCAATTATCAATTGTCATTTTGCAATCTCTGTCGTCACGGCCGCTGAGCCGGAGTTTTCGCGCGAGCAGATTGAGTTCTTCGAGAAGCAGGTTCGTCCGGTTCTCGCCGCGCAGTGTTGGAACTGCCACTCCGAGAAGAAGTCTGAGTCGGGGCTGCGGCTCGATTCGCGCGCGGCCGTGCTCAAGGGTGGCGATCGTGGGGAAGTCGTTTCTCTTCGCGAAGCATCGGCGAGTTTGCTCATCCACGCGGTGCGGCGAGACGGCGAATTGCAGATGCCGCCCAACGGACGACTCACGGCCGATCAGATCGCAGCGCTGACGAAGTGGATTGAACTCGGGTTGCCTTGGCCGCGCGAGGTGGCTGGTTCCGCGCAGGCTCAAGCGTGGCGAACGCATTGGGCGTTTCAGCCGGTGACGAAACCGAGTGTGCCGGTGATTGCCGAGGACTCGTGGTCGCAGTCGCCGGTCGATCGGTTCGTGTTGGAGAAGCGGATTGATCGCAACAGCGAGTCATCTCCCGTGACTCGGAGCGGGGGACGTGAGTCCCCTGAATCGGCGCGGTTTTCAAAAGTCGCGGCAATCCTCGTCACAGCCGATTCAGGGGACTCACGTCCCCCGCTCCGAAAGAGGGAGGAGCTGACGCTCGCGCCGCGCGCCGACCGCCGGACGCTGATTCGTCGCGCGACGTTCGACTTGCTCGGACTGCCGCCGACGCCCGATGAGGTCGCTGAGTTTGCCGCCGATCTCGCGCCGGATGCCTTCGAGCGGCTGGTCGATCGGTTGCTCGCGTCACCGAAATACGGCGAGCGTTGGGGACGACACTGGCTTGATGTGGCGCGTTACGCCGACACCAAGGGCTATGTCTTCTTCGAGGAGCGGACGTATCCGTGGGCCTACACCTACCGCGACTATGTGGTCCGATCGCTGAATGAAGACAAGCCGTATGACCAGTTCGTGGTCGAGCAGTTGGCGGCGGACTTGTTGGGGACCGAGACCCATGCGGAACAGCTACCGGCGCTGGGATTTCTCACGGTCGGATCGCACTTCATGGGAAACGTTCACGACATCGTTGATGATCGGATCGACGTGGTGACACGCGGGTTGATGGGCCTCACCGTCACCTGTGCCCGCTGCCACGATCACAAGTACGACCCGATCCCGACCGCCGATTATTACTCGCTCTACGGCGTCTTTCGCAGCACGACCGAGCCACTCGTGCTGCCGCTGTTCGCGCCTCCGAACGACACGCCCGACTATCGCCGCTTCACGGCCGAGTTGTCGTTGCGACAACAGAAGCTCGACGACTTCGTGCAGCAGAAGCACGGCGCGTTGGTCGAAGGGGCACGCACGCGGGTCGGGGAATATCTGCTCGCCGCGAAAGCTGCGAATGAGAAACCCGCGACCGACGACTTCATGCTGATCGCCGATCCGGGCGACCTCAATCCGGCGATGATCGTGCGTTGGCAGGCGTATTTGGGGAAGGTTGAGGGGCAGCAGGATTTGCTCGCGAGTCACCCCGTGTGGGGGCCGTGGTTCGCGATGGCGGCTTTGTCCGAAGAGCGATTCAAAAACGATGCTGCGGCGCTGTGCAGCACGCTCGTAAGTACGAGGGCCAGTGAGCGTCGCGTCGCGACCGTGGTCCCCTCGCCCCCGTCCTCGGGGGAGAGGGCTAGGGTGAGGGGGCCGAACGGTGAGTACGCTCCTGATCTCGCCAGCGACGCTCCTCTTTCTCCCTCCCCTCGGCGGGGAGGGCCGGGGAGGGGGGCCGATGCGCGAGGGACGCCCGATATTCAATCATCACCCCTTCCTAACCCTCCCCGTCGAGGGGAGGGAACAAGAGAAGGCCACCGCCAAGAGCAGCCCCCTCACCCTCTCCCTCTCCCCCTCAAGGCAGGGGGCGAGGGGACAAAGCGGACCAATCCGCTCGTCGTCAAAGCGGTCTGCGGTGAACAACCGCCCGCGTCGTTGAACGAGGTTGCCGCGCGGTATGGCGAGCTGATGAAGTCGATGCATCTCCAGTGGCAGGCCGTGTTGCGGGAGGCTGTGATTCTGAAGCGGCCCGCGCCGGTGAGGCTCGACGATCCCGATGAAGAAGAGTTGCGGGTCGAGTTGTACGGCGAGGCGGCTCCCGCCAACGTGCCGCTCATTTTTGGCTGGGGCTTTCTCTCGTTGCTGCCCGACCGCGCGTCGCAGGGTGAGTACCAAAAGGTCTTGAAAGAGGTCGAGCAGTGGCTGATCGGCGGACCCGGATCACCGCCGCGTGCGATGGTACTCAACGACAGTGAGACCTTCGATCCGCGCGTCTTTGTACGCGGCAACCCGCATCGTTTGGGTGACGCCGTTCCGCGCCAGTTTTTGTCGGCGATTGATCGCGACAACCGGAAGCCGTTCACTCAAGGGAGCGGTCGGTTGGAGTTGGCGCGCGCGATTGTCGATTCCTCCAATCCGCTGACCGCGCGCGTGATGGTCAATCGCGTCTGGCAACACCACTTCGGCGCGGGACTCGTTCGCACGCCGGGCGACTTTGGCATGAGAAGCGACCCGCCCACGCATCCCGAGTTGCTGGATTGGTTGAGCGGGGAGTTTGTCGGCGATCATCGGATACTAGCCCGACGCGCGCGCGAGGGCTTACCTCAGTTGAACGGGCAGCCCTCGCTTGCGCGTCGGGCGAGTCCAGCTTGGTCGCTCAAGCGCCTTCACCGACTCTTGCTTTCAAGCCGCGTCTACCAGCAGTCGAGTCAACCGCCGAGTGGTCTCGATGCCGATCCTGACAACCGGCTGATGATTCATGCGAATCGGAAGCGGCTCGATTTTGAAGCGACGCGCGACGCGCTGCTGTTCGTCACGGGGCAGCTTGATGACCGACTCGGTGGTCCAGCGCGACCGATGTTGGACGGAGGCTTTCATCCACGACGAACCGTCTACGCGACGCTCGATCGCCTCGACCCACCGAGCCTGCTGAGCGTGTTCGATTTCCCGAGCCTCGCCGCGACGAGTGCCTCGCGCGACACGACCACGGTCTCGCCGCAGGCCCTCTTTCTGATGAACGGGCCGCTGGTGGCGACGGTCTCGCAGTTGATCGTCCAACGTGACGACGTGACTCGCGAGCCAGACACGTTGTCGCGCGTGAGGCATCTGACCCGCGTCCTGTTCTCACGCGAACCGACGGTCTCAGAAGAGCGACTGGCGATGGAGTTCCTCGGGCCGCAGCCATCGCCGACCGCGTGGCAGCAATTCGCGCAGGCACTGCTGCTGACAAATGAGTTCGTATTCGTGGACTGATGCCACTGGCTCACGCAGGCCCGAAGTCCGGTTTTGCTATCCCGGATGATTCACCACGGAAAGCCTGTCGCGGGTTTGGCCTCAATCCCATTGAAGAAGGAAGAAGAAGGAAGAAGTGTGACCACAGATTTCACCGATGGGCACAGATAAGACAGACAAGACGACGAAGGAGCCAACGAGCGTCGCCGTTTCTTGCCCTCACTCTCCAAGACGGGGAGATGGGGGGGCAAGGAACCACGACGCTCCCTCTTCGACTGATCTGTGCCCATCGGTGAAATCTGTGGTCACACTTCTTCTTTGTGCGGCCTTCGATCCGCTCGTGTCCGAAGACGGACACCGGCAGTTTCACCGTGGAGTTTGTTGAGGGAACGCCACGTCCCGGCAGTGTTGTCGCGAATTGTCCATTCCGCGCGGTTTGACTGACCGGAGCAGGTTGTGTGTGAGTGGACTGTTGCGCGATTACAGGTTCTGGCGGCAGCAGGATGTGACCAGTAGACTGCGGCCCGCTCGGTCACGGTTTGACCGCCTTCCTGTTTTCGAGGACTTCCATGCCGACGACATTGCCCGTGCGAACTGGATTTCGTGTTGCTGGCTCGGACGTAACGCCGCCCGAGTACGCTCATCCGCCGCTCGTCGAGAGTTGGCTGGGGGTCGAGTTCGTCGAGGGGCGAGAGCGGTTTGATGTCGATGCCGATCACTTGCGAGAACGGCTCGGCCCCGAATGGTCCGGTTCGTGGCAGACGGTCGGCGACGATGCCAAGTCGAATGATCGCCAGATCGGCAACGTGATGAATGACCGTGCCGTGCGACTGACGACGCGCGGCTTCGCCTTCGGGTGGCTCGGCCATCAGGGCGAACGGTATCCCCGTTATGAGACGATTCGAGACGGCTTTGTCGCGGCGCTCGATGCGGTGCGCGATGTGGCTCATCACGCTCATAAAGAAATCTTGCCGCGACGCTGGTCGGTTCGTTACACCAACCGCATCCCGCAGGGAACCGTCTGGATGACGCCGGGAGACTGGTCGTTCTTCCGCCTCTGGCAGCCGGTCCCCTTGAAGTCACTCGGGATCGAGTGCGAAGGCTACAAGGCGCGGTGGGAAGTGCCGCTCGATGCCGAACGTGGTTCGCTGACGGTCAAGTTTCGCCACGACCTTGAGGCGGGCGAGGCGAGTGGCCAAGCGGATGGACTCGGCCAGGTGTGGATGACTTTGCAGGCAAAAGGTCCGACCGATGGCGACGATGCGGGATTATTTGAAGGCTTGGACTACGGTCGCGAAGTGATCGTGCGGGCGTTCAATGAGCTGGTCACGGTCGATGCGAAGACGTACTGGGGTGTCGCCCGCCGCGCGCGCTGACGGGTGGAGACGATCAGCCTTTCATTCGTTGTCTACTTCGCACGGCTGAGATTGACGCCGCGTTGCTTAACCGCGTGGGCAACGCCCCGCGCGTGGAGCAGCGTGAAAAGTGGTTTTGCCACACGACTCGCGGGGCGTTGCCCACGCGGTTAAACGACGCGGCGAAGCCGCAACCCAAGTAGCCTTCATCGCTCCGCGTGAAGGAAGCCGAGCGCAAGTCCAACGTCGATGGGCATGATTGACGATCCAATTCTCATCGGCTTCCTTCACGCGGAGCGATGAAGGCTACTTTCAGGAGGCGCGAAATGCGCGCAGCCCAACAACATTTCGAGAACTCGTAGTACGAGTCGGTTCTGGCCGCGCGAGGTCTATCGCCATACAGCCCACAAACAAAAGGACCGCACGTCGTGTGACGTACGGTCCTGATGGATTGAATTCGGTCCCCGTCTGGCGTGGCTGTTCTGGACCCCGTTCAGGCGGGATGTCCTGCCATCGCGAGGCGTCTCACTTGCCGCCGCCGAACACCTTGCTGGCCGTTCCGGACGAGGTTTGTTGAGCGGCGGATTTGCTTTTTCCGAACAGGGCCGAAGTCGTCCCCGACGAGGATCGGTCACCGCCGGAGTCGTTGGTCAAAGTACTGGTGACCCCCGCCTTCAAGCTGAACGGTCGTTGATCACCCGGTCGGAACAGGCGTCGCTTGGATTGAAAGCCAACGTGAGCGAGGAAGTCGTTGATCTTGATGATCCGCACGCCATTGGCGCGGGCTTCCTTACGGAGTTCGAACAGGTGGCCGGTGATCTTTTGGTTGATCGCCTTGTCCTTCTCGGAAATCAACGTCGTTGGATCGGGGACATCGCCCAGCACGAGGAATTTCGTGTGAACGGTAATCTTCCCGTCGGCGGGAAGCCGCTCGCCTTCGTCCGTGATTTCGTTATCGAGGACGGCACCCGAGACCGCCATGAGTTGTTTGAATTGCTCGCGGTCGCTCTTGCCATCGTTGTCGAGATCGACCATGCCGACCAGTGAGATTTTCTCGACCAAACCGGGACTCCAGATTGGTGTGTAGATCAGATCGTTCGGGACGATGGGGCGGTAGAGATCGTTCTCGACGATCCGGGCTTCGGCCATGTGAGCACCGAGCAGGCGGGTCACTTCGATCTTGCCCTTCACATCTTCCGCACCGCGTCCGACTCCCTGGCTTTCCTTGGAATAGACGCTGAAGGTCATCCGGGTCTTCAAACCGTCCGCTTCGCCGAGATCGATCCAGACGGAATTGCTGGCGTTTTCGACACGGCGAATCAGCCCGTCAGCGACTTCAAAGCTGACTCCTTCCAGCGTGTCGATCCTTTCTCGCATGACATCGATGCGCGTCTCAAGCTGGCCGATCAGGTTCTGCAAGCCTTTGCGTTCCTTTTCGCGGCCTTCTTTTTCCTGAGCCAACTCACCGACGAGTTGGTTGTTCTCGGCCTTGAAGCGATCGATCTCGACCTGCTTCCCGTTCAGCTTCTCGTCGCGTGACGCGACAGTGGTTCGCAGATCGGCTTCCGCTTTTTCCTGAGCCGATCGGTGCGTATCGACCTGCTTGTTCAGGCGATCGCGCAGATCGTTCAAATCCTTCTGCAAACTGGCGACTTGAGCGGCCTTCGAGGCGGCATCGGCCACGGACGCATCGGCCGCTTCACGCAGCTTCTGCAACGTTTGCTGGTAGGTCGTGCCGGCCAAGTCCTTGCCGAACCGTTCCATGTCGGCGAAGGCCGCCCCCACGACCGAGGTCGCGTTTTTGGGATTAGACGGGTCCAACTTCACCTCAAACTTGTTGCCGGTTTGATTGGTGAGAGCCTGGATTTCGTCATCCTGCTTCTTGATGCTTTGATTGAGCGTCCCCGTTTTGCCTTCGAGTTCGGTGATCTTGGCCGCGCGGTCGGAGTACTCGCGATGGAACATATAGGTCGTGATGCCCAAGACCACCGTACTGATGACGAAGACCACGAGTGCGTAGTGAACGGGACCCGGCTTATTGGGGTTGGCGGCCATGACAGATTCCTTCGGACGGAGACGTGACGAGCAACGAGCCTGACGGATGGGATCGCGGGGTCGAGAGTGGCTTCGGGAAGAGATCGGCCCGATTCACTCGGAACCATCGACCGCCTGCTCTCGGTGAGACGGCGGCCAGTGTAAGACGCGCCCTTGGCGAGTCAAGCACTTCTTTTCCCGTCGGGATCTCTTCCATTGTGAACGGTCACACTCGGCGTGATCGCTACAACCAGACGCTCCCCCGACACCTTCCTCGACACGGTCCTTCGCGCGCAAACTCCTCCGCCTTGGTTGTCGGCTCGGACGGATGGCCGCGCTGTGGGGAAGTTTGATTGCATCGTTTGCCGAAGCAACTTCCCGTGGCCGATGCCGGTTCAACCGGTTGGGAGGGGCACCCCACGGCTCCGGCGAGTTTCCAGTTGGGCCATTCGTCGGGTGGGTCGAGTCTTCGAGGCCCACTGTAAGGGGCTGTGCATCAACAACGTCCGAGAGTCGTGCGTCGCGAAGCGACCATTGTCCACTCGCCAAGGCTTGGACATCACCGCCTCGCCTTCACATTCGCGCTCGCTTTGATTCGCGCGGACCCAATTGATTTCCGCGCGAATCAAAGCGAGCGCGAATGAGGAGGGCTCTCAAATTGGTCGAGCGGACACCGTTCTCATTGCGACGCAACACGCGATTCTCGGAAATTGATCATGTACAGCCCGTAAGGCAATCGGTGGGCCTCGAAGACTCGACCCACCCTACGTGGAAACGGGGAAGAGCCGTGAGGGCACCTCAGTGCTTTGTCAGCCCTCAGTTTTTGGGTAGCTGAAGTCGTGAGACTTCAGAAAGGCCAGAACTCTCACGAGTTCGGCTACCCCCATTTCAAGACGTGACATAACACTAGCTTGAGCGAAGAGAGGTCGGCGTTCAAACCTCGCGGATTGGGGCGAGGTCACTGTTGGCCGGGCCGCACAGGACGTGTCCCTGTTTGTCGAATCGTGAACCATGACAGGGACAGTCCCAGGTGCTTTCGTTGTGGTTCCAATCGACGATGCAACCGAGGTGTGGGCAGACGGCCGAACACTCGTGGATGACGCCGAGTTCGTCACGATAGGCCGCGACTTTTGTGAGGCCACGCCGTACCACAGCCCCCGCGCCCGGTGCGATCTCATTCGTGGAGGCCACATCGCCGCCTGTCACCCAGCCACTGTATTGCCAAGCGACGTTGACATTCTCTTTCAAGAAACGCTCCGCGGCGCGCAAGGTCTTTCGAGCCGGGTCATAGAGGGAGATCCAGGGGTTCTGCCGTCCGAC
>JAYSQC010000280.1:0-8343 GCA_043721755.1 Schlesneria sp.
TCCTTTCTGGATTGGTTCGGAGTTTTTGAATGGCACCGTGAACCGGTGGTCTTCCAAAAATCGGAACGAAGGCAGAGAACAGAAAGCGGTGATGAATCCCCGCACTCCCAATGTGGCAAAAGTCGAGGTCAGGCGTCCTCAAACAGCGCGACGCTCGCGGTGAAGCCGTGGATGTAGTTCTTGGTTCCGACTGGCCCCAACTCGCCCTGCGCGAAAAAACCCGCCAAGGGAATCGGCCCGAGGCATTGCTGAACCGCGAGAGCATCGTGGTTCGGGTCCGGAAACATCCGCGATCCACGACCGTTGCAACTAAAAAGCAGCGCGCCCCGAGAATTCGATTCGACGTTGCGATGCAAGTCGAGCAGATGCCGCAGGTCTTCATCGGCGGTTTCGGCGTCGCGAATGTGGAATTGCACTGTTTGACCGACACGCATCAGTCCGCCTGTCGCCAATGCACCGCTGGTGCGATCCGCTCCGTGGACGTTCACAATCAGAAAGTCGCCGCGCTGAAAGCTGTCTTGGTATTCGTTCATCACCACTCCGAGATGGACGCCCCGTTCGACCAGTTCCTGATCGCGTTTCGGGAGCTCGGGGTAGAGCTGCTGCAAGCGTTGGAGCGGAGTGATGCCCCCCAATTCAAAGATGATGTTCCGATCCGCTTTCGTCACGACGAACGGAGTTCCAATGGGACGGCAGCCCTGCGACACGATGCTCGTCACACGCGGCCCGCCGCGCAAAACGACACCGATGGCACCGTGTTCGAGCAACCGATCATTGAAGAAGAGCCGGTTCACACCGGGACCGCCACCGCTGGCCATGCCACCCAACAGCGGCACGCCGGGAAGTTCATCCGTCACGAGATCGATCACGGTCTGAGGCTGCGAGGTAAACGGCTCGCCCAGCAGGAAGACAGCTCGCGTGTCGAGCCGGTGTTCGGCGAGGTCTTCCGGCAACCCAGTACAGAGCAAGCCGTCGGGGGTTTGCTCGAATGACAACTCGAATGGCGCGAGCGTCGCGCCGGGAAGAACCGCACACCAGACGGACAACGCGGGACCGTCCTCACACTCCCGCTCACCGCCGATGACCGTCTCACCCGTGCAGCCCAACAACAGCCCGGCACCGAGCGCTTGCTTCAACTGCGCCGCTAACTCGGAGAAGCGTGTCGCATAGTGGTGCGAGGCGAACACGAAAGCCAAGTCGGGCGCGGCACCATTCAAACTGGCCGCGATCGCCCGACTCGTCTCGTCAATGGCGGCAGCAAGGTTCGGACGGTTCGAGAGTGCAGAGGCAAACGGCATCGGAAATCCGGTTCTATCAAATGTCAGCGGTAGGAAGAGGAATCGAGTGACGGTGGACGGTCACAAGGTCGGGTGCGTGGACTCACGCCAACTGATGAGCTTTGCGTTCAGAAGACTCCAGCGAGGGCTGCGCCTCAGACCGACGAAGGAAGGCAATTGCAAATTGATAATTGCTAATTTCTAAATGCAAATTGGAAGCGAAAGCCGCGCTGCGAGCGTCCCCACAATTATCAATTTGCAATTAGCACTTTGCAATCTCTTCCAAAACTTGAATCAAAGCGTCGTGTTTGGAACTCGAAGACTCCACACACCCAACGTTGAAAAAGGCGATGTCCCCGCGTTTCAGAGAGTCGCTGTTGCGGGGTCTGCGGGCCTGAACTATAAGGCGACCTCGCTCAAAAACCTTCCATTTGAAAGTTGGCAAACTCGTCAAACCGGCACGGGAGATACCCCCTTGGACTTGGGTGAACTGGTCAGTGTGATGCGGATCGTGGAGCTGACGGCGAAGTCTCGCGCGGCGGCGATTCGATCGCTGGTTCAGGCGGCCAATTGGGAAGACGATGGGATCGCTCCCGACAAAGTTTTGGAGGCGATTGAAGAGCGTGAAGCGGCGGCTCAAACGCTCGTGGCGAATGACTTCGCCCTGCCGCACGCCTTCATTGATTGGGAAGGCGACTTCCGCGTCGTGATGGGCCGCAGCCGTTCGGGAGTCGATTACGGCGTCCCCACCGGCCAGAACGTGCAACTCATCGTGTTGCTCGTCATCGGCCGCAAGCTCCAGCAGACGCACGTCGAAGTGCTGGCCGCGCTGGCCGAGTTGCTCAAGCTGTCGGAGTTCCGTCAGTCGCTGATCGACGCGAAGGACACCAAGACCATCGACACGTTGCTGCTCGCGAAGGCGGGGTTGCAACCGGATCAACGGCCGACGCGCGCGGCGGGCATTCCGCGACTGACGCAGACGCTGGTCAAGCAGGCGATGTTGTTGGTCGAGTCTGTCGGAGCGCAAGCCTTGCTGCTGGCCGTCGATCGGTTGGAGAGCGTGCCGTGGGAATCGCTTTCCAACTGGAAAGGGCGGCTGCTGCTGGTCACGACCGAACACAACGATGAGTTCGAGATCAAACGCGAAGACACCCACGTCTTCGATGGACTACACGCCACGCTGTCTCGCATGGACCGCGCGAATCTCGGCTTGCTCTTGGCCGCGTCCCAGGGATTGCTCAGCGAGAAGCACAGCGTGGTTTGCGTGACCGGTCCCGATGGCCGACGCCTCGACAGCATCACGATCACGAAACCTGAAGTTCATTTCCGAGCGATGCTCTCCGAAAAGAACCGTCGCGGTTTGGACATCGTCCGTCCGGCGGTTGTGCTGCGAGTTCTGTCGCTGGCCGTGGAGATTGCCGCCGAAGGGCGCGAGGCTCATCCGGTCGGCACGATGTTCGTCGTGGGCGACGCGCGCAACGTGCAACGACACGCTCAACAGTTGGTTCTCAATCCGTTTCACGGCTACTCGAAGAACCTCCGCAACGTCCTCGACCCGAGCTTGGCCGAGACGATGAAAGAGTTCGCGCTGATCGACGGCGCGTTCATCGTGCAGGGCGACGGAACGGTGATGAGTGCCGGAACGTACTTGATGCCCAAGTCGGCTCCCCCCGGATTGCCCTCGGGGCTGGGCGCACGGCATCAAACCGCCGCCGCGATCACGGCTCACACGCTGGCGATGGCCATCACCGTCAGCCAATCGACGGGCACCGTGACCGTGTTCCGCAACGGCTCGATCGTCTTCACGCTGGAACGCGCGGCCGCGACCAAGTGGTGAGGAACCGCACGGTGCTCAAGTCAGGGGGGCTGTTAACGGCGAGCAGCAAGAGTTTCGGCATCCCAAATGGGTACCGATCTTTTCGGTGCATCGTGATGCAACTAGCCCGACGCGCAAGCGAGGGCTTCGCGTGAAATCAAAGCGAAGCCCTCGCTTGCGCGTCGGGCTAGTCAGTCAAGGTGCGCTCTGGGTTAACGGGCGGCTCGATCGATAATCGTCATGCGTGCTGGCAGTCCGGCTCGCAGCAGGCCATCCGGATTGGGGACTTCTGCCCAGACTCGCATCTGTCCTGAAACCGGTTCGACCCCGACATCGACAAACACGAGCTTCCCTTTGAACTCGCGACGCGACTCTTCCAACTCGAAATTCGGCAGATCGAGACGGACCACGACGGCCGATCCCGGTTTGACTCGCAAGCCATCCTGGACGCCGACGAAGCCTTCGACCCGGACTCGGCCGAGGTTGGCCACGTCCACAATCGGGTCGCCCAAACCCACGGCTTCTCCCTTCGAGCGATGGACCTTCGTCACGATTCCGCCAAACGTGGTGACGACCGCGTACGTGTTCAACTCGGCGGTCAATTGATCGACGGTGAGCAGGTTGACGCGCGCTTCGGACTCGGCCTGCTCCAGTTGCAGCGTGGACTTATCGACGGTCAGTTGCAGTTGCTCCAGAGCGATGGCAGTGAAGGTGCCGGACCCCTTGAGATTCGTGTTCGCCTGCTGTGCCCTCTCCAACTCGGACTGCGAAAGAGCGATGACCTTCTTGGCGAAACGGCGATCGACGGTACTCGCCGCCTTGTGTCGCGCGATCATCAACGAGGCTTTGGCCACTTCCGAATCCAGGCTCGCGATGACTTGCTTCGATTCGACCGTGTCCCCTTCGCGCGGTTCCACGAACGCCAACACTCCCGCGCGCGGGCTGGCCAGCGTGACGCGGTCCAGCAGCATCACACGAGCGTTTTTGACCTCGACCGCTTCCCTCTCGCGAGGAGTGGCCGCACTCTTTTCTTGCGCCAGCGCAAGGCTGCGGGCAGAGCCGTGATCAACGTCCGTGATCGCAAAGCTTTCCAATACCGCCAAGCCGAGGATCGCCAACACGCAAGTTCGGCACTCGCGCCAAACGGTGTCGTGACGAGTTATTCCAACTTGTGAAGCCATTCTCATTCTGAATCTCCTTCCGACTCATTCCAGTGTTTGCGAGAGAACGCTTGGGTTTGGGAGCAGGTGAACTCGTCGCTGCTGTCAGAGGCGGAATCGACTGCGCGGACAACACCAACCCGAAGCGTCAGCGAGGACGGGTTTCGTCAGTCGAGGACCTACTCAGGAACGGAGCCACAATAGTGTCGTCTTTCGCTCCGCGAAAGAATGTTCTTTCGCGGAGCGAAAGGCGACGATCCCGCCAGTCATTGATGCCCCGTTTTAATCGACTCCCACCGTCACGCATCCCCACGCATCTTCCTCGCTCACGCTTCGGGTTGGTGTGGGCCGTTCCTGCCGATCTGTATTGGTGCAACGCAGAGCAATCGCCAGACAATTCCATCGCGGGGCAACAGGCTACGCCCAAGAGCGTCGTTCGTCATCCGTCGCGATTCCGTGTGTGACTCTGACGGTTGTGACGATTGCCGAAGTGGCGGCGTCTGCCCAAGACACACCGCACTCGAAGACCCGTATCGGATGAACGCACCTGTACTGATTGGCGCGGTCGATAGCCTGACGGTGAGAATCACCGCCACCGAGCCAGTCCGAAAAGGGTGAGGTCCGGGCGAGCGGCCTTGGAACGACGGGTGATCGCGTCATCGTCTGTTTTTGTGGGAGTATGTCATGCAGTCTCAAGCGTTCGGTTCGGGGTTCGAGGGACTGGAAGACCGCCTGCTGTTGGCGGGTAATGTCACATCAGTGCTGGCGGGCGGGGTGTTGACGCTCACAGGTGATGCTGTGGCCAACCAAATACAACTGACCGTCGGAACGAACGGCCACATGGTGGCCAAAGGCCTGACAGGGACCACGATTGATGGCTTGGCGTCCGTCGATTTTGGAGTGGTCAACACGCTGACCGTGCTCGGCGGACTGGGCGATGACAATGTCGCCCTGAATCATTCGGGGACGACCATTGCCAACGATGTGACGCTCGACGGTGGTGATGGAAACGACACGATTTCGGTAACGGGCAAGTTCGGAGCGGACGTGATCGTGCTGGGCGGACTGGGCAACGACACCATCCGCGTTCTGAACTCCATCGTCTCCAATGCGACGAGTATCACGACCGACATCAATATTGATTCCGGCGATGGCAACGATGTCGTGACGATCAGCAACTCTAAGATTGGCAACGATGTGAACGTGGTGTCGGGAATCGGGAATGACACCATCACCGTCACCAGCCTGACCATCACCGACGATCTGACACTCACGGATACCGCGGGAACGAATTCGATCCGGGTTGCGGACTCAACCACACGCGACGACGTGATCCTGACGCTGGGGACCGGCAACGACACACTGACGATGACCAACGTCACCTCGCTGGGAAAGGTGGATGTCAACCTCGGTGACGGCAACAACCTGCTATCGATGTCCAAGACAAAAGCCTTCGGCACCGTCTCAAGTACCGTTCTTGTCTTTGGTGACGGAATCCGAGTGATCTCCGGCACGGGGACGGACAAGATTGGGATTATCGAGAGCGAGACCGCCGGTGTGATTCGAATCAACTCTGGTGACGGCACCAATCGTGTCGAACTGACCCGCGTCACGACCACGACCCGACTGGGAGCGCTCGACATTGTCACTGGTGCTGGCGCAGACGGCGTGAGACTCGACCGCCTCAATATCGGTGGCGATTCAATCGTTGGCACCGGCCTCGGTGACGACATTTTCACATTGATAAATAGCCGACTGATCGGGGATTTCGATGCATCGCTGAATGCTGGCGACGACCTCGCATTTATCGGGTCGAACAGGTTCACCAGTGTTGTCTCTTACAGTTTTAACGGAGGGCTTGGCGGCGCGACCCTTGGCTTCGACACATTGAGGTTGGGTGCAAACACGCCAGTAACCCTGACCGCGTTCTTAAACTTTGAAGTCACCTTGCCAGCCAGTTTCTGATCGAACGAGTGTTGGGTGTGAAGAGGCTCCGCCCCACCGACGATGGACCTGGAAACAGTCGGTCGTCCTGTCCCGGATCCTGAGACGGCTGCTCCCTCCCAATGCCCCGCGAGGTGACCGAGCAGCACGGCACGAAGCGGCACTCCGGTAAGGAACTGGCACGCAATCACTTCCCGTGAGCGGCTGGGCGCTAGCTGCCTGTGAGTTGGAACTACCGGCGGCTAACGCCCAGCCGCTCACAGAATCACAGTGTCAAACCGGGAAGTGATTGCGAGCCAGTTCCTAAACGAGACGATTCTCTCGTGTGCCTCGCTCTGAGACTTCATCCACTGAACGTCGATTCGTGGCCGTACTGCGGATCAACAGGACGAACCGGTCCTGAACGATGGTCTGGGGTTGTTCCACTATATACTCCGCGCGGCCGGAACTGAGTCGTTTAACCGCGTGGGCAACGCCCCGCGCGTCAATGGCAAAACAGCGTTCCACATCGCTCGACGCGCGGGGCGTTGCCCACGCGGTTAAACGAGGCAAGGGCCTCATTCTTGGCCGCGCGGAGTACAAATCAGGAACGAGACCTCTTTGCACATCGCAAAGTCAGATGATGGAGTCAAACGAGTTCCCAATATCATTACGGACCGATACTTCACGCGGCCGTAACGGACACTAACCCGAAGTGTAAACGAGGACGCAACTCACCTCTTCGCTTACGCTTCGGGTTAGTGTGACTCAGCGTCAAAGGTGTCAGTTTCGGCCGCACGAAGTATATCAGCCTGTTAACAACGTCCCCTCCGTTCGACGAGTCCCCTCATGCGCAATCGAGTCGACTCCGCAGATAAGACTTTGCACAGCGGTCGCTGGCACGCGGCGATGAGTTTGGCGGACGAGATGTGCCGCACCAATGCTCTGACCTCCGTCGCGCTGGCTTCGGGCACAGTCAACTCCGTGGAAGGCCCGGTTCATCTCGGGAGGCAGTCGCCCGGCGAGGCAACTCCATTGCGAGACGATTCGGTGTTTCTCGTCGCGTCGATCACAAAGCCGATCGTCTCCACTGGCGTGTTGCTGCTGATCGAACGCGGCCAACTGACGCTCGCTGATCGCGTGACCGACTTCATTCCGGAGTTCGGCCAGAACGGAAAGTACGGCGTCGAGATTCGCCATCTGTTGACGCACACGTCCGGCTTGCCGGACATGCTTCCCGACAACATCGCGCTGCGGCAGGCGAATGCGCCGCTGAGCCGCTTCGTCGAACGAACGTGCGAAGAACCGCTCACCTTTCCGCCGGGACGCGGTGTGCAGTATCAAAGCATGGGCTTCACGATTTTGGGTGAGGTCATTGCGCGCGTGACAGGGCGTTCGTGCCCCGAGTTTCTCCAACAGGAGCTGTTCGCACCGCTGGGCATGAACGACACGGTTCTCGGTGCGCCCGACGAGTGGTTCGAGGGTGAAGTGTTACAAGCGGCTCGCATCCCGACGGTTCACGTCCCCGCCGATCACGCAGACGGCTCGACGTGGAATTGGAACAGCCGCTATTGGCGACAACTCGGTGCCCCGTGGGGCGGACTGCTGACGACCGCTCGTGATCTGGCCGCGTTCGCACAGTTCATGCTTCGCGGAGGAACGACTCGCGCCGGTAGGCGACTGCTCAGCCCCGCTGCCGTTGCGGCCGCGACTCGCAATCAACTGGAGGCAATGCGCGACGTGCCCGGCGACGAACGACGCTGCCGACCGTGGGGATTGGGCTGGCGGCTGAACTGGCCCGCGCACAGTGCCAACTTCGGCGATCTGCTCGGACCAAACACGTTCGGCCACTGGGGAGCGACGGGAACCGTGCTGTGGATCGACCCGGATCAACAGCTCTTCGCCGTGATCCTCACCACGACTCCGCAGGAACCGGATGGCCACAGCCTGTCGCGACTCTCAAACTCCATCGCCGCTGCGTGGTGTTAAAGCGTTAATAGACCTCGCGCGGTCAGCGATGAGACCTCTGAGCGGGGCGGCGTCAGCCCCCCGGTTCTTGGGCGTAAGCCAGCGGTGGAAGAACCGGGGGGGCTGACGCCCAATGGCACTCACTTTGATCAAGTAACCCGCAGCGTGAGCGAGGGAAACAAAGGAAACCCGACTTGTA
>JAYSQC010000281.1:0-12895 GCA_043721755.1 Schlesneria sp.
GCGCGGCCGAAACTGACACTAACCCGAAGTGTAAACGAGGACGGAACTCACATCCTCGCTTACGCTTCGGGTTAGTGTGCTGCGGCCTCAAATGTGTCAGTTTCGGCCCCGCAGAGTATATCATGCCGCCCGTGTTGGACCGGCCTCGCGCGGAGGCCACTCTCGCGGACGGGGCCTCTTCGATCATGCTCAGCCTGACTCAAGCCTTCGACAAACTGTTGGCCACCGTTTCGCCGTTGGTGGCCGTGTCGCTGCCGCTCGCAGACGTGTTGGGGATGACGCTGGCTGAAGATGTTTCGGCACCGGAAGATTCGCCGCCGTTCGACAAGTCGCTGATGGATGGCTTTGCCGTGCGAGCCGACGACGTGGCGAGTGGCTGCGTGTCGCTCAAGGTCATCGAGATCGTGACCGCCGGACAAGTCCCCTCGAAGTCGGTCGGTCCCGGCGAAGCGACGCAGATCATGACGGGAGCGCCGCTCCCCGAGGGAGCCGATCTGGTCGTGAAGATCGAAGAGACGTTTTCGGAAAACGATCTCAACAGCGTGTACGTCACGACGAAGTCGATCACGCCGGGGACCAACATCGTGCGTCGAGGGACATCGGTCCGCACGGGCGATGTGGTGCTGAAGGCGGGGATGAAGCTGAACGGCGCACGCATCGGAGCGTTGGCGGAACTCGGCCGTGCCGTGGTGCAGGTTCACCGCCGCCCAATCGTCGCCGTGCTGGCAACGGGAGACGAACTGGTTTCGATCGACGAGACACCGGGACCGGGCCAGATCAGAAACTCGAACGAACCGATGCTCGTCGCGCTGCTGCAAGCGGCCGGAGCGATCCCCATCCCGCTCGGCATCGCCCGCGACAACCGCGCCGATCTGCGAGCCAAGATTCAGCAGGGACTTCAGTGCGACATGCTCGTGCTGTCGGGAGGCGTCTCGGCCGGAACGCTCGATCTCGTTCCGAGTGAACTCGCCGAAGCGGGCGTTCGAGAAGTCTTTCACAAGGTCGAACTGAAGCCCGGCAAGCCGGTCTGGTTCGGCGTGCGTGAATGCTCTCCGAGCGGGGGACGTGAGTCCCCCGGCTCTTCGATCCGGCGCTGCTCCGCAGAACCGGGGGACTCACGTTCCCCGCTCGGAGAGTCTGTGTATGTCTTCGGTCTCCCCGGCAATCCTGTCAGCAGTCTGGTCTGTTGCGAGTTGTTTGTTCGCACGGCGATCAGGCGGTTGATGGGCGAGCAGCCTCCGCTGCCGAGGCCGATGCCCGCTCGGCTCGAACAGGATTACTCGGCGCGAGCGGATCGGCCGACGTATCACCCGGCGAAGCTGATGTGGTCGCCCGAGGGAGCCACGGTGAAACTCGTTCCGTGGCATGGCTCGTCCGACTTGTGCGGCACCGTCGCGGCGAACGGGATGGCGTTCCTGTCCGGCGAAGCGAAGGAGTACCGCGCGGGGGAAATGTTGGAAGTGATCCCGTGGTGAGAGCGAGTAGTCTTGGAGGTCGGGGTCAGGTGGAGATGATTCGTTTAACCGCGTGGGCAACGCCCCGCGCGTCGTGCGGCGAGACACGACTCCACGTCGCTGGACGCGCGGGGCGTTGCCCACGCGGTTAAACGACAGAGTGAAACGCCGTTCCCACGTTTGCGGGCTTGAACTACCATCGGCCGTTCAACCTCAATGCCGATGGCGGGGAAGCAGAAGAGCGAAGACCCCGTCACCCTAGTGCGTTGTCAGGTCTTAAATTTGGGGTAGTCGAACTCGTGAGAGTTCAACATTTTCTGAAGTCTCACGACTTCAGCTACCCCCAAGATTTAGGGCTGACAACGCCCTAGCCCTCTCCCCGCAAGGGGCCGGGGCGAGGGGACAAGTCGCGGTGGGGTGGCCGGGGCTGGACTGAGGCTTTGCGAAGGAAGCCCCGGGGTTTCGCGAAGACGCTCCAACCCCGGCCACCCCACTTCAACTTCAAAACCAAGTCGAAGCAATCTCTCCACGGAAGGAGACGCGATTCATGTCCGGAGCGACGATGGTTCCTGAAAAGAAAACGGCCGCTGATCAGCAATCTGTCAGCGAGCGACAGCAACAGCTCAGCCCAGCAGCGACTCGGCGCGAGGCCAATGTGAACCGGTCAGTGCTGGACATCATCGCTGCGGCGCGGAGGACTCACGAAGGGCGGCGGTTTCAAACCGGGAGCCTCGGTGCGTGGAGCATGTCGCTGTTGTCGGCCGCGCTGCTGTGGGCCTGCTTCACTCCCGTGAACGCCAGTCCGTTGGCGTGGGTCGCGTTGGTTCCGCTGCTATTGCTGGTGCGCGTCGAGCAGCGCGTGCGCTGGATGTACACGGCCGTGTATGGCGGAAGCTTGCTCGGGCAGTTGGCGACGTTGCAATGGATGCGACTCGGCGACCCGACGATGTCCATCGCGTGGGCCGCGTTGGCGGGATACGTCGCGCTGTACGCGGTGGCGTTTGTCGCAGTCGCGCGCGTGGCGGTCCAGCGTTGGAAGCTGCCGCTCGCCGTCGCGGGGCCGGTCGTCTGGACGGGTCTCGAATTCCTGCGTGCTCACTTGATGACGGGCTTCGCCTGGTACTTCCTCGGTCACTCGCAATACCGCTGGTTGGAGTTCATTCAGATCAGCGACTTGGTCGGCGCGTATGGCGTCAGCTTTGTGATCGCGATGAGTTCCGCCGCACTCGCGCTGCTGGTGCCTCATGCTTGGCTGATTCGGTTCCGGCTGGTTCATGCTTCGACGGGACCGGTCACGCCAACGGGCCTGACGTTGGGACAACTCGTTCAGATCGCGGCGACCGTCGTGGTGTTTGGTTCGACGCTGACCTACGGCTACGTGCGGCGGAGTCAGGCCAACTTCACACCCGGCCCGCGTGTCGCGCTCATTCAAGGCAACTTCACCGCGTCGTTGCGAACGACTCAGCCGACCGAGCAGGATGTCTTTCTGACGCACCTGCGGCTGATGGCTCAGACGGTGAAGGAGCAGCCCGATGTGATCGTCTGGCCCGAGGCGATGTTTCCGTTTCCGCTGTTCCTCGCGCCGGCCGACATGACGGACGCACAGCTCAACGAGATCGCTCCGTACATCAAGCCGGAGGTGTGGCGCGACGAGTGGGTTCGCAAGACGATGGCGACGGAGAGCCTGCGCACGAATGCCGCGCTGATTCTCGGAGTGAACACGGCGGTCGCGACGCCCGAACGCTTGAAGCAGTTCAACTCGGCCGCCTTTGTACGGCCCGATGTCGGCCTGGCGGGACGATACGACAAGCTGCACCGCGTGCCGTTCGGGGAATACATTCCACTGCGCGAGTCGTTGCCGTGGCTGATGAACCTCACGCCGTTCCGCGATGCGGGGGGCTTGGACAAAGGCGAGCGGGCGGCGGTGTTTGAATACGGCCAGTGGCGGATGGCACCGGTGATTTGCTTTGAAGACACCGTGCCGCATCTGGTGCGCGGGATCGTCGCGGCGGGAACGAACAACGACACGGGAACGGAACTCAGCCTGCTCGTGAATCTCACCAACGACGGCTGGTTCCACGGGTCGAGCGAACTCGATCAACATCTCATCACGTCCGCTTTTCGGGCGGTCGAATGCCGAACGCCGCTGGTCCGCGCGGTGAACACCGGGATCAGCGCGATCATCGACGGCGACGGCGCGATCCTCGATCCCGAAGTCTTCATTGATGGTGACGCAAGGCTGAACGCGCCGCTCCCACCGCGCACGTCGGCTCGCGATCCCAAGACGGGCGCGTGGCATAGGCAACTCAACGCGGCACTCGTTCACACGGTGCCGCTCGATCCGCGACGGAGCCTGTACGTCCGATTCGGCGACTGGTTCGCGATGCTCTGCTGCGCGAGTGTTGTCTTCGTCGCACTCAGTACCCTCTTGCCGAAGCCCTCTTGCCGAAGTCCGGCTTATACTTCGCGCGGTCAGAACTGACTCGTTTAACCGCGTGGGCAACGCCCCGCGCGACGTGCGGCGAAACACGATTCCATGTCGCTGGACGCGCGGGGCGTTGCCCACGCGGTTAAACGACGCGGCGTCAATCTCGACCTCGCGGGGGTATCGCTTTGTTAGCCGGACTTCGGGCGTTCGTGAATCATTGGATTGGGAGGCATTTTGATGTTGCTCCGTCGTCACTTGAGTCTGCTGGTTCTGGCCGGGTGGCTGCTTTTGGCCATCGAGCCTGCCGCTGCGCAGTCTGCGGGGCCGCGCCCGAGTCGCAACGTGATCTACATCACCTGGGATGGCTTTCGCTGGCAGGAGTTCTTCGGCGGGGCACAGTCACTGTTCATCAGCAAGGATGCGGGGGTCGCGGATGTCGAGGGGGTGAAAAAACGGTTTCTGCGCGAGGACGAAGTGGCGCGGCGCGAAGTGCTGCTGCCGTTCGTCTGGACGGTGATGGCGAAGCAGGGGCAGATTTTTGGTGACGCGACCAAGCAGGCTCCGGCCAAGATCGCGAACACGATGAAATTCTCGTACCCCGGCTACAGCGAGATGTTCGTCGGCTATCCCGACGATGAGCGAATCACGTCGAACAACAAGTTTCCGAACCCGAACGTTACGGTGCTGGAGTTCCTCAATCGGCGGCCCGGATTTGAAGGGCGCGTCGCCGCCGTCGCGACGTGGGATGTGTTTCCGTCGATCATCAATCAAGAGCGAAGTGGCGTGTACGTCCATGCCGGGATCACTCCGATCCCCGGCAGCGATCTCACGCCCAACGAAAAAATGCTCAACGAGCTGATCGACGACACGGTTGTCCTGTGGCCGGGGAACCAGATCGACTCAATCACGTTTCAAGTGGCGACGGAATATCTCCAGCGGAAGAAGCCGCGTGTGTTCTTCATTGGTTTGGGCGAGACGGACGAGTGGGGGCACGGTCGGCGCTATGATCGCTATTTGAATGCGGCTCACCGCGCGGACGCCTTCGTCCGGCGCGTCTGGGAGCTGGTGCAGTCGCTGCCCGAATACAAGGACCAGACGACGATCGTGATCGGTCCCGATCACGGTCGCGGCAGCACGATCCGCGACTGGACCGATCACGGCGCGAAGATCGAAGGGGCGGAGTTCATCTGGTCGGCGATCCTCGGTCCCGACACGCCCCCGCTGGGAGTGCGCAGCGATGTCGAGACCTCGCTCAGCCAGATCGCCGCCACGCTGGCGACGGCTGTCGGCGAAGACTTCCACGCGGTCAGTCCGAAGTCGGCGCTGCCGCTGCCGGGCGCGGTGGTGTCGAAGGTGGCGGATTGATACCTCGCGCGGTCAGTGATGAGATGTCTGAGCGGGGTGGCGTAAGCCCAATGGCACTCACTTTGCCCGCAAAGTAGCAGGCACACTCCGTGTGCCGTCCGCATTTCGCAGGTTACGGCACATGGAATGTGCCTACTACTTTTCAAAGTGAGTGCCATTGGGCGTAAGCCCCCCGCTCGGAAACCTCTCACTTTGTGCCGCGTGAGGAAGAGCCGCCTGTTGAGAGCCGTAACCGCTCGCCTGAACCAATGACCTTCCCGTCTCACACCTTGATGTCGATGATCTTCTTGATGACCACCGCTCCCAAGATTTGCAGCACGATCCCGCCCGCGACCATCTTCTTGCCGAAGGGATGCGTGAACAGCAGCATCACGTAATCCGGGTTCAGCTTGTAGACGGCGAGAAACAGCGCGATGGGCAAACCCATCAGCACCGCTCCACTCAGACGGCCTTCGCCGGTCAGAGCCTGGATCATTCCAAAAATCTTGAACCGCTCGCGAACGACCTCGCAAATCTTGTCGATGATTTCGGCGAGGTCACCGCCCGTTTGTCGTTGGATCGAAACGGCCGTGATGAAGAACTTCAGGTCGAGGTTCGGCATCCGCTTCATCATGTTCTTCAGCGTCTGTTCGACCGGAATCCCGAGGTTCTGTTCCTCGAAGGCGATTTGAAATTCGAGCCCGATCGGTGCGGGCATTTCTTCGCTGATCATGTGCATCCCGGAGTTCAAGCCGTGGCCGGAGCGGAGTGCCCGGGCCAACAACGAGAGTGCGTCGGGGAACTGAGTACCGAACTTGGCGAATCGTTTCTTGCGTCGGAACACCAACCACACCGTGGGCAGGCTTCCGAGCATGGCGAAGTAAACCGGCAACAGCGGCGTCGGCGATTGAAGCACGCCCCCCGCGATCGCTCCCAACGAACCGATGCCGCAAGAAATCAAGAGAAGCGATTGCAGGTCGATCGGGGAGTCGGCCTGTTCCAAGAACTCGCCCCATTTCCCCAAGTTTTTCGAGTACTTGCCGAATGCCGACGGCTTGGCCTTCGTGCCGCCCACCCTGTCCTGCTTGACCAGGCTGCGCGTGACTTCCGCTTCCGCCGTCTTGCTGCCAGCCAAGACATCGAGCCGGTCTTCGGCGCGCGTCGATCTCGCCTCGTTGACGATCGTGTAGATCGCCGAGGCCAGTGCTGCCGCACCAATGAATGCAGCTCCCGAAATCATCCAGATCGGATCCATCTGATCCACTCCCGGTCACGATTGAAAATTGAACGAACTCAATACTCGGAACCAGTGTTCCATTTCAAAACTAGCCCGACGCGCAAGCGAGGGCTTCGCACTCATCGAACGTCCAGCCCTCGCTCGCGCGTCGGGCTAGTTTTTCCGACTCCACAAAACACGGAGTTGATGTGCGGTGGGCTGTGCCCACCATTCCACAACCGATGGAGGTGGGCACAGCCCACCCTACGAGAAGTCATCGTGTCGAACTCCGCCGACACCACCCACGATTGCGGCTCACACGCCTTACTTACCAAGTGGCCGCGCCGCGAACAGGTTCGACGGCAGCTTGACCCCCGCACCTTCGAGACGACTCATAAACTGCGGCCGCACACCGGTCGCTTCAAAGTGACCGAACGCTCGGTTGTTCTCGTCGATGCCGTCTTGTTTGAACAAGAAAATGTCCTGCATCACGATCTGGTCCTGTTCCATGTTCAGCACTTCGGTGATGTAGGTCAGCTTGCGCGGACCGCCCTGTAAACGTTGCACCTGCACGATGAGATCGACGGCGGCGGCAAACTGCTGGCGCAAGGCGCGGATCGGCAGTTCCACGCCCCCCATCGCGATCATGGTTTCCAATCGCGACATGCAGTCGCGCGGCGTGTTGGCGTGAATGGTCGTCATCGAGCCTTCGTGGCCCGTGTTCATGGCTTGCAACATGTCGAGTGATTCGGGACCGCGGCACTCACCGATGATGATCCGGTCGGGTCGCATTCGCAGGGCGTTCTTCACGAGATCGGTCGCGGTCACACGGCCCTTCCCTTCAATGTTCGGCGGTCGCGTCTCCAGTCGCAGCACATGGTCCTGTTGCAGTTGGAGTTCGGCCGCGTCCTCAATCGTGATGACACGTTGATCGTTCTGAATGAAGCTCGACAAGGTGTTGAGCAGCGTCGTTTTTCCGGAACCCGTTCCGCCGCTGATGATGATGTTCAAACGAGCCTTGATCGCCCCTTCCAACAACAGTGCCATCTCGGGCGTGAAGGCTCCGAATTTCATCAGGTCTTCCAAGCCGAGCGGCTTCGACCCGAATCGCCGAATCGTCAACGAGGGACCATCGAGGGCCAGTGGCGGAATGATCGCGTTCACACGGGAACCGTCCGCCAGTCGAGCATCGACCATCGGCGACGTTTCATCGCACCGGCGACCGATGCGCGAGACGATCCGGTCGAGAATCTGCATCAGGTGGGCGTTGTCGCGGAAGGTCACTTCCGACCGCTGAATGCGCCCGTTCTTTTCGATGAAGACGTTCTTCGGGCCGTTGATCATGATGTCCGCCACGCCCTGCTCTTTCAGCAGAATCTCCAGCGGGCCATAGCCAAATGTTTCGTCGAGTACCTCTTCAATCAGTCGCTCGCGTTCCGAACGATTGAGCGCGGGATTCTCGGTGTCACACAGATGCTCGACGACGAGTCGAATCTCGCGACGCAACGTGTCGCCCTGCAAGTCACCCAAGCGCGAGAGGTCGAGCTTCTCGACCAGCTTGCCGTGAATGAGCCGCTTGAGACTCTCAAAGTCCAACTCAGTTGAGGGACCACGTCCACGAGGAGGAGCGGAACTGGGAGCAGCCATCTTGTGTGAACTCCGAACGGGGGATTCTTCATCGGGCAAAGCGTTGTTCGGGGGGAACAACAGGAGGAAACCGAACTCACGGAAAACCGACACAGTCCAGCCTCTCCAAGCAAACCTAGGTCACGTTCGGCAGGTTGCAAAAAAGAAACATGGCATTCGTGTCGAACGCCTGTTCCGGTCGCAAAGGTTTTGTGGAAATTAACGCGTCCATTCGAGATGCAGGATCGCGGACACTGCTCGGCGCGAGCCTCCACTCCTGTTTGGCGCGGGTCTCTCGATTCCGCCGAAACGCCCGCCCGAAGGTCTCCTTCCCCAAGGTGGACTGCAGAAGTTGTCATTCCGGCAATTGAAGCCTGACTCGCAAGCGAAGGTTCGGATGTCGAGCGTCTTTCGCTTGCGCGTCAGGCTTCGACGGGTAAGCTTTTTCTGGCTCTCCGCCCAAGACAATCGGCGATGGGTCACACGTCTTTTTGATCACGCATTCGCGTCCGCTCTGGCCACTGTCGCTCCCCGACTCAATGCCGCTGAGTCGTGCCGCAGCGGCTTGCCAAACGGCAGGCTCCTTTCGACAATGCCGCCCGTCCGCGAAGGGCTTTTTGATGGGACTTCTGCAATCCGGTCTGAACCGGCATTTGTGAGCGACCCGCTGGTCGTCGTTGTCCGTTTGTTTGGCAATGTCAGGGAGGAAACTGTGGAACTTCGGCGCAATCCGACTCGCTCGGTGAAGATTGGTTCGGCCACGATCGGGGCCGGGAATCCCATCGCCGTGCAAAGCATGACGGCGACTCACACGCAGGACATCGACGCGACGGTCGCTCAGATTGAAGACCTCTACAAGGCGGGAGCCGATGTCGTTCGCGTGGCCGTGGACAGCACCAAAGACGCCGCCGCGCTGGTCGAGATTCGGAAGCAGACGAAGGCCAATCTGGCCGTCGATTTGCAAGAGAACTATCGGCTGGCCGAGGTCGTCGCACCTCACGTTGACAAGCTGCGGTACAACCCCGGACATCTCTACCACCACGAGCGGGAGAAGCCGTGGCAGGAGAAGGTGAAGTACCTCGCCGACATCGCTCGCGAGCATGACTGTGCGATGCGCGTCGGTGTGAACTGCGGCTCGGTCGATCCCGCCAAGAAGGAAAAGTACGCCCCCGCCGATTCAATCACGCCGATGCTGGAGAGTGCCTGGGAACACTGCGACTTCCTCGATTCGCTCGACTTCACGCGGTACTGCGTCTCGCTGAAGGACTCGGACCCAATGAAGGTGATCGAGGGGAACAAGCGTTTCGCCGAGAAACGACCCGACGTTCCGTTGCATCTCGGTGTGACCGAGGCCGGGATGCCGCCCGACGGGATCATCAAGACGCGGATCGCGTTCGAGCAACTGATCTCGCAGGGAATTGGCGACACGATCCGCGTGTCGCTGACGGTCCCGAACTCACGCAAGTCGGAAGAGATTGATGCCGGTCGAAAAATCCTCGCCGACATCGCGGCCGGTCGCGTCAGATCGTTCGTGGACTATGGTCTGCCGACGCTGAACATCATCAGTTGCCCGAGCTGTTCGCGCGTCGAGAACGAAGCGTTCATCGACCTCGCCCAGCAGGTGAAGGAGATGACGGCCTACGCGAAGGATCACGCGATCACGATCGCCGTCATGGGTTGCCGCGTGAACGGACCCGGCGAAACCGACGATGCCGACCTTGGCCTGTGGTGCGGCCCAAACTTCGTCAATCTCAAGAAGGGTCCGCTGGAATTGGGAGCCTTCCCCTATGACGCCATCCTGCCACGGCTGAAGGACGAATTGGACAAGGTCATCGCAATGAAGTCGGCGAGCTGATTTGTAGGATGGGCACTCCTGCCCGTCCGCTCTTCTCGAACAGGCCAACGATCAAACACCAAAACCAACAGCCGGACGGGCAAGAGTGCCCATCCGACTAACCATCAAGGCTCACACATGCTCGGTACACAACTCACTCCGTCTCAGTACCTCAAACGCTGCGCCGAGGCCTTCGATACGCTCGATGTCTCACAGATTGAAGGGCTGGCCGACGCGATCTACTCGGCCTACGAACACGGTCGGTTCGTGTTCCTGATCGGCAATGGCGGCAGCGGCTCGAACTGTTCGCACTTCTGCGAAGACCTCGGCAAGAGCACGCTTGATCGCAAAGACTTTATGAAGGACGGCGTGAAGCGGCTCAAGGTGCTGAGCCTCACCGACAACACGCCCTACATCCTCGCGTGGGGCAACGATGAGGGCTTCGATCAAGTCTTCGTCCAACAGCTCAAAAACTTCGCGTCGCCCGGTGATGTCCTGATCGCAATCAGCGGCAGCGGCAACAGCCCGAACATCCTGAATGCCGTCGAATGGGCCAACCGGCATGATCTCACGACGTGGGGCATCACCGGCTATGACGGCGGCAAGTTGAAGCCGCTCGGCAAGAAAAACCTGCACGTCCCACTCGACGACATGGGGCTGGTCGAGTCCGTTCACCTCGTCGCCTTCCACTGGATCCTCAACGACATCCACGGCCGGATTAACAAGGTCGGGCGGTACGCCGAAGGTTGAGAGTTGAAGGTTGAGAGTCAGTGGAAGTCCGCACTTGATCTCTTACGATCCGTCATCCTTTGAACGACAACTCTTCACCCTCAACCCTCCACTCTCGACCATCAACCACCCATGACTTCCGCCATCGACCACATTCGCAACATCGGCATCATCGCTCACATTGATGCGGGCAAGACGACGACCACCGAACGCATCCTGTTCTACGCGGGCGTGACCCATCGCATGGGAAACGTGGACGACGGCACGACCGTCACCGACTTCGACCCCGAAGAGGCGAAACGCGGCATCACGATTTACTCGGCCTCCGTTTCGTGCCAGTGGCAGGGACACACGATCAACATCATCGACACGCCGGGGCATGTGGACTTCACCGCTGAGGTCGAGCGAAGTCTGCGAGTCCTCGATGGTGGCGTGGTCGTGTTCAGCGCGGTCGAAGGGGTGGAGGCCCAGAGTGAAACGGTGTGGCGTCAGGCGGACAAGTACCACGTTCCACGCGTCTGCTTCATCAACAAGATGGATCGGATCGGAGCGGGGTTTGATCGGGTGTTCGGCCAGTTGTCCGAACGCCTGAAGGCGAACCCCATCGCGATTTCGATCCCGATCGGCGAAGGGCCGATCACCACCCCGACGGGCTTTCGCGGGATCATCGATCTGGTCCAGATGAAGGCTCTCTACTTCAACTCGGAGGAACAGGGAAAGGTCATCGACGTTCAACCGATCCCCGAAGACGAACAACTGCGGGCCGAGGAATGGCACGGCAAGCTGATCGATGCGATCGCCCTGATCGACGACGAAGCCTTTGCGATCTACGACGAAACCGGCGATCTCCCGGAAGACCAGATCATCCGCGTGCTACGGAAAGCGGTCGTGTCGTACCAGCTTCAGCCGGTGTTGTGCGGTTCGTCGCTCGACTACATCGGCGTGCAGCCGATCCTCGACGCGATCGTGCGGTATCTGCCTAGCCCCGTCGATGTGCCGCCCGTCCAGGGAAAGAATCCCAGCCCGAAGAAGGCCGACAAGATCGAAGTCCGCCAGCCCTCCGAAAGCGAGCCGTTCTGCGGACTCGTCTTCAAGATTCATGCCGACGAGCATTCCGAGTTGTACTTCGTGCGCATCTACTCGGGCGTGATGAAGAGTCGGTCGCGAGTCCTCAATCCGCGCACGGGCGACAAGGAAATGATCAGCCAGCTCTGGCGGATGGAGGCCGACTCGCGCGAGAAACTGGACGAGGCTTCTGCGGGAGACATCGTCGGCGTCGTCGGCCCCAAGGACGCCGTGACGGGCGACACGCTGTGCGACCAGGCCAATGGCATCCTGCTCGAATCGATCCGCTTCCCGGAGACGGTGATCTCAATGGCCATCGAACCGGAGACCTCCGCCGACCGCAAGAAATTGGAAGCGACGCTGAGGGTGATGTCTAAGCAGGATCCGACCTTCTCCGCCAAGATCAGTGAAGAGACCGGGCAGACGATCATCAGCGGTATGGGCGAGCTGCACCTCGAGATCATCAGCAAGCGGATGGAACGCGACTTCCACATCAAGATGCGAACCCACAAGCCGCGCGTGACCTATCGAGAAACGATGTCCGCGAAAGTCGAACAGGAAGGAACTTTCGACCGCCAACACGCGGGAATACGGCAGTTCGCGAAGGTCCGCATTCTGCTCGAACCCGATCCGAAAGACGCAGGCATCACGGTCACCAGCAAGCTGAAATCCAACGTCCTACCCGTGGAACTGGCCGAGATTTTTCAACAGGCCCTGCGCGACGAACTCAAGGGCGGCGGCCTCGTTGGCTACCCCATGATTAACGTGAAGGCCGTCGCGGTCGATGCCCATTACGTCGAGGGCGAAACCACCGAAACCGCGATCCGCGCCTCGGTGGCCGATGCCGTCCGTCAGGCTCTGCAAGCCGTCGGCACCACGTTGCTCGAACCGATCATGAAGCTGGAAGTCGTCACGCCGAGCGACTTCGTGGGCAACGTCTCGGCCGATCTGAGTTCGCGCCGCGCAAATATCATTAACACCGAGTTGCGAGGTCACCTGGTCGTCATCATCGCCGAAGCTCCCCTGTCAAAAATGTTCGGCTACTCGACCGCTGTCCGCAGCCTCTCTCAAGGCCGAGCCTCCTTCACGATGGAACCACTCCGGTACGATGTCGCCCATGACCAGCAGCAGGATTCGTAACTCCGCTATTCTGTGGTGCATTCGCTCCGCGAATGCCTAGGCATTCGCGGAGCGAATGC
>JAYSQC010000282.1:0-5444 GCA_043721755.1 Schlesneria sp.
AACTTGAGATTGCGGGGTTGTTCAATAACTAGCCCGTCGCGCAAGCGAGGGCAAACCGTTGTCGAAAGTGAAGCCCTCGCTTGCGCGTCGGGCTAGTGATGAACCCCTCGATACAAAGTTGTTCGACCACTCGGCTGACGAGTCTGTGACTCGACCAGCGGTGGCATCCGCTTTGCAACTCGGCTGTTGCTCTGTGTGTTCGCTGTCAGATTGACAATCGCCCGGCCAGTGCCGTCAGGCGGCGCGACGAGTGGTTGACCGCCACCTCGCCGTCAAGAGGAGACATCATGATGTCACGTTACCGCAACCCCGCCATGAAGCTGCTACGCGATCAGCAGATCAAGTTCGCGCCGCGCGAAGCGCGACTCAAGCAGATCGACCGCGCCGAAAGTTTGCTCAACGAACTGCAACCGAACGCGAGCCTCGGCTATCCCGAGTTGTGCGAAAAAATCACCAGCTATCGCGGTGAGATGTATCCCGATCTCGTGCTGACCGGCGATGAAGCCGTGCATGACCTGCGTTGCTTCGTCGAAGACTTGTCGGACAGTGCCGACATCTCGGCCGACAACGCGGGCGAAGAAGTCTGGACGGTGGAAGACGTGAGCCGACGGTTCAACGTTTCGACGAAGACCGTCTCGCGCTGGCGCGATCGCGGTCTCGTCAGTCGCCGGTTCCGTTTTGGCGGTCGCAAGCGCGTCGGCTTTCTCAAGTCTTCGGTCGAGCATTTCGTGAGCAAGCACTCGCGGGAAGTCGATCGCGGCACGAACTTCAGCCAGTTGTCGCTCGATGATCGCGAGCAACTCATTCAACGTGCGCGGCGACTGGCCCGAGCCGGTGGTTGCCCGACGGATATCAATCATCGCTTGGCTCGCAAGTTTGGACGGTCGCCCGAGACCGTGCGCTACACCCTCAAGAACTTTGACAAAGAGCATCCGGAAACAGCCGTGTTCCCGAACTCCACCCTCCCACTGACAACCGAACAGAAGCGCGAAATCTATCGCCGCTTTAGTCGCGGCGTGGCCGTTGAAACCCTCGTTCACGACTTTCATCGGACTCGCCCCAGTATCTACCGGCTCGTTGCCGAAGTCCGCGCCGAGCTGATGCTGCACGAACCGATCGACTTCATGGATTCCCCCGAGTTCCATGTGGTCGATGCCGAGACTGTCATTCTTGCACCGCCGCCCGCCAATGATCGCTCGGAAGGATTGGTCAAGGCTCCGCCCGGACTACCGCCGTACCTCGACAGCCTCTACGCGATCCCGCTGCTCAATAAGGAGGAAGAGGTCTACTACTTCCGCAAGATGAACTACTTGAAGTGCCGCGCCGCTGAGTTGCAAAAGGGACTCGATCCCGTGCGACCCAAGACGCGCGACATGGATGAGATCGAACGGCTCGTCAAACAGGCAGGTGAGGTGAAGAACTTTCTCATCCGCAGCAACCTCCGTCTGGTGGTCTCCATTGCCAAGAAGCACATGAAGCCGAACGTCAGCTTTTTTGAGATGGTCAGCGACGGAAACATGTCTCTGTTGCGGGCCATCGAGAAGTTTGACTACATGCGCGGCTTCAAGTTTTCGACCTACGCCAGTTGGGCCATCATGAAGAACTACGCGAGGTCCATCCCCGCCGAGTACACGCAGATGGACCGCTTCCGCACGGGGGCCGACGAGCTGTTCAGCCAGTCGACGGATCGTCGAACGGATGGAGTCGCCGAAGAGGCCGTCAATCAGAAGCAGCACGTCGCACTGATGGGCATCCTGTCACAACTGCCAACCCGTGAACGCGACATCATTGTGTCGAGGTTTGGCCTGAGCGAAGGGGCGGGGCCACTCACACTCGAACAGGTTGGCACCAAGCTGGGTGTCACGAAGGAGCGAATCAGGCAACTCGAAGCACGCGCTTTGGAAAAGCTCCGCAAGATTGCCGAGACCGAACGTCTCGACATTCCCGGCATCTGACGGCGACTGAAATAGTAGCCCTGTCGCTCCGCGACAGGAGCGCCGAACGCGAGTTTGGTTTTCACGGAGGACATGGTGTCTTGGCGCCTATACCTCACGCGGCCCAAAGTGAGAGGTTTCCGAGCGGGGCGGCGTAAGCCCCCCGGTTCTTCCAAAGCGGGCTTACGCCCAAGAACCGGGGGGCTTACGCCGCCCCGCTCAGATGTCTCATCACTGACCGCGCGAGGCCTAACTCTCATCGGCACTCCTGTTGCGGAGTGACAGGGCTACAAATGAACGACGCGGCGTGTCATCGACACGCCGCGTCATTCTTTTGAGGCACCGCGAACGGCTGAGTCACGCAAACCGCCGCGTCACAGGATCCCGGACGACTTCACGTTGATCCCCTTGAGCATCATCTTCAGCTCTTCGACGTTGGGGCTGATCTCGAAGGCCTCGGCGCGGCTGACGAACTCGCGCGTGATGAAGTCGTACAGACTGTCGTTGAACTGCTGCATCCCGTCCGCCTTGCCGATGCGCATGGCGGCCGGCAGCTTCTCGTCCATCTGTTCGAGAATCAGTTTTCGGACCGTGCCGTTGAACAGCATGATCTCGCAAATCGGGACTCGTTTGGGAGTGTCCTTGATCGTGGGAAGCAGCTTCTGAGCGACGATGGCCTTCATGTTGAAGCCCATCGACGACCGCAGGGCACTGTGCATCGACTGCGGGAAGAGATCGAGAATACGTCCGATCGTCGATGGTGCCGACGAGGCGTGGATCGTGCCGTACACGAGGTGCCCTGTTTCGGCGGCGTGCATCGCGGTTTCAAACGTGTCTTTGTCGCGCAACTCACCCACGAGCATGATGTCGGGGTCTTGACGCACGGCATGCTTCATCGCCGTGTGGAAGTCGATCACGTCGCAGCCGATCTCACGCTGATTGAGCAGGCTCTTGTCGGCCTGATACACAAATTCGACCGGGTCTTCGATGGTCAGAATGTGCTTGCCGTAATTGTGGTTGATCCAGTCGAGCATCGAGGCAATCGTCGTCGATTTGCCGGAACCCGTCACTCCCGCCAGCAGCACCATCCCCTGATCGTACTTGCACAACTCTTCCATGATCGGCGGCAGATACAAGCCCGCGAAGTTGGGAATCGATCGCTCGACTTTACGAGTGACCATGCCCATCTTGCCGGTTTGGATGAACATGTTGACGCGGAACCGCCAATGCTCCCCCTTGTGTTCCACCACGTGTGCGTAGTCGGCCCCGCCTGTGGTGAAGAAGATTTCCACATTGCGTTCGTCCATCAGCGGCATGCACCACTCTTTCATCTGCTCCTCGGTGATGGGCGGCATGTCGAGTGGCTTCAGGGCACCTTTCACACGCAGGATGGCGGGCTTGCCGACCTGGAGGTGCAAGTCGGAAGCGTTGATGTCGATCGCCGCGCGGAACAGCTTGTTGATCGGGAATTCCTTGTTGGAGGAGCTTCCCAAACGAATCTGAGACTTCGCCAGTGATGTCGCAGCCGGAGCCGATCCACTCATAAAACACCTCAACCTGTTGCTGAAAGAGAGAGAACTGCATCTCGCAAAATGAAGGGAGATGAACCGGCGGGATGATACCGACCGCTTCGACCGGTTTGCCAGAGTCGCTCCGGCCACTTGAGTGCGGAGTCTGGTGTCTTAGCCCGCACGCGGTTGAAGCTGACACTAACCCGAAGCGTAAGCGAGGAGGCAACACCAGTCCTCGCTTACGCTTCGGGTTAGTGTGAAATGTGCCATCCTCAACCGCCTGCGGTATAGCCCGCCGCGCAAGCGAGGGCTTCACCGTCATTGAATGTCCAGCCCTCGCTTGCGCGGCGGGCTAGTGTGACAGGGCATCCGCGCGTCAATTTCAGCCGCATGTGGAAAACATCTGACGAAGGGCATTCCCCGTGTGACTCAATTCACATTTTGCAACGTCGCTCGGTCGTCCTTCCGCCACAATGCGACCGCCTCGCTCGCCCGCGTCGGGGCCGATGTCGATCAGCCAGTCTGCGGCGGCGAGCAATTCGAGGTTGTGTTCCACGACGAGGACCGAGTGTCCCGCGAGGACGAGCCGCTTCAAGACTTGCAGCAACTGCGCCACGTCGGCTGCGTGCAGTCCCGAGGTTGGTTCGTCGAGGACGAAGAGCGTGGCGGTCGTCTCGTGCGAAGTCACCAGTTCTGAGGCGAGTTTCACTCGTTGAGCTTCGCCACCCGACAACGTCGTCGCCGGTTGTCCCAGCTTCAGGTAGCCCAGCCCCAGATCACGAAACAGGGTGAGCGACCGCGCGAGTCGCGGCAGGTTCGCGAAGAAGTCGGCGGCGGCTTCAAAGCTCATGTCGAGTACATCGGCCACGGTTTGACCACGATATCTCACCGCCAGTGTCTGCCGGTTGAAGCGAGCGCCGTTGCACTCGGGGCACCGTTGAGTCCAGTCGAGCAAACTCTTTTTGTCGAGCGTCAGCGTGCCGCGTCCCACGCAGCGCGAGCAGCGTCCGTCGAGACTCTGCGGACTGAAGCGTCTCGCGGTGAAACCCCGCAAACGCGACTCCTTCGTTTTCGCGAAGACCTGTCGCAGCTCATCCCACAAGCCGGAATACGTCGCGGGAGTGGATCGTCCCGAACGCCCGAGCGGCATCTGATCGACGCGCACCACGCGCGTGATCGCTTCGATGCCGAGCAACTCGTGAAATGCACCGCACACGGGCGCGGCCTCGCCCAGCGCGCGGCGGATTGCCGGGACCAGCGTCTGCATGATGAGCGAGGTCTTGCCTGAGCCGCTCACGCCCGAGACGCAGACCAGTCCGCCGAGTGGCAGACGCAGAGTGACATCCTGCAGGTTGTGTTGCGTCGCACCGGCGAGCGTCAGCCACGATGTTGGCTCGAACGGTGTGGTGTCACTCGGCGGCATCTGGACGGACGAGGCGTCCATCCTACGACGCCGCAGTTCGCGACCGGTGACCGAGTTCTCGTCGAGCGCGATCACGTTGGGCGTCCCAACCGCGAGGAGTTGTCCGCCGTGCGAACCGGCTCCCGGCCCGATGTCGATCACATGGTCCGCCTGTTGGATGACACCGAGGTCATGCTCGACGATGACGACCGTGTTTCCTTGATCTCGCAAATCGAACAGCGTCTTCAACAGACGACCGGTGTCGCGCGGGTGCAGTCCGGCCGTGGGTTCATCAACGACGTAGCACGCTCCCGTCAGTTGGCTTCCCAAGCTGGCGGCCAATCGCGCCCGCTGGAACTCACCCGCAGAAAGCGAATCGCCCGCGCGGTCCAACGTCAGGTAGTCCAACCCGACCTCGACGAGGAACCGCAGTCGAGACGCAACCTCGGGCAGGATGTGCCGCGCGGCGAGTCGCTCCGCCACGTCCTTGACGCTGGAAACATCCCGCGTACGGGGTTGGACGAGACTTCCGAGCGGGGCGGCGTCAGCCCCCCGGTTCTTGGGCGTCAGCCCGCTTTCTAAGAACCGGGGGGCTGA
>JAYSQC010000283.1:0-9027 GCA_043721755.1 Schlesneria sp.
GCGCGGCCGAAACTGACACTAACCCGAAGTGTAAACGAGGACGGAACTCACATCCTCGCTTACGCTTCGGGTTAGTGTGCTGCGGCCTCAAATGTGTCAATTTCGGACGCGCGGAGTATAAGGCGGAACCGCGTCCCGGTGGCAGGATGCCGGAGAGCGAGCGGGGTGAGACGGCGATTCTCAGGGAGCGTCAACTATGAGGTACTGCAACCCTTTTGCTCTAACCTCGCGCAAGTGACGGGCGATGCCGCCCCACAGCGGCTGAGCGGGCAGGTTTTGGACGAGCGAGGCAATGGTTGTCACCGCAAACAATGAAGCAGTACGATAACTCCCGTCATGAAACACAACGTACCTCAGATCGAGTTTGTCCTGGACGGCCAAGTGGCTGGAGTGAGAATCACGCCTGCCACCATCGGTCTGGCGCGGTTCAACGAATTCAATCAGCAGGTGGCGACGTTCATCGCCGGTTCAGAGGGATTGAAACTGGATGACGTGCAGGTGAGCGTCGGTGATGGCTCTTACAAATTGACCGCCCTTCTGACGCCGCTGGTTGTGGCCGCTCTCCAACCCGACTTGCAGGCCCTGCAGCGTCCGGATTCATTGGGAGAGATTGACCCCAAGCGTGCCGCAGTGGTTGAGAAATGGCAGGCACGCAGTAAAGGCAACGCCGACCTGCGTTACGCCATCCGCCCGCACGGCTTCGTTGCCAAGCCCATTGAACTGAGTACCGCCACCGATTACCGAATCGGCGAGGTTGTGCCGTGGATCAAAGTGGAAAAGTATCTGTTCGGCACCGTGGTGGACATGGGCGGCGTGCAGAAGGTGAATGTCCAAATTCGCTTGGACGATTCGGGGCAGATCGTGCGGGTCGGCACCAACCAGGGGTATCTCAAGGATCAGCAGGAGAACCGCCTATACCGCAAGGTGCTGGTGCGAGTGGAGGCCGATCAACACTTCCGCACAGGGCAATTGCGCAATCTCCGGCTGTTGTCGTTCGAGGACTATGAGCCACGCTACGACGAGGCGGCGCTCGACCGTTTTGCCGAGCGGGGCCGCGAAGTGTGGGCCGATGTGCCGGATGCCGCAGAGTGGGTGCGTCAACTGCGGGGAGGCGTGTAATGTCCATCGGCGTCGTTTTGGACACCAGCTTTCTGATCACCTTGGCGGACCCCGGTCGGACGAGTCACGAAGCCGCGCGCCAGTACTGGCGACATTTCACCGAACAAGCATTGCCCGTGTTCCTCCCCACGATCGTGGTCTCCGAATTCTGCGTCCGACGGGAGATCCCGCCCGAGATCCTTCGAGCCTGTGTAGTGCTGCCGTTCAATTGGGACGACGCGATCCAAGCGGCGGCACTCGACTTTTCCAAAACGGATCGTGACGGTGAGTCGCGGGATGCGTTGAAAGACGACGTGAAAATCATCGCCCAAGCGATGGTGAAGGACGCCGCGTGGATCATCACGAATGACACTCGCTCGTTCTACAAATTCGCGCATCAACTCACCGTGGCGGGCAAGGCGAGATTTCGTCCGATCAAATTGGAGGACGGTTTCGACCTCGCATTCTTCAATCCATCAGGCCAGCGCCAACTCAGCTTCGATGACGAGCAGGACGAGTCGGAAACGGACTGACCGACACAGACCGGAACACAGCCAGTTTCGGACTGTACGTGTTCGGGCATCACGACATTAGCCCACGCGTGAATCGGGTGTTCCATTCGAGCCTTGGTCAAAGTTCCGTAGGGTGGGGTCTCCCCACCATCGTTGGTGGGCACAGCCCACCCTACATCACTACGAGAATCCGGCGGGCGATGCCGTGGCACCCGAAGTTGCGTAGGGTGGGACCAGCTCGCTTCGAGCGCCGGCCCACCATCAGGAAACATCGCGATTGGCTGGTGGGCCGGCGCGGCGATGCGCCGCTGGTCCCACCCTACTTTCAGCTACTCGTCGCCGAACAGTTCCTTGTTCGTCTGCTTCTTGGTTTCGCGTTTGGCCTTTTTGAAGTTGACGTTCTTGACGTAGTCGGGATGTTCCGCGCGGTGTTGGCCGGAGAGCAGGCCCTCAATGGTCAAGAGTTGGACGCGGGGATACTGCGTCTGGCCGTCGGGTCCGCCGTGGAAGATTCCGGCCGAGGCCGCGTCGGCCCGCATCTTGGCGGTCGGTTCATTCAACGAGATGAGTAACGCGATGTCGGCCTTCTCGCGATCGCGGACGTGGTTCAGGGCGCGGATGTCGTCGGCCTTGAGTCCGCCTCCCTTCACGCTGACGACGATTTTCCGGGCGTCGTTGTCTTTGAGGTCGTAGAAGAACTTCAGGCCGTCGATCCCCGTGTCGGCTCCCTTCTTCTTCCCCTGGAACGGCTGAGCATCGACGAGCGAGACGGCCCACCACTGGAATTGATACTTATCGCGCTCGGCCAGATTGCGAGCCGCGTCAAGGTCACCGGGCGTGCCGTGAACTTTAAACTCACACGCGGCCCCAAACGCATCCTTCAGCCGCTTCTCGATCAACGTAATTGCGAGGTGCGTGATGTCGATGCCGACCCAATTCCGATTGAGTTTCTGAGCGGCATGAACGGCGGTGCCACAGCCACAGAACGGATCGAGCACCACGTCCCCTTCGTTGCTGCTGGCAGAAATGATTCGCTCCAACAACGCCAGCGGCTTTTGCGTGGGATAGCCGAGACGTTCTTGGGCTTGTGAGTTGACCGGAAAAATGTCCGTCCACACCGTTCCCATCACGCCGCCATCCATTTTGTCGAGATACCGCTTGACGCGAGGGCGCTTGTTCAAATCCATCTCACCGGCCTTTGTGCGCGGATACCAAATACGGCCTTCGGAATCGAGCTTCGCCATTGTTTCGCGTGAGAAACGCCATCCTTTCTCAGGAAATGGAAACCCTTTCCATTCGTACATCATGTTTGGACGTGGGTTTGGGCTGGTCATGTTGTCGAGCATGTACCGCCTGCCGTCATCGTCCTGATTGCTGTACCGCTCATCGGCGTAACCTTCCGAATGCCCCGCAAAAGGCGTGTTCCATGTGAAAGTAGCGCTCTTCGTGTAGAAGAAAATCGCGTCGGCTACGCGGCTCCACGTTTTGCTGTCGCTGTGCGTGGTCGTTCTCTTCCAGACAATCTCGTTCAGAAACCGTTCCTTACCGAACACGCCGTCGAGCAGAAGCTTCAGGTAGTGCGAGGCGGTCGGGTCGCAGTGGAGATAGAGCGAGCCGGTCGGTTTGAGAACGCGGTACATTTCCAGCAGCCGGTTGGCCATCATCGTGAGGTAGGCCATCATGTCGTTCTCGCCGAGAAACGCCCGCAGGGCCTTCATCATCTCGGCCACGTCGGTGTTGGCTTGATGCAGCAGTTCGTCGAACTCACGCTCGGCCTGCTCGCCCCAGTGCCACGAGTCCTTGAACGCCTCGATCTGCGCTTCGCTCTTCTGCCCCTTCGGCGATTTGAACAGCAGGTTGTAGTCGCGTTTGGAATTGAACGGCGGATCGAGATAGATCAGGTCCACCGACTCGTCGGCGACGCTCTCCCGCAGCACGTGAAGGTTGTCGCCAAAATAGAGTTGATTCATCGCAGGCCCGTCTGTTGCCGAAAGGATGCCAATCACGTCGCCAGAGCATGGGTTCTTTCGACGCCAAGTCAAGCCGAGACGCGAAGAGTTCGTCGCGTCGGAGTGGCCACCTCACGACCTCACGGCTTGTCTCCAATCGTCCTGGCGGAGGTCGTTGTTGCGGTAGAGTTCGATCAGGCGTTCGAGCATCGTGATGTCGCAGCGGAACTGGTCGCCTCGTTCGGTGTCGGCCATGCGGCGGGGGCGGTCCCATTCGCGGACGGCCGTGATGCTGGGGACGATGTCCACGCCGTCGCGCACCGCCGCATCGACTGACTCGAAGTGATGATGCTTGGCGAGGACCGTGCGGTCCGCTTCGAGGACCAGCGTGAAGCCGTGGTCGCCGTAAGCTTCGGAAAAGGCTCCGTCGATGGTGATCGCCTTACCGCTGCGCTTGATCGGCGATTCGCCCGCCTCGATCTTCACCGGGACATGGCCGTTGACGATCAGGCCGCGCGCGGGATCGACACCGAACTCGGCGAGCACCTTTTCGCAGAACCACGGCTCGTGGATCAGGGCGAAGTACGGATCCTTGGTCTCGTGGTGCGGCGTCTTGTCAGCAATGAAGTCTCGTTCGAGCGTGGCGATGCGGTCCTTGCCGAACAGCGGCGAGCGCGGGCCGCTCCACAAGTACCACAGTAGGTCGAGGTGCTGCTCCTGCCGCTGCTCCATCGCCCGCGCGACGACCCGTTCGATGGCGTCGAACATCGCCCGGCCGCTGAGTTGTTCCCCTTCGATCGGCATCGGCAGGAACTCGCCCCGCTCATCGCACGGGACGCAGCCGTGGAAGATCAGGTGATCGTCTCGCCGCAGATACATCGAGCCGTTGCCGACGATGTAGTGCAAGTGCTCCGACAACTTCTGGCTGTGAGTGAACGAGTACCTCAGCCGCCCCAGGCACTCGCGCTCTTCGGGCGAGAGCGTGTACGGATCGGCCGGGTCGATCGTCGGGAGGAGCGTGTCTCGCAACGGATACACCACGCCATCGACTTCAATCGTGCCTTTGGCGTGATCGATCCGGTGGAGCAGGCGGCGGTGATCCAGCTCCCACTCGGGATGCCGGGCGAGCATCTGCCCTTCCAGTTTGAACTGCATGATGGCCGCCGCCTTCTGCATGCGGGCCACGATCAGGTCCTCACGCATCCCGCCGTGCTTTGGCTTGAAATGCACGGCCGGATCGTCGGCGTAGACGGTCCGCACCAGATGCTCCAGCGGCGTGAGCGGGATGCTGTAGCCTTCATCGAGCTGGCCAAGACATCTGTACCGCAGGGAGACTCGCAAGACGTGACAGATCAGAGCCTCGTGACCCAGTCCGGCACCGATCCACGCGACATCGTGGTTGCCCCAGATGAACGAGACATTCGGCTGGTCGCGCAGGTAATCGACGACGCGATCGCCGCGCGGGCCGCGATCCCAGCAGTCACCGCCGATGATCAGTTCGTAGATCGCCAGGTTGCGGATCAGCCGGCCGGTGATGTGAATCAGATGCAGTGCCCGGCCGCGCAACAGCAGTTCATCGACAATGGCCTCGACGAACTCGCGGCCTCGTGCATTGGTCGGCTCGTGCAGCATCTCCGAAAACAGGTCGGCGTACTCGCGCGGGAAGACCTGCATCGCGCGCTTCAGGCTGTAGCGCGAGGCGAGGACTCGCACCAACTCGAACTGGTGCCGCAGCGTCCGCCGCGCGAAGGCTCGCAGTTCCTCGCGGTCGGTCAGAGTCTGCTCCAGTCGCTGCGTGACCTCGGCCGGATAGAAGATCAGCGTCAGGAACTCTTGAAACTGTTTCGGTTCCATCCGTCGCTGGAAGAGATGCTCAACCAGTGGCCGCAGCGTTCCCGAGGCATTGTTGATGACGTGTCGCAGCTTCTTATCTTCGCCATGAATGTCGCTGATGACATGCACGGTCCCCTTGGGCAGAGTGAGAACCGCCGACAGCCGCGCGATCTCGGCCAGCGCCGAGTCGATGTTCGGAAACTCCCGAGCCAGCGCGCGCAGCAGTGTCAGTTCGTAACGGCTCGGCTCGGCATGGCGTCCGCCGGGCGGGGCGTTTCGTTCTTCTTCGTAGATAGCGCTCACAATTTCTCATTCCACGTTTGATGGATACGAACTTCACCTCTTTGGCCAGTTGAGGTGTCGGTGCAGGAAGTCGTAGGTGGCCTGGCCGTTGATGGTGTGGGGGCCGTTGAAGAATTCAATCTCGGTTTTGTCGCCGAGGCCCAGCTTGTTGTAGTGGCGGCGGACCTTGGCGTATTCCCAGGCGACCCACTCGTCCTCGCCGACTCCGTCGTCGTGGCCCCGTTCGACCATGAACGGGCGGGGTGTCATCAGGTTCGACAGTTCGGCGTAGTTCGCGATGTGGCCCATGTTCCACTCGAAGATCTCGTACTCGGGGGTGAAGACGTAGCTGTACGGGTCGCTGGTCGAGGCGTTCTTGGCGACCCATTCGTTGTAGTCGGCCGAGCAGATCGAGAGGCAGTAGCCGGGCTTCCCTTCGCGCGGCGGCAGCATCGGCGGGACTCGCATCGCCGTCTTGCCGCCGTAGGAGAGGCCGTAGAACGCGAGGCGGGTCGGGTCGGCATTCGGCAGCGATGCGAGCCAGTTCAGTGTGACCTGATGTTGCGGGATGATGTAGCTGAACAGCGACCGGCCGAGCGGGTTCGACTTGCGCTGGAGCGTGCGAAACAGGTCTTTGCCGCGATATGGGTTCTGCGGCGCGTAGGTGATGAAGCCGCGTTTGCAGAGTTCGACGGCGAAGCTCTTGTAGTACTTGTAGCCATCCGCCGGGGGACCGCTGATCGTGTCCATCGGGACTCCTTCGAGACCGTGCTGGCAGACGACGACCGGCCGTTTCTCACCCGGCTTCAGATCGGTCGGCAGCAGCAGGATGCCGGTGGCGACCACGTCGGGGTAGACATCGAGGACCACTTCGTAGCCGGTGTACTCTTTCTCTTCGAGCACCTTCCGCGTGCGCGGGTTCATCGCCATCGTCGGCTCGGGGAGCTTGCCGATCAGTTCCTCATAGACCTTGTTGCGCAGGACATCGGCGGTCGCGACCCACTTCTCGACACTCGACCGATCCGCCGAGGCCCAGTACTGATTGCGGACCCGGAAGCTCTTGCGAAGGAGCTTTTGGGTGAACTCGGTCAGTTCGCGCACTTGGCGGTGTTGGCGTTCTTGCGGCGAAAATGACTTGCGTGCGTCGGGACCAATTGCGGGAAACATGAGGGGAAAGTTTTTCGGGAAGACCCAGCCAAGCTTTTTCAGTGCGAACTGGGTGAGAGAGAAGTTCATCGGGTTCCGGCCTCGTTGGTCGTTTGGTTGAGGCGCGACCTCAAGGCACGAAAACGGATTTTCTTTATTCAGCCGTGCAAACGGTATTTCAACGATTCTTGCCAATCGGTCGCGCTCTTTCTCAGCCGACTTGTCGTCAAACGGCGCAATCCGACCAGGTGCCGCGCCGCCCCCTCGCCCATCGCGCGGCTTTGGTGGACCATCGACGACGGGGATCAGAATGTTTGTCTCGGTCACCATGATCCGTGGCGCGATCATGCTCGCGATGTCGGCATCGCCAAACTCCTTGAGCAGTCCCCACACGTTGCGGTAGATCGGCTCCTGCCAGACTCCCTCGCGCTGGTTGAAGTAGCCGCTGACGACCGCGCCGTCGATGCGGGTGTCGAGTGCCGCGCTGTAGAGGGCGAGCAGTCCGCCTTCGCTGACGCCCATCACGGCGATCGGTAGCTTCTTGCCATCGGCCTCGTTGCGGAACGTGAACTGATCGACGGCGGCCAGCACCTTTTGGACTTCGTAGCCGATGACGTGCCGGCCCATCTCGAAGGCTGAGCGATAGACCCATTCGCGGTGCGTTTGATTGGTGAAGCGATTGAGGTCCGCGTTGCCCGAGAACGTGTCGTCGCGGCTGATGAGCGTCGGGACGAGCACCTCGCACCCGAACGCGGCCAGATGCGCGGCGAAGTGCGACGCGGGATCGACGCCCGGTGCGAGGCCCACGATCATCTCGGGCGTCCAGTCGGCATCGGGCAGCGCGATGACGCGAGCCACCGCCGGTCCCTTTGGCTTGAGGAACAGTCCCTCGGCCGTCACTCCGTCCAGCACGGGCCAGCTCACGGAGTAGACCGAGTACGACCCATCGGCCGCCGTGGCGACGAGCGAATCGTCGATCGTGGTCGAGATGAACTCCAGGCCCTTCGCGGGGACTCGCGGATCGACGGCTCCGATGATCGTGCGGAACTTCTCGCGGTACGGCGCGATGCTCTTCTCGTAGGCTGCGAGGCTGCTGTAATCGCGCTTCCACAGCGACTCGCGCTGCTCGCGAGCCTTCTCAATTTCCTTGAGGCAGAACCGGTCCAGCCCCTCGATCATGAACACATCCAGCGGCTTATCGACCGTCAGCGGCTGCGTCCCCGGCACCTGGGCCGGACGATCTTGGGCGGAAACGGTTGTCACACACAGACAGATCGCCAGGGTCAACAGGAACGGTCGCATCAGGCTTCTCCCTCGAACGGTTTTTCAAGCGGGACATCCACAGTTGTTTGATCAGGGCGAGGTCTCACCTCGCACAAGCCAACTATGATGGCTGCTGAACCGTTTTGACAAGGAGACCTGTGTCAGTTGTCCGACGCCTTGGGTTGGCCGGTGGTGTGGCCGTGGAATTCGGGCCAGCGCTCCCAGGCGTAGCCCCACTCCATCCACATGCGCATCACAGACCAAAGCAGTCGCATCTTGGCGAGTTGCTCCTGCGGCATCTTGGATTGCTGGACCATGGCTTCACGCGCGGCAGCGGCCAGTCCCCAGCGCGCCCCCAAGAGCCGACAGAGACCGTCGGCGGAGAGGTCCGGGTCGGAACCTTCCTTCGTGTAGCCCGCCCCTTCGGCCATCACGAACAGCTCGAACAACTGGCCGCGATAGGGTTCGAGTTCCAGCGGCTTTGTCTTGCGCTCGGCATCAAAAATGAGTTCTTCCAAGCGGTTCAGAATGTGGTCGGCCAAGGTCGGGGTCTCGCGTGTGGCGGTTGTCGTGGGGGCGGGTTCGGGCCGTGTGAAATTGCGGCCCGTTCCGATGAAATGGAGCGTCTTGTGGGGTCCATTCGCTCCGTGGGGAGCCGCTTCAAAAACGGGCGGGGAGCATAGCAACCGGCCTGATGAGGCGGTAGCGGCGTGACGTTGAAGCGCGAGAACCAGCGATTAGGCGAGCGGAAAGAGTTGTCTGACCCACACCAACCCGAAGTGTGAACGAGGGCGTCGATCGACTTCGCCCTCGTTCACACGGCGGGTTGGTGCAGTCGGGGCAATCATTTCTTACCGTTCGCCGAAGTACGCCTCCAAATAATCAGATGAACCGAATTAGCCCTTCGCCGATTCGCCATACCGATGCCACAGGACTGGAACGGG
>JAYSQC010000284.1:0-13492 GCA_043721755.1 Schlesneria sp.
GCATGGCGCTAGCCGCCGGTCGTTTTCGCCTACACCGGCGGCTAGCGCCATGCCGCTCACTCAAGCATCCAACACAAATGGCGGAGAGCCAATATTTTCAAACGAAGCGGACGGGCAAGAGTGCCCATCCTACAGTCCGCTGATGATGACTCAGGGACACGATCAACCCTTACAGGATTGCCAACTTCATGCCTGCTTGGTCCTTACTTGTTCTCTGCCTTGCTGCCGGGCCGTCTGTGGAAGTGGCGACGCTCAAGGGGGAGTCGCATGTCGGCTCGCTCGAACGTCTGTCGGGCGATGAGATCGTGTTGAAGACTCCGACCGGCAACGTGTCGATCCCAGCGGGGGAGTTGTTGTCGGTGCGAGTCCCTGCAACAGGGGTGGCTCCCGCAAACGTTGAGGCAGCGGCTGAGGTGCGGCTCGTCGATGGGACTCGGTTGCGGGCGAGCGGCTTTGTGACCGATGCGGCTTCCGCGACGGTCGAGCATCCGCAGTTGGGGTCACTCAAGTTGCCACTGTCTGTCGTGCAGAGTGTGCGGTTTGCGGCGGCCGATGCGAAGGTCGATGCCGCGTGGAACCAGTTGCTCGACAAGACGCCGAAGAAGGATCAGGTCGCGGTGAGGAAGGGCGATGTGCTGGATCACCTCGACGGCGTGATCGGGTCGCTCGACGAAGCATCATTGAAATTCCAACTCGATGGCGACGAAATTCCTGTCAAACGCGAACGGATCTTCGGGCTGATCTATGCCAAGCGTGAGAACCTCGCGAACAAAGCTCTCGCGGCGGTGGACCTCGTGTCGGGCGATCGGCTCGCGGCGCGAAGCGTCTCGTTCGAGCAGGAGACTTGGAAAGTGAAACTGGCTTCGGGGACCGAGGTCTCCGTCCCGCAGGCCCAAGTCGCCACGATCGACTTCAGCCTCGGCAAGATCGCGTACCTGTCGAACCTCGAACCGCGCGACGTGCAGTACACGCCGCAGTACGACTTCATGTTCGAGTACCGCAAAGATCGGATGGTCCACGGCGGGCCGCTCAGCGTGGGAAACAAGACCTACGCGAAGGGCCTCGGCCTTCACTCGCGCACGCTGCTGAAGTACCGCATCGGCGGAGACTATCGCCGCTTCCAAACGATCATGGGGATCGACGACAGCCTGCGCGTCGGCGGTGACGTGGATGTCGTCATCAAGGGAGACGGCCGCACGCTCTTCAAGGGACCGGTCAGCATCCACGAACGGGGCAAACCCGGCTCGGCCAACGCGACCGAGCAAAAATTGATGCAGCCAGTCAAACTGGACCTCGACGTGACCGGCGTCGTCGAACTGGAGTTCCTCGTCGATTTCGGCGAGCAACAGGAAATTGGCGACTGCCTCGATCTGGCCGATGCGAAAGTGGTGAAGTAGCTGGGGGAGAAGCTGATCGCGATTAGCTGTTAGCAATGATCAGAACATGGAAAAGCCGTAGGATGGACGCCCTCGTCCGTCCGTCTTCAATCGGAAGACGCTCGGACGAGGGCGTCCAAGCTATGATTTGCAATGGATGACTGTGGTGCCTGACCTCAATCGTGCGTTGCGGATATCCAAAGAACTGGAGGCGAGATGACCGTCACAATTGAGCTTGATGCCGAGATCGAAGAGCAGCTTCACGAGCAGGCGGCGGCGTCGGGGACGACTGTTGAATCGTTTGTCGTCGAATCGGTGCGGGATCGTTTGAATCGGCTGCGACGCCAGTCTAGTCCTCCGGTCGGGAAAGTCCTGTCGAAGGAGGAATCGCGGCTGATGATGGAGATCAATCGCGGGCTTCCGGAAGGAACGTGGTTGCGACAACGCGAGCTGAACCCAAAACGCCGTGACGAGACGATCACGACAGACGAGCTCACCGAGCTGCGGTCGCTCAATGACATCATCGAAGCCGATCACGTCCGGCGACTTCAATTCGTTGCCGAACTGGCGAAGTTGAGGGGCACGACGCTCGAGGCATTGATGAAGGAAATGGGGTTGTGGAGAACGACCGATGTCTGACTGGGTTCCCCGCAGGACAAGGGAACTCGTCACTCGTCGAGCTAGCGAGCGATGCGAATACTGCGGCTGCCCGCAGTCGCACTGTCCTGATTCACTGTCCGTCGAACATGTCATCCCAAAGCATCTGAATGGTGGACATGATGAATCGAATCTCGCGCTGTCGTGCCAAGGCTGTAACGGACGAAAGCACACGGCGATCGAAGAGGTCGATCCGGTGACGTGCGAACCGGCTCCGTTGTTCAATCCGCGAACGGACGACTGGGACACTCATTTTTGTTGGAACGAAGATCAAACGATTGTGTGCGGGCGAACTCCAACAGGGCGAGCCACAGTGCGTTGAATCGACCGGGGGTCGTCAATCTTCGCCGCCTGCTCGTGAAAGAAGCGTCTCAAGTGGAGGCCGATCAGTGATGCAACCGTTTCGTGCAGTTATGACTTTCGTGCTATTGCTCGTTGTCACCGCGAATCAACATTCCTACTCGGCTCACGCTGCCGAGCCGGACGTGTTGAAGGCGCAGCAGGCTCGGATTGAGATTGTGCAGAAGGCGGCTCCGACTGTCGTGGCGATCTTCTCTGCGGATGGGAACGGGGGCGGGTCGGGGGTGCTGATCTCGGCCGACGGCTATGCGCTGTCGAACTTTCATGTGACGAGTGCCTGCGGCGACTTCATGAAGTGTGGGTTGAACGATGGAAAGCTGTATGACGCTGTGATTGTTGGCATCGATCCGACCGGGGACGTGGCGGTACTCAAGCTGCTGGGGCGAGATGACTTTCCGCACGCGACGCTGGGCGACAGCGATGCCTTGGCCGTGGGAGACTGGACCTACGCGATGGGCAATCCGTTTTTGCTGGCCACCGATTTTCAACCGACCGTCACGGCGGGAATCGTCAGCGGACTGCATCGGTACCAGTACCCGGCCGGGACACTGCTCGAATACACCGACTGCATTCAGGTCGATACGTCGATCAACCCCGGCAACTCGGGCGGGCCGTTGTTCAATGCGGCGGGAGAACTGGTCGGCATCAACGGGCGGATCTCGGTCGAGAAGCGGGGCCGCGTGAACGTGGGTGCGGGCTATGCGATCTCGATCAATCAGATCAAGCACTTCCTCGATCATCTCAAGGGAGGGCATGTCGTCGATCACGCGACGCTCGGAGCGACGGTGCGTACGGGCGCGGATCGCATCGTCCTGATCGACACGATCCTCGAACAGTCCGATGCCTATCGACGTGGGCTGCGCGAGGACGATGAGTTGGTCTCGTTCGCCGGACGGCCGATTGGCAGCGTGAACCAGTACAAGAACATCCTCGGCATCTATCCGAAGGGCTGGTCGCTGCCGCTCGTCTACCGGCGCGACGGCAAGAAGCAGGAGATCGTGGTCGAACTGCGGGCCTTGCACCGCGCGTCCGAGTTGAAGCAACCGGCAACTCCCAAGACTCCTCCGCGTCCGCAACCGAAAGGGAAGAAGAAGGCACCCGATGGTCCGGATGGCGAAAGCCCGGCCACCGCAAAGCTGCCCGAGGAAAAATTGCCCGACGCTTACAAAAAACTGTTCGTGAAGAAGGCGGGGTATGCGAACTACTACTTCAACCAGCAGGAACAGCAGCGCGTGTTGCGCGGGTTGGATTCGCTGCAAAGTTGGCGAGCCTCGACGGGCCGTTGGAAGCTGACCGGCAAGACCGCCGCGAACGAAGTTTTTTTGTTAACGATGACCGATACGAAGCTGGGGTTGCTGTTGCCGAACCGGCCCGGGTTGCAGTCGCTCGAAAATGGAGCCGACTATCTCGACGAGCCGCCCGGTTCGGGAGGGCTGCTCGCCGCGCTGCAACAACTCAAGCTGCTGCTGACCAAAGGACCGGAGGTCTTCACCGAGTTCTCGTATGTCGGTAGCCAGCCGCTTGACGGACGCGGTGCCTCGGTCGATGTGCTGCTCACGCGCAAGGGCGGCGTCGAAACGCTGTGGTACTTCCGCAAAGCCGACGCCACGTTCGTCGGCTTCGACTCGTCGCTCGGCACAGATGTCGATGCGTGCGAAATCCGCTTCCTCCAATTCGGTGACTTCACGGGCAAGAAATTTCCGTCCCGCTTCACGATCCGCCACGGTGACGCCGAGTTTGCGACGTTCGATGTGCTGACGATGGAGGCGGGAGAGCCAGCGACGTAGATCGGCCAAGTCGTTTAACCGCGTGGGCAACGCCCCGCGTGTCGAGCGACGTAGAACGCGAATTCCTCCATCGACGCGCGGGGCGTTGCCCACGCGGTTAAACGACAGAAAAGTAGAAGCCCCCTCACCCTCTCCCCCTCACCGCCTGCGTTCATTTCTGAAGACCGGGCAGAATGAGGGGACAAGATAAGAACCATGCGACTCATCACTTGTTTGTGTTTGCTTGCTGTGACTTTGGCGTCGTCGAGACCCGCGTTTGCTCAGTCGTCGGGTGAGACGATCGCGACCGTCTCGCCGAAGGTCGTCAAAATCTTTGGGGCCGGAGGCGGGCAGAAGCTGCACGCTTACGGCACCGGGTTTCTGGTCTCTTCGACTGGTCACATCGTCACCGTGTGGAGCCACATCTTGGATGGCGACACGGTGAACGTGGTCCTGCACGACGGGCGGCGGTTTGAGGGGAAGGTCGTCGGGGCCGAGCCGCCGTTGGACATGGCGGTGCTCAAGATTGAGGCCGAGGGGTTGCCGTTCTTCGATCTGGCGCAGGCGGCTGCGGCGGGACCGGGGACGCGAGTGCTGGCCTTTAGCAATGCGTGGAAGGTGGCGACGGGAGACGAGCCGGTGACGGTGATGCACGGCGTGATCTCGGCCAAGACTTCGCTGGCCGCACGGCGCGGGGCGTTCGAGTCTCCGTACAACGGCCCGGTGTACGTGGTCGATGCCATCACGAACAACTCGGGCGCGGCGGGGGGCGTGCTGACGACGTGGGATGGACGGTTGCTCGGGATGCTCGGCAAGGAGCTGCGGAACACACAGACGAACACCTGGCTCAACTACGTGATGCCGATGACGGAATTGAAGACGACCGTCGAAGAGATCATCACGGGCCGCTTCAGCCGCACGAAGAAAGACGACCCCGACGAAGACAGCCCCGGCAAACCGAAGCCGCGCCGGTACGAGGCCCTCGACTTCGGCATCGTCACCATCCCCGATGTGGTCTCGCGCACCCCGGCCTACATCGACCGCATCCTGCCGGGATCGCAGGCCGAGAAGGCGGGCCTGAAGCCCAACGACCTGATCCTGTTCGTCGGCGAAGACCTCGTCCAATCGTGTCGGATGCTGAAGGATGAACTCGGACGGCTCGAAGCCAACGACCCGCTCAAGGTCATCGTCCGTCGCGGCGACGTGCTGGTCAGTGTTGAGATGGTGACGCCGAGAAAGGGCGAGGAGTGATTCATGACGTGTCCGACAAAAGTAGCAAGCACACTCCGTGTGCCGTCCGCGAGACCGTGATTCGCCGAGGAATTCGGTGAACGGCACAGGGAATGCGCCTACGACTTTGACTTCTATCGGACACGTCATTCATGCCCATCGGAATCGATCCCACCATCGACTACGCCTTCAAGCGGGTCTTCGGGCGGCAGGAGAATGAAGAGAGTCTCTGTTCATTGCTCAACGCCGTGCTGCGCCGGCCAGTGGGGCAACGGATCGAGTCGGTCGTCATTCTGAATCCGTTCCTTCCGCTGGAGGCTTTCGACGACAAGTTGTCCGTGCTGGACATCAAGGCGCGCGACGAATCGGGGCGGATGTTCAACGTCGAGATGCAGATTCGCCTGCACCACGCTCTGCGGGAACGGGTCTTGTTCTATTGGGCGAAGCTCTACACGGAGCAGTTGAGCTATGCGGCACTGAGGCCGACCATTTCCGTGCTGGTGGTGGACGACATCCTGTTCCCCGAACTGGCCGGTCCGCACCACCGCTTTCGGCTGTGCGAGGAGTCGCGCGGAACGGTCTTTTCGGATCAGATCGAACTCCATGTCCTCGAACTGCCGAAGTTCGCCAAGCGATTGCCCGAGCTGACGGATGATCTGGACAAGTGGTTGTTCTTCCTGCGTCACGCCGCCACACTGGATCTCAATCATTGGCCCTTGGAACTGTCGGCGTCGCCGTGGCAACGGGCCGGAAAGGAACTGACCATGCTTGCACAAACAGACATCGAGCGGGAAAAATACGAGTCGCGCCGCAAGGGGCAACGCGATTACACGACAGACATGCGTGCCGAGCGAAGGATTGGAGAGGCCCGAGGTGTAGCTATGGCGACGATCCGACTGTTGCAGCGTCTCCTCAGGAGACCAGCCACGTCGAACGAGGAATTCGGAGCGATGAGCATCGAGGAACTCATCGCGTTGGAGGCGGAGATGAAAATCTCAGCCGAACAAGCCGGAATCGAACTGTGACTTCGCTCGCCTGTCCTTGAGCTGGGATGGAATGTCGCGAGTGCGCGAATCCTGAGCTTGAAAGAAACTGAACATGCTCACTCAAGCTGACATTGAACGGGAATCCTATGAGTCGCGCCGCAAGGGGCAACGCGATTACACGACAGACATGCGAGCCGAGCGTCGCATCGGGCGTGCGGAAGGTGAAGCCATCGCGACGATTCGACTGTTGCAGCGTCTCCTCAAGAGACCAGCCACGTCGAACGAGGAATTCGGAGCGATGAGCATCGAGGAACTCACCGAGTTGGAGGCGACGTTGACTGCCGCAACTCGGCAGGCGGGAATCGACTTATGAATCATGTTTGTCCTGTCGGGAAAGGAATTGGTGTGAAGCTGCTTCAATTCATGACGTTCAGCGCCATCCTTTGCGGAGTTTCGGTCGCGGCCGATGGCAAGCTGGAGGCACTCGAAGAGTCGGCTTTCAAGCAGGCGGCGGCTTTGGTCGATCCGTCGCTCGTGCGGATTGAGACCGTGGGTGGGCTGGAGCAGGTCGGTGAGGTCACGTTGGGGACCGGGCCGACTTCTGGAGTGATCGTGTCGGGAGATGGGTTCGTCATCTCCAGTTCATTCAACTTCGTGTCGAAGCCCAGTTCGATTTTGGTGACGTTGGCGGATGGAAGGCGATTCCCCGCGAAGCTGATTGCCAGCGACAAGCTCAAGCTGCTGACGCTGCTCAAGGTGGAGGCGACCGGGTTGACGGTGGCCAAGCCGGCGTCGCGCGAAGCGGTGAAGGTCGGGCAGTGGGCGATCGCGTTGGGACGGACGTTCGACCTCACGACCCCGAGCATCTCGGTCGGGATCGTCAGTGCGACGAACCGCATCTGGGGGAAGGCGATTCAGACCGACGCGAAGACCTCGCCGGTGAACTATGGCGGGGCGCTGGTCGATATCGAGGGCAGGGTGCTGGGCGTGATTGCTCCTTTGTCGCCGCAGGGCAATGGCGAGACGGCCGGGGTCGAGTGGTACGACGGCGGGATCGGGTTTGCCATTCCGCTGGAGGACGTGTTCGGGTCGCTCGACCGGTTGAAGCAGGGGCAGGATCTGCTGCCGGGACTGCTCGGGATCACGTTTGCCGGTGGCCAATCGACGAATGTTCCCGTGGTCGTGGACCGGGTGCGATACAACTCGCCCGCGCAGCAGGCGGGGCTGAAGACCAATGACCGGGTCATTGAGGCCAACGGTGAGAAGATCGTGCGCGTGGCGCAGCTCAAACATGTGCTGGGGCGTCTGTACGGAGGCGACTCGGTCAAACTGACGATTCAGCGCGACGACCAGACGCTGTCCGTCGAGCCGACGCTGGCGGGGGAACTCGTGCCGTATGAGGCTCCGTACCTCGGACTACTGCCGAAGCGCGCCGCCTCCACCGAACCGGGCGTCGTGGCGCGACACGTCTTCGCGAACAGTCCGGCGGAGAAAGCGGGGTTGCTGCGTGGCGATCGCGTGGTGAAGTTCAACGGCTCGGACGTGGCGGATGCGCGCGCGTTGAGTGATCTTGTCGGACGGGTACGACCGGGCGACAAGGCGAATGTTGCGTATGTGCGAGACGGTAAAGAGGCGACGCTGGAAGTGACGCTCGCCACGTTGCCCGACAGCGTTGTTGGCGAACTGGCGGCAGAGATCATTGCTCCGCCGAACGACGCGGCTCCCGCCGGTGGGGTGAAAGAGAAAGCGGACGGCAAGGTCGAGGAGGCGAAGCCCGGCGACGAGACTGACAAGCTGAACGGTCCCCAAACGGGCCGCTTCACCGAGGAACTGGCCGGTCACGATCACAGCTTCTGGGCGTATGTTCCCGAGAACTACAACGCCTCGCGCGGCTATGGGCTGATGGTTTGGATTCATCCCGGTGGCGACACGATGGAGGCGACGATCAGCAAGCAGTGGAAGTCGATCTGCGACCGGCGCGGCATCATCCTCGTCGCGCCCAAGGCGGACAGCCCCGCCAACTGGACGCCCGGTGAAGCGAAGTTTGTCGAGGGGTTGGTTGTTCATGTGCGGGAGAAGTACACGATCGATGCTCAGCGCATCTGGCTGCACTCGCACGGCAGCGGGACTCCGTTGGCAAGCCTGCTCATGACGAAGCAGCGTGAAGTCTTCCGGGGTCTCGCGCTGGCGGGTGCTCCATTTGCGGGCCAAGTTGCCGATCAAGAGCCTGAGTTCAAGCAGCAGTTCCACTTCGTCTGTGGCGACGGCGACAAAGCCCTTCCCGCTGTGAAGAAGACGGTCGAGGCCCTCCAGAAGCTGAAGTTCCCGGTCTCGTTCACGAGCGTGAAGGGGTTGGGAGCCAAGTATCCGGGCGAGACCGAAGTGGACGAGATCGGGCGCTGGGCGGACTCGTTGGATAGAATCTGAGCTTTGAGAGATTGAACGAGTCAGCAAGGGGCTTCTGATGCAGTACAAAGTACGAGGTGTGGATCGTCAAACGGGTAAGAAACTTTCACCGCTGGTCATCGAAGCGGAGAATGAAGAAGCCGCGTTAGAGTATGCCGATAGACAAGGGTTCCGCATCGAACAAATTGCGGAAGCCGGTTCATCGGTGTGGAGTCATGTAGATGCAAAGGTCTTTTCGCATCGTCCATTAACGTCTGGCAAACGAAAGCCACAGGTTCAAGATGAGGGCAAATACGAGTCGCTCAAGTACTTGTCTGCGCTTTATCGACTGGCGGCAAGCTTTATTGGATTCGCCGCTTGCTTTGCTGCCATCGCCGGTTTATTCATTTTTTCGTCCAGTCCGCCAACTGCAATTGCTGTTATCGTAGGTTCGATCATCTTCGGTGTACTTTTTGTCATCACGCTTCTTGCCTCTGCCGAGGGGATCAGACTCATGATTGACATTGCAGCGAACCTTAGAGAGATACGTGACCGTTTGCCGCCGATCGCTTCAAGTGAGACTGCGAAGGGCTGACGCCCTCAGGAACCGAGGGGCTGCCGCCGCCCCGCTCAGATGGATTAGACTCGGGAACCAACCGATCAGGCAAGAAGTTCCAATGAACACCGACGAATTCAAACGCCGTGAGGTGAATCGACGCCAGTTTCTGGGTCGCAGTGCGCAGCAGGCGGCGGGCGTGGCGGTCGGTGTTGTTGGGCTGGCGGCCGGGGTGGCGAGTGGCTCGGCGGGAAGAGGTTCATCTCTGATTGAACGAGTTGGTGTCGGCATCATCGGCGTGCGGAATCAGGGGCGGCTGCTGGCGGGTGAGTTGGCGAAACTGGCCGATGTCGAGGTGCGGTCGCTGTGCGATGTCGATGAGTCTCAGTTTGCTCCGGCTGTGCAGGCGGTGGTTGAAGCGCGGCAAGACTCACTCTCAAAGCCTCCGACGACGGAGCGGGAGTTCCGGCGGTTGCTCGATGATCCGGCACTCGATGCGGTCGTGATCGCGACGCCGGATCATTGGCATGCGCCGATGACGCTGCTCGCGCTGCAGGCGGGGAAGGACGTGTATCTCGAAAGTCCCGCGACGTTCTCGGTCGAGGAAGGGGCCGCGCTGATTGAGGCGGCTCGAAACGGAAGCCGTGTCGTGCAGGTCGGCTTGCAGCAGCGAAGCGGCTCGCACTTTCAATCGGCCGTGCAGTTCGTGAAGTCGGGGAAGCTCGGCAACGTCCGGATGGCGAAGGCGTGGATCGTGCATCGCCGCAAGAGCATCGGCCACCGCGCCGAGTGTGCGGCTCCGGAGCAGGTGGACTATGCCGCGTGGCTCGGTCCCGCCCCCGCGCGGGCCTTTCAACCGAACCGCTTCCATTTCAACTGGCGCTGGTTCTGGGACTACGGCGGCGGCGAATTGGCTCACTGGGGCGTCCACATGCTGGATGTCGCCCGCTGGGGATTGAACGTCGAAGTGCCGCAGCGCGTGTCGGCGGTGGGAGGCAAGTACTCGTTCGACGACGATGGCGAGACACCCGATACCCTCTCAGTGCAGTACGACTTCGGAGCGAAGTCGATTCTGTGGGAGCATCGCCTGTGGTCATCCCACAGTCCCGAAGGCCGTAGCTCGGGCGTGGCGTTTCACGGCGACAACGGCACGCTGGTCGTCGATCGCGGCGGTTGGAAGGTCTATGACCACCAAGAGACGGTCACGGCGGACGCCTCTGATTTGCAGGCCGCTCATCTGCGGAACTTCCTCGACAGCGTGCGGTCTCGACAAACTCCGGCTGCAGATATTGAGATCGGTGTCGCCGCGAGCAATCTCTGTCACTGGGGTAACACGGCGTATCGACTCGGTCGCGAGTTGGTGGTGTCGGGCTGAGGCGAGGGACGCCGTGGCATCGTCGAATAGAAGCCTGATGTGCCAGCGCAAGCGTTGGGAGCGGCTCTTCTTCGCTTGCGCGTCAGGCTTTTATTTGGGAGCAAACGGCAGGACGGGCAAGAGTGCCCGTCCTACGAGACTGCTCTCTGAGGAGTCGCGTCACCGTTGACGACCGTTGGCTCGCCCACGTTGTTGGCCGAGGCGTTGGACGGCGCTGGTGCCTGCGTCGAGCGAGTCGGCTCCTCCCGGTTGATGGAAGAAGTTCGACAACCCGATCACGGCGGGGCCGAGCAGGAAGAGATAGACGGCTGGCATCAGGCAGAGCACGGTGGGAAAGAGGAGGCGGAACGTCGCCTGGTTGCCCTTCTCGTCGGCCCGCTGACGGAGGCTTTCGCGCATGGTATCGCTGTAGGTGGTGAGGGCTTCCGAAATGCTCGTTCCCATCCGTTCGGTTTGAATGAGCAGCGAGGTGAACGAGTGGACTTCGGGCAGGTCCACGCGCTGGCCGAAGTTTTCGAGAGCGGTGTGCAGGTTTGAAATCTGGGTTTGTTCGGTCACGATCGCCAGCTCCTGAGACAGAGCCGGGTAGACTCCACGGAAGTCTCGTAGCACGCGGCGCAGCGCGTCATGCACAGTGAGGCCCTGACTGACGCACATGTTGAGCATGTCGAGCAGGTCGGGCATGGCTCGCCCGATCTCCAGCTTGCGTTCTTCCGCCTGACGGCGAATGCGCAGCATCGGCAAGGCCCAGCCGAGCATCGGGCCGACGATCAGCCCACCCATCGCCCACGGTTCAAGACGCGGCGGTGCGATCAACAGCAGCGCACCGAAGACAACCATCGCGAGCATCATGTAGACGTAGCGCGTCGCCGCAAGATTCTCGACGGCGTGCGGAGAGTGATAGCCCGCCGCGAGCAATTCTTTGCGAGACTGTTCGCGCCGTTCGGCAGATTCGGGAAGGAGGGAGGCGAGAGCCGGGTTCAATTGTGAACCGAACTTACGATCCGAGTCGTCCATGCCGGGGACATCTTCGGCCAACACGCGCGGCATCGGAGTGGCATGGGATCGCGTGAGAATGCCACGGGGTTCGAGCAGTTGGCGGTCTTCCCAAGTGGGAATGGCCGACCCGCGCAGGATCGTGGACGACGAGGCGGCGACGTAAGGCTGGGGAATGCGATCGGGTGCCGGTGTCGCGGCGACGGGTGCCGGAGGTGGCGTGTACGCGGCGGACGCTGAAGCAGTCTCGCTCAGCGTGCTGCGCGGCGGAGCCGCCACTGTCGGCGCAACGGGGCGCGCGGGTGGAGCCGGCGGTTGGAGATCGTTCCGTTCGACGGATGCCGCTCGGCGCTTGGTCCAGATGCGATAGGCAAACGCGACGATGAGGACGCTGCAAACACCGTAAACGACGGGGAAGAACCAGGGAGGGATCATCTTCGCGGACTCCTGCCACCAAGGCGGTTTGGCTGGCGATCAAACTTTGTTCGGTGAATTCGATTCGGAACGGCCTGTTCAGGCACGTTGTCGTTTAACCGCGTGGGCAACGCCCCGCGCGGATGGGGAATCAGACTCCAACGCCGCTTGACGCGCGGGGCGTTGCCCACGCGGTTAAACGAGCCAAATGGAATCAATCTCACGGATCAGGCTTGTTGGCTGGACTTCAAGATTCGCATGATCCAAATGGCCCCGACAATTTCGAGGCAGATGGCGAGGATCGTCGAGTTGCGGCCCCACGACGACGACAACAATTCCGTGAGATAGGTCGGCTTACGAACGACGAAGAACGTGAGTACGGCGGGTGGCAGCACGAGCATCAAAATGGCGGTCGCTCGGCTGGCGGCGGTCGCGGCGCGGAGGCGACCTTGGAACAGCAAGCGATCGCGCACGGTACGTGACAGGCGTTCGAGAACCGTCACCACATCACCGCCCGTTTGCTGTTGAACGGTGAGTGTCATACAGAGCAGGCTGAGGGTCATCAGTCCGGTGCGGTGGGGCAGGTCGCGCAGAGCATCCTTCAGCGGGATGCCCATTTCGACGCGACCCGTCGCGAGTTTCAATTCGGCTCCCAGCGGATCGGGCGTGTCGGCGGCGACCATGCCCAAGCTTTGCTCCACGCTGCGACCGGTCTTGGCCGCACGAGCCAACTCTTCCAACATCGGCGGAATCTGGCTGCTGAGTTTGTCTTGGCGACGTGTGCGAACGACCGTGACGATCACGATGGGCAGAATGAAGCCGATCATCGTGCCGAGCGCCGTCGTCAACAAATTCTCTTGAACGACGAAGATCAACCCGCCGAGCGCGATACCGGAGCAGAGGCATGTCGCCAGCAGCATCGACGGCGAGAGGCCGAGTCCCGACTGGAGCATCAACTCGTCGAACCAACTGTTGATCTGGTCGGCCGTGTCATCACCGCGCCCGCTTCCAAAGGTCTCACGTTCCCTCAGGATGCCGGAGAAGTCGGATGCAGGAGTGGGCTGTTGCCAGGAGGATGTGGTTGCGGCCATGGGAATGGTTCCGGGAGAACGGTCATTAGTTGCTGGTCATTAGTTCGACTGTCTGAGTTTGCCAGATGTAGGGTGGGCTGTGCCCACCAATTCGCTACCCATTGTGGTGGGCACAGCCCACCCTACGGGAAGTCATTAGTTGCTGGTCATTAGTTGCGAGGTGTTCGTGGTTCACTTCCACTAATGACCAAGGACTAAGGGCTAGAGGGCATTTCAAAACCGGTTTTTGCCTCGAAAAACTAGCCCGACGCGCAAGCGAGGGCTGAACATTCGATCACGGTGAAGCCCTCGCTTGCGCGT
>JAYSQC010000285.1:0-4109 GCA_043721755.1 Schlesneria sp.
TGATGGGGAACAGACTCGAACGTCGCTCGACGCGCGGGGCGTTGCCCACGCGGTTAAACAACGCAACCGAACAACTTAAAATTGGCGAACCACTAGTGCTGCGCAACAGCGTTAGCCGAACGGCAGGACGAATGGTCTCGAATCGAAGCCTGACGCGCAAGCGAAGCTTCCGTCGCGAGCATTCTTCGCTTGCGCGTCAGGCTTTGATGGGACGGAGAGTCGTCCGTCTTCGCGCTGCGGCCACTCACCGCACTTCGCGCACGGCAGCAATCGCCGATGTTGGCTTGTCGCTCGGTGAATCTGTCGAGGCAGGTCGTCTGATCGGGCAGGCTCGGGTTGTTGGTTCATTTGATGAGACCTATCGTCCCGCGCTGGTCACGTCCCGACTCACTCGGCCCATTTCCGCGTCAGGTTTACGATGCCAATCGTTCGGACCAAACTCCCCGTTTGCCTGTTGCTCGTAGTGACGCTGATGCCCGGTGTAATGCCGTTGCCCCGCGGCTCTTCGACCGCACGCGCGCAGGAGATTCGCGTTTACACCACGGTGAGGAATTTGGCGGCAGTGGGACCGAACGAATCCGCCGATCGCGCGCCAGTGGTGGCTCGCAGTCTGACACTGTTTCATGCGGGCAAGGTCTACGACTACGTGGACTCGGCAAAGGAAGTGACCGTTTATGAGCCGTCTCACCAGCGTTTTCAGTTGCTCAGCGAAGGCCGAGCGTCGAAGACCGAGGTCGCACAGTCCGAAGTTCGGCGCTATCTTTCCCTCGTCGAAGAAGAAGCGTGGAAGCGAGTCGATGAGGCCGACCTGTCGTGGTTGAAGTTTCAGCTTCGGCCCGAATTCGACGCTTCATTTGATAAGGCCAACGTGAAGCTGACGTTACTCGGGTGCAACTGCCGGTACGACGTGGAGGGTGTGGCTTCTGCCACGCGCGGTGTGACGGACACCTACCTCCGATTTGCCGACGCGATGGCCGAACTCAATTCGGTCTTGCACCCGCGCGCAATGCTGCCGTCGCCGCGACTGAAGCTGAACGAAGAGCTGCGTCAACGCGAACTGCTGCCGATAGTCGTGGAATTGCAGGCGGAACTCGACCGCCCACTCCGACTGCAAGCGCGACACGAGTGGACTTGGAAGTTCTCGTCGAGCGACCGGGAACTGATCTCCAAATGGGAACGTTCGCTCGCCGATGCCAGCGTTCGCAGGGTCTCGTTCCGTCAGTTCCAACTCGACTCGTTGAACGGCGACGGCGGCAAGAAGCTGGTGATCGAGACCGCGAAGAAGTAGAGCCGAGTGCTAGTCTTTGTTTTGAAACCCCACCCCGCTTGCCGGGGTGGTCTTCAGGTCTTTGCACTACTTCAAAATCCCGTAGTCATCGAGTAGTGCAGAAACCTGATTCCACCGGGACAAGCCCGGTGGGGTGAGTTTAAAAATAAAGCACTTGAGGGCATTTCAAAACCGGTTTTTGCCTCGAAAAACTAGCCCGACGCGCAAGCGAGGGCTGAACAATCGATGACGGTGAGGCCCTCGCTTGCGCGTCGGGCTAGTTTTGAAATGTGTTCTCGCGACGACCCACATCCCGAGTGGCCTCGTCATCGGGACGAGACCGTTCGACTGTCACGGTGACATCGCCACGATTGTCGTCGAGTGAGTTCCAAGCGTCGTTGACTCGCAGGTACAGCGTTCCGGTGTGAGACGCTGTGAACGAGCAACCACGTCCGATGGCGAAGTCCTTGCGCATCGTCGTCGGCTCATCGGGAAGCGGCTTGTCCGTGGTGGAGTTGGCGTTGGTGTGCAAGCAGCCGATCAACAGGCCGATGGGGCGGCGATCGAAGTAGCGGAACGTGATTCCCTGCGGCTCGCTTTCCCACGGCTTGGGCTGATCGGCCAGGGTGATGCGGCCCGACGCGGTGATCTCGAAAGTTTGGCCTGCTTCCAACAACACGCCGCTCGATTGCCAACCTCGGTCGGCCGCGATCGGGATGCGACGTTGGGGCTGTTCGGGCGTGAGTGGCGTTCCCGTTTGGAAGTTGATCGAGGCGCGGGTTGCCCCGTAGCCGTAATGCAAGTTGGCGGAGAAGAGTTCCCATTCCGTGTTCAGTTCGTACTCGAATTCACGGAGCAGGGCCGCGACCTCGCTGTGAAAAGCGCGATCCTGCACGAGGCTCCCCAGCTTGCGAAACCGCTCGCGGTAGCGCGGATGAGCGTCCAGAAACTGGCACAGCCCCCACGACCAGGCGTACGGTTCCGGCTTCAGAAAGTCTCTTGGATTCCAGTCCGTAATGTCGCGGATCGTCTTGCCTTGCTTGGCCGCGAACCCATCGCGAATCGCCGTGATCCGACCCCAGCCCGCGAAGTCTTCCGGGGAAGTGGGCATCACGCGGAAGTGAATCGAGCCCTCGGATTCGATGCGGTGCGTCGCGAAGTATTCGGCCATCCCTTCGATGTACCAGACCGGCGCAGCGACGCCCGGCATGTAGGTCATGAAGCAGTGAGTCGCTTCGTGAATCAGCAGGTGCCTGCGGAAGTAGTCGTACTTCTGCTCGCGCAGCCAGAACTCGTTGCGACGGTGGCGACCGTGTTCAAACAGCGGCAGGTCTTCCGGGACCAAACCTGCTTCGCGAAACAGCGCCTCGTCCCGAATGAGATAGCCGGTCATCTGAAAGTCGGAGCCATCCCGCGCCGGAGGCAACTCGCCGAAGTACTCGACCCACGCGAGATAGACCGCGTCGATCAATGGCGGCAACGCGCGAGCCGCCTCCGCATCCATGTCGGTGTACAGCTTGAGCCGCTCCGATTCGTAGAGCCGTATCCTCGCTTCAGCCAAGCGTCGGTCATCGTGCGGTGGCCGCTGATCGTCGGGACGATGAATCGCTTGCGGCTTTGAATCGGAGGGTGGTTCCGTGGGCGTCGTCGCGGAATCGGTCTCTGCTGTCGTATCTCGACGGGTCGCTTCGTCGGGGAGTTGATGGCCCCCGCGATTGAGTGACGATCTCTCGCGCGGTGGAGCGGGTTGCGTCTGGGTCTGCTTCGACTGCAATGGTGATGGTGGTGGAACAGTTCGGTCGCACCCACCGATGGCGAACATCAAGGCCGTGGCGACGAACGGGCTGGCACACAAGAGCCGGGGGACTGACGCCGCCCCGTTCGGAGACGTGTCACAGACGGCCGTTCGCGAGATTGCGGTCATGCGGCCTCCCAATCATTTTTGATACGTCCGACATTCGCGCAAGCCCTCACCGCAGATGGCGGTCTTGGCGGTGGTACTCGGCGGCGAGCAGGTCTTCGAGGAACGCCACGCGCTCTTCCACGGGGGGCGTGTCGGCTTCCATCTTCTTGCAAAGTGGGCCGACCATGCGATCAAGCAGCGAGCTTTGTTGATCGAACGGGAGCGAGTTCCAGCGGTCGAGGATCCGCTCAACCGCATCGAAGTCCTCGCGAGTCAGCCGTGTCAGTTTGGCTTGGTCGAAGCGAAAGCGGGCTTCCGCCTTGTTCCGGCCTGACAGTTGTTGCCGGACCTCGGCCAAATCTTCGGCCTCATCGCTGATCACGATCGTCGAGGCCACCATGTCTCCAAACCGTTGTCCGCGTTTCGAGAGGACCGGGACGATCCACAGGATCGGCAGGTGATCGGCCACTCGAAACACATTTCTCATGAAGACGCCGACGGCATCCAGCGCGAAGCCGTCCGCTTTGACCACGCGAATCTGGCACATCTTTTTGCCCGGCGTTTGACCGCGCCACAACAGGTCGCTCAGCCCAAAATAGAAGAAACTGCCGAGTCCCCAGATCAACATGCCGATGCCGACGAGGTACATGCCGACCGCTTCCGGATCGACGGGTGCGCCCTGGTTCCGCAGTGATCTTTCGACCCGATCGAAGAGATCGTGAAACAATCCTTCAAACGCGGCACTGACGAAGATGAGTACGAGGAACGCGATAAAAATGACGAGGTTCATTATGATTTGATCGACGAACCAAGCGAGAAACCGCGTTCCCAGCCCGGCGAGACGATATTGGACTGGAACGGTTGCCGGATGCTAAGGCGGAAACCGTTGTTGGACCCGAGTTGTATGCGTCCCTGTATGCACACGATCCCCAACTGGCT
>JAYSQC010000286.1:0-1605 GCA_043721755.1 Schlesneria sp.
GATCCACCATGGGGCTTCGCGCCAAGGTCAGTAAGGACGCACCCGATCCCACGGAACGAGATACCCTGGCGATCGAGTCGTATAGATTCGGCCGATGTCCGTTCGGCGGGATCCTCGAGCAATGCTGCTCACAGCGATACCCGAATGGTGTCGGCCCTTACGCCTAGGTTGTCGCGCTGCTTGCGCGTTAGGAGCGACGTGGTTCGCTCGCCGATAACGTCGCGTTCCCACTGCGCCAAGACGCCAAGCATGTTCAAGCGCTAGCTCCATCTTAGATGGAAAGCCCGATACATTAACAGCGGATTCACCCGGCATCAAAGCGATGCACGTCGATCTCGATGGTAGCAATAGCCTTGCGGACGTGGTCAACTAATCCGTCAGGACGCATACGGGTCGTTTGGGCGTCGACTGGAGCGCACCCCGCCCTCGTGGCACCGTTGTGGCACGGATTCGGTGCCACAGGGCGGCACTAGCCAAGACTCGATGGGGCGATGGTACGCTGGCAACCCTTGCAGGACGGGACTCTGCGCTACTCAAGACGACTCCTCGATATCCTCAGACTCAGATTCGAATCCCGTTGGGCTACCAAAAAACCCTCGTATTTACGAGGGTTTTTGCCATCTTGAGAGGTTTCGGTTGCCAATCGGTCGCCGTGCTTTGGATTGGCACGCTGGTTTGATTCTTCCGTCGCGTTCCCTTGACCAGCAAACGTCTCCGCAGTATTCGAGACTTCTAAACCCGTCAAGCCACTGGCAGACGGATACGAACGTATGAAAGTCGCGAACGTGCCGCGCGATGCCTTGTTCGCAATTCGGTACGCCTCCGCGGTGGAAACATCGCCATTCTTCGAAGCGCGGTCCTCAAATTAAGGCTGCTTCGGGTCGCGGACTTCGAAAGTTGATTGGACCTGACTCGTCCGCGCACGATCGTCAACCCCCTTAGGCTCTCTCGCGCGTTTTATTTCCGCACGCCGGAAGACGACGTAAACAATTGGCATCATTATCCGGTTGTAGAAAAACGCGAGCGCATCGCGTCCTGGTCCGGGCTGCATTCGGCCTTCGTCGGCCTCGATGACGTTAAATCCGAACAACCTTCGGTCGAGAGCGACGCTGAAGGCGCGTCGCTCATCGAACGTCCGTCCGCTGCGGGCGATAACGTCACGCGCAACTGCATCATCGTCCGCACACATAGCGAGCTGATCCGCGAGCGCGTCTCCCTCTGTACGTAGGAACTTCAGGACCTGCGCGTCTATGAAATCATTGTCGCCGAAGAGATACCCGTTCATCACGGTCTCGCCGCCATCGCGACGCAAGAGGCTGCGACGCCCCTTGTCAATCAAGCGCGGAAGCCAAATAAGACCATCGAATTCGTCCCTAGGGGGACGTGGAACCCACGTGATCATTTTACTATCCTCTCGGGAACGCGGTTCGTCGCGAATCAATCGATCCGACGGAATAGCTACGCTCGTTTATTCTAGCACTAAAGCTCCATTGGAGCGAAAATCTTACGGTTGCTGTCAGCCGCGTTCGGCGCGCATCAATTCGAGAGATTCTGATGAACATGGCCAGCGACCGATATTTTGGCACACGATGCAGATGCGTAGCT
>JAYSQC010000287.1:0-10121 GCA_043721755.1 Schlesneria sp.
ACCCTCCCCACCGAGGGGGAGGGAACTCAAGACGTTCGATTCCGGGGCTGCAATTGCATGACCACCAATGAACGACTGCACCCGCGCCGTAGAGCGGTAGTTTGGGCGAGTCCACATCTCGACGCACTGCCGCTACAATCCCGCCGCGTTCGATCATTCTTGGCGAGGGGTTTTGGCTGATGGCCGTGTTGATGCAGATTCGGAATGCTCACAAACATTATGGTGAGCAGGTGTTGTTGGACGGGGCGGATGCGACGATTTCGGACGACACGAAGGTCGGCTTCATCGGTCGCAACGGAGCGGGCAAAAGCACGCTGCTGAGAATCCTGCTGGGCGAGGAGGAACTCGACAGCGGTGAGGTCATGCGGCATCCCAACTTGCAGGTCGGCTATCTGCGACAGCACGATCCCTTCCTTCCCGGTGAGTCGGCGCACGACTTCCTCATTCGCGACAGCGGACAGCCCGAATGGAAGTGCGGCGAAGTGGCGGGCGAGTTCGAGTTGAAAGGGGATTATCTCAATGGTCCCGTTTCACGACTGTCCGGCGGTTGGCAGACGCGCGTCAAACTGGCGGCCCTACTGCTGCACGAACCCAACCTGCTGCTGCTCGATGAGCCGACCAACTTCCTCGACCTGCGCACTCAGATTCTGCTCGAACATTTTCTGCGGCACTTCAAGCAGGCGTGCCTGATCGTCTCACACGACCGGGCGTTTCTCGGTGCGACGTGCAGCCACACGCTCGATCTAACGCGCGGCAAGCTGACGATGTTCCCCGGCAAGATCGACGCGTACCTCAACTATCAGCGCGAGCAACAAGAGCATCTCGTCCGCTCGAACGCCGCGATCATGGCCAAGCGAAAAGACTTGGAAGTCTTCATCGCGAAGAACAAGGCGCGCGCCAGCACCGCCACTCAGGCGCGATCGAAGACGAAGCAACTCGAACGACTGGAACTCTCGGACATCGCTGTCGATGAGCCGACCGCCTGCATCCGCGCACCACTCGTCGAACCGCGCGGAGGAGCCGCGTTCCGCTGTCGCGACTTGGCCATCGGCTACGGTGAACGACAGGTCGCCACCGGCATCACACTGGAAATCGACCACGGCGATCGCGCGGCCATCGTGGGAGACAACGGCCAAGGGAAGACGACGTTCCTGCGAACGGTGGTGGATTCGCTGAAGCCACTCGCCGGAGAAACACGCTGGGGACACGGCTGCCAGATCGGCACGTACGCGCAACACGTCTACACCAGTCTGCCCGACAAGCAGACGGTGCTGGAATACCTCGAACTGAATGCCGCCAAATTTACGAAGCCGCAGACGATTCTCGACATCGCCGGTGCGATGCTCTTCCGTGGCGTGGCCATTCAAAAACCGATCTCGGTCCTGTCCGGAGGCGAACGCGCACGGCTCTGCTTGGCCGGACTGCTCCTCAGCAATCACAACATTCTGGTCCTCGACGAACCGGGCAACCATCTCGATGTCGATACCGTTGAGGCACTCGCTCAGGCTCTGACCGACTACAAGGGGACGGTGATCTTCACGACGCATGACCGCCACTTCATGAAGCGCGTCGCGACCTGCGTCATTGAGGTCCGCGACGGCCACGTCACCAACTATGGCGGCGGCTACGACGCCTATCTCTACGCGGTCAACAAGGAAATCGACGACGGCGAACGCGAGCAACAGGCGGCCAAAATGAGCAAGGCTCCGGCGGAACTGGCCAAGTCCACGCCAGCCAAGTCCCCTGGAGTGACCGCTCGCGCCGCCCGCCGCGACGAACGCGCCGTCCGCAAAGAACTCTCAACCATCGAGAAGACGATCGCCCGCCTCGACGACCAGAAGAAACAAGCCAACAACTTGTTGATGAACTGCTCGGACGCCAAAGAGGCGATGCGGCTCCACGAAGAAGTCACCGCACTCACCACACAACTCGACGCAGCCGAACAACGCTGGTGCGAGTTGCAGGCCGAGATGGAAGAGGCGGAGTGAGTTCCAGTCCCGGAGTCCGCAACACAGAAGTCCGGCTTTCAGAAAAGCCGGACTTCTGTCGCACGTCCATCGCTCGGACCTCGATCATTCTACGCAACTCAACAACGAGCTTGTTCCCGACCTGTCTCCCTTGCATGATGCCTCGCCGAACGAAAGCCTGTTGGAAAGGAGCCGATCATGCCGTCACCGTTTCCGGGGATGAACCCGTATCTCGAACAGCCCGATGCGTGGCACGACTTTCATGAAGCGTTCCTGCCCGAAATTCGGAACATGATCGCGGAGCAGGTCGGTGAGGAGTACATCGTCAAGCTGGACGACACCGCCTACATCCACGAGATCCCCGACAACCGGCCTCGGTTCTTCGCGAGGCCCGATACCTTCATCGCGCGCGGTGTCACTTGGACCGGCTCTGGTGAACAGTCCGCTCAATTGGAAGAGGACTCCGGTGGCGTGGCCGTACTCGACGAACCGATCCTCGCGCCGATCCGCGTTCGACTGCCGACCGCCGATGAGGTCCGACTGACGTTCATCGAAATCTGGGACCGCCGCGAACGAGCCATCGTCACCGTCATCGAGCTGCTCAGCTCCATCAACAAACGGCCTGGTCCCGATCGCGAACAGTACCTCGCCAAACGGAACAACTACTTCAAAGCGTGGATTCACTTCGTTGAGATCGACTTGCTGCGAGCCGGGCCGCGCATGCCGTTTCTCATGCCCGACGACACGCCGCTTGATTGCGATTACTGCGTTCTCGTCAGCCGCTACAAGGAGCGACCTCAAGCCGGACTGTGGCCGATTCGGTTGCGCGAGCCGCTGCCAATCATCCCCATCCCGCTGAAGGCCCCCGATCCCGACGTGCGGCTCGATCTGAAGAAAGCCCTCGACCGCGTCTACGACGCCGCCGGCTACCGCAAGTACATCTACGACTCGCCGCCCGAGCAGCCGCTCAACGAAACAGATGCCGCGTGGGCGGAAGCGTTCCTCGTTCCCAACACGGCTCACCGCGCGACTTGAGCTCGTTCGACCACATCAAATCCGGATCTGAAGCGATCTCAGCCGCGAGAAGAAAATAGGAACACTGATCTGCGCTGATCGTCACTGATTTCGAGGTTTGAATTAGCGGTGATCCGCGCGGATCAGTGTTCTCAATTTCCCCGCCTCGCGACGAGATGAACCACATGACCCCTGATCGTCTGGACCTGCCATCCGCTGACAACTCGCTACCAATTCCAACATCCACATACGGACGGGCAAGAGTGCCCGTCCGACATTCAAGGCTCGCTCATGTCCGACGCCACTTCGTTCGATCCCTACGCTCTTCCCGTGAGCGAGATTCAAGAGCCGCCCGTTTCGTTATGGGCCGCGCTGCGGAAGATCGGGCCGGGGATCATTCTCGCGGGGACGATTGTTGGCTCGGGTGAATTGCTGCTGACGACATCGCTCGGGGCGCAGCATGGCTTCCTGCTGTTGTGGCTGATCCTGTTTAGCTGCGTCATCAAAGTCTTCGTGCAGACGGAGCTGGGTCGGTACGCGATCTCATCAGGCAAGCCGACGCTGGGGGCGATTGATGAGTTGCCCGGCCTGCGGCTCGGTGCCCATTGGCTGGCGTGGTGGTGGCTGGTCATGATGCTCTCGACCATCTTCCAGCTTGGTGCGATGACGGGCACGATCGGGCAGGCGATGAATCTGACGTTCCCGTTTCTGTCGAAGGCAATTGCTGGCGGATTGGATGGGGTCTTGCCGGGTCTGGCTTCTGCGATCCGCGAACGTCCCGAATACCCGTGGGCGGTCCTCACCTGTCTCACCACGATCGCGCTGCTGTGGCGCGGCGACTATCGGCGGATCGAGATCGTCACGACGGCGCTCGTCGTCGGCGTGACGCTGCTCACCGTGACGGCGGCTCTCGCGCTGCCGTTCACGAAGTATCCGATTCAATGGAACGAAGTCGGCAACGGACTGCTGTTCGGTCTCCCCGCCGATTTCGCCGTCGCGTTCGGCGTCTTCGGGATCACGGGAGTCGGTGCGTCGGAACTCTTCTATTACCCGTACTGGTGCTTGGAAAAAGGCTACGCGCGCTACGCCGGGAAGCGTGACGAGAGCGAAGCGTGGGCCGCGCGTGCCCGAGGCTGGGTCCGCGTGATGCACCTGGATGCGTGGGTGAGCATGGTCGTCTTCACAGTCTCGACGGTCGCGTTCTACTTCATGGGAGCGGCCGTCTTGCATCCGCAGGGACTGAAGCCCGAGAAGAAGGACATGATCGAAACGCTGTCGCGGATGTTCATCGACACGTTCGGCGGATGGACTCAGTTGGTCTTCTTGATCGGCGCGGCGGCGGTCCTGTTTAAGACGCTGTATCTGTCGAGCGCCGGTAACGGCCGCTTGATCGCCGACTTTCTGGGCCTCGCCCATTTCGCGAAGTATCGCGCAGCAGCCGACCGCGCCCGCATGATTCATCGCATGTCGATCCTGATCCCGGTCATCGCCCTCAGCCTGTTTCTGGCGTTCAAGGAACCGAAGTGGATGGTCGTCGTCGGTGGCTTCGGCCAGGCGCTCACGCTGCCCATGATCACGGCCGCGACGATCTACTTCCGCTACAGGAAGCTCGACCGCCGCCTCACGCCCTCGCTGGTGCTGGACATCTGCTTGTGGCTGGCCCTCGTTTCCATCACCCTCGTCGCGGCCTACGCCATGCGAGACCAGATCGGCAAGCTGCTGACCGAACCGGCGAAGGCGGTAGTGGCTCCTGTTGGGAAGTGAGTCGTAGGATGGGCACTCCTGCCCGTCCGCTCTTCAATCTTCAAAGTCAAAGCCGGACGGGCAAGAGTGCCCATCCTACGAGTTGTTTTTCCGAGTGAGTTCAATGTCAAAGCGTGTTGTGTTGGCGATGAGTGGTGGGGTGGATAGCTCGGCCTCGGCGGTGTTGCTCAAGCGGCAGGGCTATGAGGTGATCGGGCTGTTCATGCGCTCGGGCGAGACCGAGAAGGAGACGGCGTGTCGGTTGGCGGAGGGGCGAGGGGCGAGGGCGGAGGGGCGAGGGACGGATGAAGAGAAGAGAAGCCCCCTCACCCTAACCCTCTCCCCCGAAGACGGGGGCGAGGGGACAAGGCCGAAGACTCAGCAATCGGCTGGTTCTGACTCGCCACTCGCCACTCGCCACTCGCCACTTCCTCTCCTTCCCATCCTCGGCCTCAAGCCCAACAAGCAGGGTTGCTGTTCGGCGTCGGATGCGGCCGATGCGCGGCGGGTGGCCGACGTGCTCGACATTCCGTTTCATGCCCTCAATTTTTCCGAGGCGTTTGGGCGGATCAAGGACTACTTCGTCGATGAGTATCTGGCGGGGAGGACTCCGAACCCGTGCGTGATGTGCAACAACTGGCTGAAGTTTGGCAAGCTGTGGGACTTCGCGGTCAGTGTCGGCGCGGACCACATCGCGACGGGGCACTACGCGCGGATTCATGAGTTCAATGGCCAGCCCGCGCTGGTGCGAGGCCGCGACCAGTCGAAGGACCAGTCGTACGTGCTGGCCGGGATCAACAAGAACATCCTCGATCGAATCCTGTTTCCGGTGGGCGACTTCCTCAAGCCAGAGATTCGCGAACTGGCGGGCGAAGCGGGACTGCGCGTCGCAACGAAACCCGACAGCCAGGAGATTTGTTTCATTCCCGACAACGACTACGTTGGGTTCCTCGATCGGTATCGAGGCCGCCCCGATTTGTCGGGCGACTTCGTCGATCCGAGCGGTCGAGTGCTCGGCCAGCACGGCGGGTTCGATCAGTTCACGATCGGACAGCGGCGGGGACTCGGCATGGCGTTTGGTGAGCCTCGGTTCGTGATCCGCATCGAACCGGAATCGCGCCGTGTCGTGCTAGGGACTCACGCCGACCTCGCCTGCACGACGGTCGAGGGAGACCGCATGAGTTGGCACGCGGATGAAGTGCCCGCGTCGTTCGAGTGCCTCGCGCAGATTCGTTATCTGCACACGGCTGCTCCCGCGCGGGTCGATGTGCGCGGCGAGGAAGTCACCGTACGATTCCATGAGCCTCAGTTCGGCGTCGCTCCCGGTCAGGCATTGGTCCTCTACGACGGCGACCGCGTGCTGGGAGGCGGCTGGATTCGGCAAGGTTCGCCGACGCGCACCGCAGAACCGCTCGTAACCGCAGAATGAGGTGACGAGGCCGCCCGAGAGACGAGCTTCCTCTCGCGGCATCGCGGCGTTTTTTCTACAAACTTGGGCGACACACCAACCCGCAGCGTCAGCAAGGACGTGCATTACACCTCGCGCGGTCTGTAATGAGACATCCGAGCGGGGCGGCGTGAGCCCCCTGGCTCTTTCAAAGCGGGCTTACGCCCAAGAACCGGGGGGCTGACGCCACCCCGCTCAGATGCCGATTGAAAAGAGCTGACGCTCGCAGGTCGCCACACCAATTTCACGGGAGCAAGCTGCTCGCATGTCTGAGCCGAACACCGATGATTCGTCTCCGTCGCTGATGGCCCAGATGTTGGGTGGCATCACCGAGGCGTGTGTCCTTCGACCAAAGTTCACGCTCGCGCTGGTCGCCCTTTCGGCGGCGCTGTGCCTCGTCTATTCGGGGATGTTCCTCAAGTTTAAGACCGACCGTTCGGACCTGATCGATCCGAAGATGGCCTTTCATCAACGCTGGCTCCGGTACACGGAGAGCTTCGGCGAATCGGCCGACATGGTGGTGGCGGTCGAAGGGAACGAACCCGAAGCGATCAAGCAAACGCTCGATGCCCTCGGGGCCAAAATTGCGAAGCGGCCCGAGTTGTTCGGCAGTATCCTCTACAAGGTTGAACCGGGAACGCTGCGCGAGAAGGGCCTGCAATACCTGCCACCCGATTCGCTCGCCGAAGGACTCGACCGGCTGGAGGTCTATGGCCCGGTACTCGACGGGAAATGGGACTTGGTCCGACTCGAAGGACTGCTGACTCGCCTGAGGAAGCAGTTGGACACGGCCCAGCCCGAACAGGCCCAACGACTCTGGCAGCACACCGACCGATTGACTGAATCACTCGCACGCTTCACGACGGATCGCAACGACTTCACTAACCCGTGGCCCGACATTTTGCAGGTCGATCGCAAGCTGAGTGACCAAGCCAATCAAACCGTCTACTTGTTGAACGATGCGGGAACGATGGGCTTTTTGATGACGGCCCCGACGCAAAAGAGCGACGGGTTTTCAGGGGCGACGCAGGCGATCGACACGCTCCGGAAGCTCATCGCCGAAACGCAGTCCGAACAGATGCAGACGCACATCTTGCTCACCGGCATTCCGGTGCTGGAGAACGACGAGATGCGGCGGTCGCAGCTCGACAGTGCTCAAGCGTCGCTGATCTCGTTCGTCGGTGTCGCGCTGATTTTCTTCGTCGGGTTTCGCGGGTTCCTGCACCCGGCACTCGGCATGACGATGCTCGCCGTCGGAATGGCGTGGAGCTTCGGACTCACCACGCTGATCGTCGGTCACCTGAACATTCTCTCGGTGTCGTTCGCGTCGATCGTGATCGGCCTCGGCAACGACTTTGCGATCCACATTTTGTCGCGTTATCTCGACCTGCGACATCACGGGCGATCACTCCGCACGGCACTGGTTGAGACTGCTCAGACACTCGGCCCCGGCATCGTCACGGGATCGGTGACAACCGCGCTGGCGTTCTTCTGTGCCTCGTTCACTAGCTTCCTTGGCGTGGCAGAACTGGGGCTGATCGCGGGCTGCGGTATTTTGCTATGCACGCTCGCCACGTTCACTTGCCTTCCCGCGATGATTGCCGTGGCCGACCGCAACAGCCGTGAACAAGCGTTGCCTGTGCCGTTTCAAGGGAAGTGGCTGCGTCACGCGACGAGCCGCTATCCGGGCGTCGTGCTGTTCCTGTCAGCCGTGTTGCTTGGGACAGTGGCGTGGAAGTCGTTCGACTGGCACGCGCCGATCGCGTGGGGATCATGGCCACGTCCGCTGCTGCAATACGATCACAACCTGCTCCACTTGCAGGCCGAAGGGCTGGAGTCGGTCGAAGCGCAAAAACGCATCTTCGAGTCATCGAGCAACTCGCTCCTCTACGCGATCTCACTGGCCGACTCGGCGGATGACGCGCGGAAACGGAAGGCGCAGCTTGAGGCGTTGCCGTCAGTCCATCATGTCGAGGAACTCGCCTCGCGGCTGCCGACGATCCCGCCGTCCGAAACGCAGCTCATGGTGCAGGGCTATCACGCGCTGCTGGCCCGCCTGCCCGAACAACCCCCCGCCCCGTCGCCGGTCATGCCCGCTCAAGCAGGACGGCAGTTGGAGGAGCTTTTTAAGTTCGCCCGTTCGAGACCGGAGGCCGAAGCCAAGACGATCACCGCGCGTCTGGACCGGTTCCTCGATCAGCTCGACAGACTCGACGTGCGCGCACAGATGACGATCCTCACCGAGTTCGAGTTTCGCTTGAGGTACTCACTCCTCGCACAGTTCCAAGCGTTGAATGCGGCGTCCAACCCCGAGCCGGTCACGCCCGATGATCTGCCGAAAGAACTGCGGTCGCGCTACGTCAGTCCCGAAGGAAAGTGGCTATTGCAAGTCTTCCCGAAAGACCCGATCTGGGACATGGAGCCGCTCGCACGCTTCGTCACCGACATTCGCACCGTCGATCCCGAAGTGACCGGCACACCGCTCCAAAATTTTGAAGCCGCTCTCCAGATCAAGCAGAGCTACGAAATCTGTGCGATCTATTCGCTCGTCGTGATTCTGATCGTGCTGCTGATCGACTTCCTGCGGAAGCAGGTTCTCGTCCAGACGTTCCTGCCGCCGCTCGTCATGGTCGGCATCGCCGTGGCGGTTTGTCTCGCTCAGAAGCAGGCGATCCCCGTGTTGTCGCTGGCCGTCGTCGCCGTCGCGATGACGTTTGTGATCGGACTCTTCTCCGACCGACACGGTGTCCTCGACACGATCGCGGCCATCATCCCGCCCACCGTGGGGATGCTGCTGATGTTCGGAGTCCTCACGATTTTCAACATCCCGCTCAACCCGGCGAACCTCATCATCCTGCCGCTAATCATCGGCATCGGCGTCGATAACGGAGTCCATGTGCTGCACGATTTCCACTCGAAGCCGCACGAGGTCTACAGCGCATCGCCCAGCCTGGTGAACGCGATCACGCTGACTCAAACCACCAGCATGGTCGGCTTCGGCAGCATGATGATCTCAGCCCATCGCGGCCTACACAGCCTCGGCATCGTCCTGACCATCGGCGTCGCCAGTTGCGTCCTCATGTCGCTCGTCACGCTCCCCGCCTGCCTCGCGTGGCTCAGCCGTCACCGCCAGGCAGCCGCTCCTCATCTCAATGCCTCTCCTTGGGACGAGCCTCGCTCCGGTCAGTCCACCCCCAACGCCGCGACCCCCACCGAACTCCCCTTCGAGGAAGACGAACCGCCAGACATCCTGCCAATGCCTAGCGTCGGTCGCGTCGCGTGAATGAACTCAGTGCGAGGTTAGCCCGGATTATTCACCACGGAAAACACGGAAAGTCACGGAAGGGAAGAAGGGTAAGAAGTTGCGTGAAAGCATCTCATCCTGCCCGACAAACGCAGTGTCAGGCGGCGACTTGTTCCAAGTCTTCAACTTCCGTGTGTTTCCGTACTACTCACGTTTTGTTTCTTCGCGGGGCGCGCAGATTTTAGACGGCGAGTTTGGTGATGGGGTGGGGATTTTCGAGCGTGAGCTCGTTCGGCTGAATTTCGGAGCGGGGTGGCGTCAGCCCCCTAGTTCTTGGGCGTCAGCCCGTCCGACATGTCCACGAAGAACCAGGGGGCTGACGCCCAATGGCACTTACTTTACCTCAGTAACCCGCAGCGTAAGCGAGGGAAACAAAGGGAAACGCCTCATGTCATCGCCCTCGCTCACGCTGCTGGTTAGTAAAGTAAGTGCCATTGGGCGTCAGCCCCTGGTTCTTCCCAAGAGGGCTTACGCCCAAGAACCGGGGGGCTTACGCCCAATGGCACTCACTTTGAGGTTCTTTAGACCGGGGACATGAGTAATAGGTGTTCGGGGACATCGGTCACAGGTTGAAGGGGACGAGAACTGGTTCCCAAGTCTGCGGCGTGGGCGAGAGGCCGACGGTCACTCGCGGAGAACGCGGTGG
>JAYSQC010000288.1:0-16640 GCA_043721755.1 Schlesneria sp.
ACCCGCAGCGTCAGCGAGGGAGTCAAACACGCCGTGAAACACGAGGAACTCCCTCGCTGACGCTGCGGGTTACTTGCCGTTTTTGACAAAGTGAGCGCCATTGGCCGTGAGGCCCCGGACTATTCAACAACAGTCCGGGGCCTCACGGCATCCGGCTTACCAAATCAGACAAACCTGACCGTTGTTGCGCCGGTCGATAGCGACGACAACGAGCGTCCTTCAGCCCGAGCCGTGATCGCGCGCGTTCGGCGATCTCATTGCGACCATCCTCGATCGCGCACAGCATTTTCCCTGACATCTGCGCCCCTTCTTTTATCGGGCTTCTTGCCGCCACGGCGATGTTGGTCTTGTCGGATCGGTCAATGCGGGGATAATTCCGCCGAACTTTGAATCGTCTCGCGCGGTATTGTTCTTGGTGACGTTGACGGCAAGGTCATCGAGCGAGCCACAGAGTTGTCGGGCCTTTCGCGCAACGACAGTCCTCATTCCTTAAAGGGAACGGTTTCATGAGTACAGGACGTGACCTCCTTCAACAGATTTCGGCCCGCCAAGATGCTCAGGCATTTCGGCAGGAGAACTGGCAGGGAACCTTCGACGAGTACCTCGACATCGTCCGCACGACGCCCGAGGTCACACGCACCGCTCATCAGCGCATGTACGACATGCTGGTGTCGTATGGCTCGTACCCCGTGGACGAGGGCCGACGCGATGGACTCGTCCGGTACAAGTTCTTCGACGATCCCGACAATGGTGGCGAGGACGCGATCTTCGGGCTGACCGAGCCGCTGATGCAGCTCGTGAACGTCTTCCGATCGGCGGCGCTCAAGTACGGCAGCGAACGTCGCGTGCTGCTGTTGCACGGTCCCGTCGGTAGCTCCAAGAGTACGATCGCTCGGCTATTGAAGAAGGGTTTGCAACGCTACGCCCGCAAGCCGGAAGGGGGCGTGTACTCGTTCGGCTGGAAGGAAGAGGACGGCAGCGTCTCGTGGGATCCGATGAACGGTGAGCCGTTGCAACTGGTCCCGCACGCTGATCGCGAGGAGGTCTGCAAATCGCTGAACGAGGGTCGGGACCGCAACAAGCAGTTCACCGTCGAGATCGCGGGCGATGTCAGTCCGCTCGCTCGGTTCCTCTTCAAGGAGCGTCTCGAAAAATGTGATGGCGACTGGACGAAGGTCATGCAAGGGATCGTCGTTCGCCGCTTCTTTCTCTCGGAGTCGGATCGAATCGGGATCGGCACGTTCCAGCCGAAGGACGAGAAGAATCAGGACAGCACCGAACTGACGGGCGACATCAACTACCGCAAGATCGCCGAATACGGGAGCGAGTCCGACCCGCGCGCCTTCAATTTCGATGGCGAGTTCAACGTCGCCAATCGCGGGATGATCGAGTTCATCGAAGTCCTGAAGCTCGACGTGGCGTTCCTTTACGATTTGCTCGGTGCCTCGCAAGAGCACAAGATCAAGCCGAAGAAGTTCGCGCAGACCGACATCGATACGGTGATCCTCGGGCACACGAATGAGCCGGAATACAAGAAGCTCCAGTCGAACGAGTTCATGGAAGCCCTGCGCGACCGCACGGTGAAGATCGACGTGCCGTACGTCACGAAGCTCGACCACGAGCAGAAGATTTACGAGAAGGACTACAACGAACGCCGCGTGCGCGGGAAGCACATCGCGCCCCACACGCTCGAAGTGGCGGCGACGTGGGCCGTGCTGACGCGGCTCGAAGAACCGAAGCATCACGGCCTGACGCTGCTCCAAAAACTGAAGCTCTACAACGGCAAGACGCTGCCGGGTTTCACGATGGAGAACATCGAGCAGCTTCGCAAGGAGGCCAAGCACGAGGGGCTGCAGGGGATCTCGCCCCGGTACGTTCAGGACAAGATTAGTAATGCGCTGGTCAACAACACCGAGGCGACCTGCATCAACCCGTTCATGGTGCTCAACGAACTGGAAAACGGGCTGAAGCACCACTCGCTGATCGCGAATGAGGAGACGCGCGAGGGTTATCGCCGACTGATCTCGGTCGTGAAGGACGAGTACACCGACATCGTGAAGAACGAGGTCCAGCGGGCGATCGCCGCCGACGAGGAAGCCCTCACGCGGCTCTGCTCAAACTACATCGACAACGTCAAGGCGTACACGCAGCGCGAGAAGGTCCGCAACAAGTTCACCGGCCAGGACGAACAACCCGATGAACGCCAAATGCGATCGATTGAGGAACGGATCGACATCCCCGAGACCCGCAAGGACGACTTCCGCCGCGAGATCATGAACTACATCGGCGCGCTGTCACTCGACGGCAAGAAGTTCGACTACAAGACGAACGAACGGCTGAACAAGGCTCTGGAAATGAAGCTGTTCGAGGACCAGAAGGACACGATCAAACTGACCAGCCTCGTCTCGAACGTCGTGGACAAGGACACTCAGGAAAAGATCGACATCGTCAAAGGCCGCCTCATTAAAACCTTCGGCTACAACGACGAATCGGCCACCGACGTGTTGCAATACGTCGCCAGCATCTTCGCTCGCGGCGACGCGAAGCGCGAGTGAATCATGCCAACGGCGACGGAGTGAATTGCAGAGAACAGGACAACGATCGTGAGTACGACATCCACATCAACGGCCGTCCCGCAGACGGCAAGCACCAATGGAGAAGCCGCGTGGGAGGTGCCCGTCTCGCGCCGTGGAACACCGACGTGGGAGATGGCCCTCCGTTTCCCGCATCAGGGCGAATGGACAGAGGAGGAGTATCTGAATCTCGACACCAACCGATTGGTCGAGTTCACGGATGGAGTCTTGGAGTTCCTGCCGATGCCAAAGCCGTCTCACGCGCGCCTGTCGAGATATCTCAGCGATCTCTTGCGAGCACATGTCCTCTCCAAAAACTTGGGTGATGTTTTTTGGGCACCGATTTCGGTGCGGGTCGGCCCGAAAAAGCTGCGCGAGCCGGATGTGCTGTATCTCAGCCATGAGCGAATTCCCCAAGAAGACGTTCCTCCCAACGGCGCTGATCTTGTCATCGAAATCGTCAGTGGCGGATCGCAACATCGTAATCGTGATTACCAAGAGAAGCGGGCCGACTACGCTGAAGCCGGTATCCCCGAATACTGGATTGTCGATCCCGAAACGGAAACGATCACCGTACTCGTTCTCAGCGGAGCGGAGTACGGTGTCCAAGGTGAATACACACCGGGGACGACAGTGAGTTCGAGCTTACTACCCGGATTTGAAGTTGATGTCGCCAAGGCGTTTGAATCGACAAAACCTTAGGAACGTTGAACTTTGGCCAGACCTGATGTTCGAGTGAAAATGAAAGTGGCCTGAGCAATGACGGACGTTTTCATTCCAAGTGATGCTCAAAAGGCGGCGGCGAAACCGTGGGTCATTGGACTATTCTCTGCGTGGATTCTCGGACTCGCATCGCACGCTGCTCTTGCGGTCTTCCTATTCACGTCATCAACGCGGGACTTGCGAGTTTTAGCCGTTTGGTTCGGCACCACATGGATACTCCTCCGAGTCGCGACGTTTATTTGTACAAGCCGCCTGCAACGGATGACACATCCACAGATCGACGTTGGTTAAGTACTTTGGTGACGGGCATACTCCTCGTCTTTTTCTTGTACCTGTTTTTCTGGGTTCGACCGATGTCTGATACTCATGTTGAGAATGCGGCCAACACCGCCAGTGACGTAGGGTGCGTGGAGTCTTCGGAACGCACCAAGCCATGTTCGTTGTTGAGTTGAGTGGTGCGTTCCGAAGACTCCACGCACCCTACGGTCTGAAAGCTAATCGCTAACCGCTAACTGCTGAGAGCTTTGCCATGACCCGCTCCATCGACCGTGACAATCAGCGCTTCAAGGAGATCGTCCGGGGGAAGGTCCGGGGGAATCTCAAGAAGTACATCACGCATGGAGAGGTCATCGGGCGGAAGGGGCGCGAGACCGTTTCGATCCCCGTGCCGAGCATCGACATTCCCCGCTTCCGTCACGGCGACAAAGGCTCGGGCGGAGTTGGACAGGGTGAAGGCGATCAGGGCCAGCCGATCGGCAAAGGGCAGGGAGATCAGGACGGAAAGGGGCAGGCGGGTGATCAGCCGGGATCACACATCCGCGAGGCCGAGCTGACGATTGAAGAGTTGGCTCAGATGCTGGGTGAAGAACTCAAACTGCCCGCCATTAAGCCCAAGGGGCAGAACACGATTAGGGCGGTCAAGACGAAGTACAACAGCATCCGCCAGACCGGTCCCGATTCGTTGCGTCACTTCAAACGGACCTACAAGCGGGCGTTGCGGCGGCTGATTGCCTCGAACACTTACGACCCGTACAAGCCAATGGTCGTGCCGACGCGCGAGGACGAGCGCTTCCGTTCCTGGACCGACACGCCGCTGCCGCAGGCCAACGCGGCGGTGATCTACATCATGGATGTCTCCGGCTCGATGACCGACGACCAGAAGGAGATCGTCCGCACCGAATCGTTCTGGATCGACACCTGGCTGAAGAGCCAGTACGACGGCATGCAGCGCCGCTACATCGTTCACGACACGGTGGCTCACGAAGTTGATGAGGACACGTTCTACCGAGTCCGCGAGAGCGGCGGCACGCGCATCTCATCGGCCTATGTGAAAACGAAAGAGGTCATCGAACGCGACTTCCCGCCCGCCGATTGGAACATCTATGTCTTCCAATTCTCAGACGGAGACAACTGGGGCGAGGACAACACGACCTGCCAGAAGCTGCTCGTGAACGACTTCCTGCCGATCTGCAATCTGTTCTGCTACGGCCAAGTCGAAAGCCCGTATGGCTCGGGCGACTACCTGAAGGAACTGCGCAAGATCGTCTCCAACTTCGAGAATCTCGTCCTGTCCGAGATCAAAGACAAGGACGGCATCTACGAGTCGATCCGCACGTTCCTCGGCCAAGGCAAGTAAGACCGCGAATCCGAAGATGTTGCTATCAGTTTGAAGCGTGATATCTTCGCCGCCGATCCATGATCTTGTTTTCATTTGGAGTCCACTGACATGTCGTATGCCTTTCCTCCCGAGATTGCCGAGCCGGTTCGACGCCGGGTCACCAGTGGGCAGTTTCCTTCCGAAGACGATGTTCTCAGAGCCGCGCTGCACGCTCTTGATGAACGCGATGAAGAACTCGGTGCGATTCAAGAGGGACTGGCCGATCTCGATGCGGGCCGAGTGAGCGAGCTCGGGGATGTCGATGCACGTCTGCGAGCGAAGTATGGGATTGGAACGGCGCGATGAGCCGCCGCGTCATTCTGACGGACGTGGCTGAGTTCGAGTTGGAATCGGCTTATCGCTGGTATGCCGAACACGCTCCTGATTTTGCGGAACGCTGGTACAACGGCTTCCTCGGACAGTTGCAGTCACTCGCAAATGACCCCGACCGATTTTCGCTCGCTCCCGAGTCGGGTGATCTGATCGTGCCGGTTCGACAGATGCTTTATGGGCATCGCCGCAAAACACATCGTGCGGTGTTCGCGGTTCGTCCTGAGGCCGTTGTCGTTTTGAGAATTCGCCATGTGGCGCAGTCGCTGCTTTCCGATTTGGAGTGACGGGCAATCGTGTGCTCACCGTCACGAACAGGTCACTGCACCAGCAGGCTTGGACTTTGAACGTTGTTGTGAATGAGTCAAGTTGGAAAAGTATTCCAGTCACGGCTCAGTTCAAGCTCGGAAGCAACGTCAAACTAGACGTGTCCGACAGAAGTCAAAGTAGTAGGCACATTCCATGTGCCGTTCACCGAATTCCTCTGCGAATCGCGCTATCGCGGACGGCACACAGAGTGTGCCTACTACTTTTGTCGGAAACGTCAAACTAACGATGTTTCGGTCTTTCATTCGCGCTCCCCTCAATTCGCGCGGATCAAATTCCGCGCGAATTGAGGGGAGCGCGAATGAAAGACGGCATTCTGGTCTGTGGGCACTCAATTCGTCGGTTTGATGCAGCGCCTCGCTAGGCTTCAAGGGAAGAGTCTGTGTGATTGGATTTTCGACTGTCATCACGGCAACTCAACGAACACCTCGCCCCCTTCCACTGTTACGGGAAACGACGAGTGATGCAGCCGCGGGTTGATGCAGTGTTGACCCGTGGCCACGTCGAATTGCCAGCCGTGCCAGGGGCAGGTGACGATGCAGCCGTTCAGTTTGCCTTGTGCCAGCGGGCCACCGGCGTGAGGGCAGATGCCGTCGAGAGCGAGGAACCGGTCCTCGACGTGAAACAGTGCGACAATGCGGCCCCCGATGACGAACTCGCGCCCTTCACCAACCGGCACATCGGCGACAGAGGCCACTCGCAAACGATGAGTCATAGAAACCAAGCCTCCGCTAGAAAACGAACTGCCCCTTACTTCGCCTTCGCCACCTCGACCGCATAGGCGTGGCGTTCGCCGTGCATGTTGGAGCGGAAGACGATCCAGTGTCCATCGGGCGTGAAAGTGACGTTGGGTTCGAGGGTGTAATCGTGGCGAGTCAGATCAATCAGTTTCTCGGTGACGAAGCGGCCGGACTTGGCGGGTTCGCCGCTGATGGAGGCTGCTTCAAACTCAGCTTGCGGTCGGAAGAGATAAATCCACTGGCCGTTGCCCGAGGGCTTGAGCGGCTTGTTGTCGGGCATCGGCGTCCGATTGGCGACGCTGTTGGGACCGCCCCCATCTCCCGCGAACAGCTTGCCGTCGGGTGAGATGTTGTAGTGAACGGACCATTCGTGGCGCGGGACTGCGTACCGAAGGCGTTCTCCCGTCGAGACGTTCACGCCCGCCAACCAGAACTGTGAAGCGCGCGGCGTTTGCAGGTCGTACCAGACCCACTGTCCATCGCGGCTGAAGAACTCATGGCCAGCGATTTCAAATGGCTGTTGGCGGCGGTGCATCAGTTTGGCTTCGCGCGCGCCGAACGGGATCGTCCAGACGCGATCGACTTCGTGCCACGTTCCTTCGTGACAAAACAGCGCGAGCTGCGGATCGGTGGGCGAACACTGACCATGATTGAGCCAGTCGGTCGCAGGGTGAAACGTGTGCAGATCGCCGGTCGCAATGTCGGCCGTAAAGAACTTCATCGCGCGCGGGCCTGCGTTCTGGCGACTGCGTGGATCACGTCGTCGATCCTGATCCGGCCTGCGCTCGTTGATCGTTCCGAAGAGTAGCGTCTCATCGGCGTTGACCCCGTTGAGGCTCGCACCGGCGGGGAGTCGCGCCACGTCGCGCGTGGCCGTGGTATCGAGATGAGTCGCACGCACGACCATTCCGTCCGCGTCCCGGTACGAGTAATAGACGTGCCTCGTCTTGCGACCGACTTCGAGCCCGCTGCTCCCTCCCGAACTGTATGCGGAGCGCGGCACGACGAGATCGAGTTCTCGCGTCTGGAGATTCACCGTGGTCAGGCCGCTCGGTGTCGAAATAAAGAGCTTGTCTCCCTCGGGCGCGTAGGCGTTCTGATGGAAGTAGAAGCTCGAACTCCCCGCTTCCCGCGAAAGCCTGACCACGCGATGCCCGGTCTGGGCGTCAATCCATTCGGTCGGGGTGGCCTGTGATGTTGCAGGCGACTGTGCCGACGCCAATCTCGGGTAGAGCAACAGCAGCAGCGAGGCCGTGAGGCGAAACCAGTGGTTCATGGTGTGAATGACTTCTTGAAACGTTGCACGGACATGGCGTTCGCCTACGGCCTGTTGATCGCACGCAGCGAGGGTAACGCGATGCTTCTTCTCCCGCGAACGACAAACATGCTTCCGGAAAGACTGCACCTGAGGGCAGAGAACTCGACTGTTCGTCTCAAGCGGCGGTGATTCGGATGGACGAGGCGTCCATCCGACGACGACGACGACCCAAAGAATGCAGCAAGGACGGGCCTCTTGGCCCGTCCTTGGAGAATTGCATCGTCATGTTCGATCCCTTGGGTGTCGTCTCGCTCCGCGAGACGTGTGCCTGACTCCTGTAAGGTCTTTTGTTCGTCTGCTGTTTCACCACCACGGCACCGTCGGCGAGTGGGCGGCTCTCGATCTCCTTAATGTGAGTCGAGTCATCAGGTCGTGATGTGGAACACGTGTGGAGCGGCTCCGGTGCGAGTGAACCGGCGGGCCATCTCCATCAGTTTCGGATCGGCGGTCAGAACAACGGCCTTCGCGATGATGGCGTCATCGGTGGCATCGTTTCCGACCGTCGCCATCACCTTCACGTCGGGCGTCACTCCCGTCCCCGACATCTCGCGACCATCGGGGCTGTAAAACTTCGCGGTCGTCAGTCGCAATCCGGCGGGAGCCGACTGCAACGGGAAGAGCGTTTGCACCGTCCCTTTGCCATACGAGCGTTCTCCCACGATGACGCCTCGACCGTTCTCTTGAATCGCCGCTGCGAGAATCTCACTGGCACTCGCGCTGTTGCGGTCGATCAACACGACGAGCGGCATCTTCCAGGTCTGAGCGTACTGAGCCTGTTCCTTGGTGTTGTCCGCAGGAGTGCGACCCTTCGTCGAGACGATGGTTCCCGCCGGCAGGAACCTGTCCGAGATCGCGATCGCCGCCGTGAGCAGTCCACCGGGGTTGCCTCGCAGATCGAGGATCAGCGATTCCATCCCCTGTTGGTGCAGCGACATCAATGCCGCATCAAGGTCTCGAACGGATGAGTCTCCAAACTGATCGAGCTTGATGTAGCCAACCTTGCGGCTGTCGTCTTCCATACGAGCGACGACGTTTTGAATCGCGATCTTGCGGCGGACGAGTGTCACGTCACCGCGTCGTCCGTCGCGCATCAGGTTCAGTTTGAGTGGTGCTCCCGGTTGGCCGAGGATGTAGTCCACTGATTGATTCAGTTCGAGTCCCTCCAGCTTGTGGCCATCGACGGCGGTCAGGACATCGCCACGCTTCATCGACACTTCCGCCGCCGGCCCGCCCGGCAACACCTTCATCACCTTCAAGCCTTGAGCGTGCAGTTCGACCTCGACCCCAATTCCGACCACGCTGTCCTTCATCCCGACATTCGGCCCGCCCGCTTTCTCCGGCGGGATCAGCATCGAGAACTGATCGAGCGTGTCGAGTTCCGCGTGAACGAACTCCAAGCCGACCGTGCCGGGTTGGACTCGCACGGTCTCCTCGAACAATTGCTGCACCCGGTCCAGCACTGCAACAGCATCGTTGAGATCGTTCACGGCCACACGCTGTGTCCACTGCGACAGCGTTTGTTGCAACTGTTCGATCGCCCGCTCATCGGCCTGCAATCGAGCCGCCTGCTGGAACGCAGTGGTCTCCAGTGCGAGCGACAAATGGGTCAGGGCATTGTCGATTCGCACGGCGTACGTCGTCGGTTGGATGTGTCGGGCGTCGATCATTTGAGCCACTTCGATGAACAGGGCCTGAGCGGACTGAGCCGTCAGTTGATTGAGCAGCCTCACGGTGCGCGGGTCTGTGTAGCGTCGCTCGATTTTCTCGCGAGCAGTCGGGACCGGCGCGGGTTTGCGATCCGGCTCGATCTCGCGAGCGGGTGAGACTCGCCCGAGTTCGCGCGGTGGCACAAGATCACGGGGTGAGAGGTCGCGAACACGGGCGGAACCGTCATCGCGGAGCTTCGCTGCCGGGCGGCGTTCGTGCGAAACCTCATCACGAGGCAACGGCGGGACATCTTCCACTTCGTAGCGGCGCGTCTTTACGGAAGACAGCCCGCGCGAAGCGGCTGGAGTGGAGAAGGCGTCCTCGTCGAGAATTCGCTCGCGGAGCAGTCGCGTTCTCAGTGAAGGGACGCTGATCCGATCAGTCTCAATCCCGCGAACCGCCGTCCGACTCGAAGGGATCACATCGTTAAACAGCGGCCCGTCGGGAGCCGCTCCAAAATCAGCGTTGCTGTGGAACGAACGGCTTCCCAACTCTTGGGCATTCGCCGCCGCGGCCGCACAGACGAGAGCCATCGCCAACCAGAACGCATTCCAAAATGATCGTACAGCCTGAGACATGATTCGATTCCTTCCGGATGTTTGCCGCGTCGATCAACTCCGACGCGAAGAGTGTTGAGTCGTAGGGTAAGCGTCTCGCTTGCCCATGATTGCTGTGGCGTAGAGTGCGTGGAGCCTCAGTGCTGCATCACCATTTCGAGGTCGTAGGCGGAGTGCATGGCCAGCGCGAGTTCGTCGTGCAGGTGTTCGCCATCGCTGTCGTCGTCGTGCAAATCGGCATGATCGGCTGCACAGGCCAAGTCACTCGCAACGACAATGTCACCGAACTCGTTCAACTCACCGCGCACGATGCGGACTGAGGCAGGTGCCTCAATGCCGATCTTTACGCTGCCGCGTGCGGTGCGCATCACTCGGATCACAATGTCTTCACCGATCTTGATGGAGTCGTCTCGTTTCCGCGTCAGGATCAACATGGCTTCATTCCCTTTGGTTGTCTGTTCGACCATTCCATTCGTCGCTGGCGGCTGTCGGTCGTAGGGCGAGCCGCTCTTGGTTCGAGAGTGAATGCAGCCGCCGTGCCAGAGAGAACATGTCAACCCCAATTTTGATCTGAGGCTAGAAACCAGCCCATTCGCACGGTGTCAGCCTTTCAAATTCGCGCCGCGCTCATCCAGACACGACTCCGAGTTGTAAGACCGACACGCGCGCAGACCTCGCAATGAAATGTTTACGAGACACGCGTGTCGTGGAGCGACGAGTCGATTCGCGATGACATCGCTTCGACCGCGCTGTTGCTTGTGACGACCGCGCTTCATGACTGACCGGCGCGCGTCACGGCAGGAGTTGCCGGGACAACCACACCTCATTACCGCGCGAGAGAGACCGGGCGAGATTGTCGCGCCGAATCGGAATGAATCGGGCGCATGGCACGCACGTTGCGATAGTGATTCCGCTGTGATCAGTGTCGATCACAGGCCGAGTGGCGAGAACCCACTCACGAATGAAACCCGCTTCAGTGACGAATGCGATCCGTCTCACACGACGGATCGGCGGAGCAGTTTGTTGGAAGACGTAGGGTAAGCGTCTCGCTTGCCCGTCCTCTTCTTGCAACCACACGTTCTCTACCCCACGCAGCACAGAGTGAGAGATTTCCGAGCGGGGCGGCGTCAGCCCCCCGGTTCTTGGGCGTAAGCCCTCTTCGGACCATGTCTCATCACGGACCGCGCGAGGTCGAGCAACCACGGGCAAGCGAGACGCTTACCCTACGGTTCATCAACAGGCTGTTTGTCAGAAGCAGCGAGCCACGGCTCGCATCAACCGCTCAGGGCGGACGGAAAGGAACGGATCATGAACTTCAAAACCTTCACCACACTGTTGTCAGGAGTCGGCGGCCTGCTGCTGTTGGCTGGCTCTGCTCACGCTCAAGGCTCCTGGGACGCACCCGGCATGGGGCGATGCAATCCGCAACCGCGCTATGTCTCGCCCTGCGGTCCCGCCGGTTGCTCGACCAACAGAAGTGGCTGCGCGAACGGCGTCTGCAATCAGCCGCCTCGCTACGACTATTCGACGAACTACGGACCGCGCGGCGATGCCTGCTTGAGCTGTGGGCAGTACTCCCGTGCAGGCCGAGGCTGCGCAAACGGGAGCTGTGCCTCTCAGCCTCGCTACTACTCGAACCCGCCGATCGAGAACGCTCCGTGGGACGATGGCTACTCGGGGTACGCGGCTCCGAATCGAGTTCCCCAAGGTTACGCGGCGGCACCGCGAGGCTATGGTTCGTACCGACCGAACTCTCAGTACGACCAACCTGACTACCGTCACGAAGCAGCCCCCTACCGAGCCGCTCCTCAACCCACTCGGGCACCGCGTTACTATGGCGACGACGAATACAGCGCGAGCAACCTGCGCGGCTTCGAGACCACGTCGGTCGATCGGTCCCGAGGTGCTGGGACCAACGGTCGGAGTCCGTTCTATCCGTAACCGACAAGCCGCAGGATGGGCCGCGTCTAAGTGACCGAGTCAGCATGGAAGTCACGCTGCGGTGCGGTCCCACCGAGACCAAGGAGTTCGCCGCCGAGTACGTCATGTCTATTCACAACACTTTCGGGAGCACGACAAATTGAGTACCACACTCAATGACACGAGCCAGATCGCCAATCGACGGCGACCTGGCTCGCTCTGTTTTATGGTCGGCCCACCGAAACGTGCGCCGTCGAAAACGGGTGCCGTCGTTCATGGGTGGTCAATAGGAACCCGATCGCGTGGCCTTCGGACTCCCTCCCCTCGGCGGGGAGGGCTGGGGAGGGGGAGGATCGTCGAGTTGACTTGCCATTCCCCCCCTCCCTAACCCTCCCCGCCGAGGGGAGGGAACAGGAACGAGCGACTCCCAAGCCTTAGTTGCGTGACCACCAATGAGCGACGGCACACGTCGAAAACTCCCGACCTTCAACCGGCCGTGACGCGGCGTTACCTTCCTTGCCATGAACGATCTCGTCTGGCCACCGCTTTCCGCGCCGTTGCTGCTCAGCCGCGATGTTGTGCATGTCGTGCGACTGAATCTCGGTGTGCCCCCGAGTCAGATCGAGTCTCTCCGCAGCGTCCTCTCTCACGATGAATTGGCTCGTGCGGACCGGTTCACGTTTGCAGAACCGCGCCGACGATTCATCGCCTGCCGCGCGGCACTGCGCCAGTTGCTAGGAGGATTTCTTGGCCAAGCGGCCACCGAGATTGAGTTCACTTACGGGCTGCACGGCAAGCCGCTGTTGGCGACGAATGTTCCCGATTTGCCGTTGGAATTCAGCGTTTCTCACTCGGCGGACCTCGCGTTGATCGCGGTCTGCGGCGGGAGGCGAGTCGGTGTGGACCTCGAACATCACGATGCCAAGGTCCGCATCCACAAGCTCGCCACGCGGTTCTTCTCGCCGCGCGAGGCCGCCGAGTTGGCGAGCCTTCCCGCCGCCGATCAGCTCGCCGGTTTCTATCGCGGCTGGACGAGCAAAGAGGCGTATCTCAAGGCGACCGGCTTTGGCCTGTCGTTCCCGCTCAACCAGTTCATCGTCGCAATGAACCCGTACGAACCCGCGCGGCTGCTGCAAGTGGTCGAGCAACCCAACCGCAGCGACCTCGGAAACGAAACGTTTCGCTGGACGATGCACTCGCTCGACGTGGCCGATCAATTCTCAGCCGCGCTCCTCATCGAAGCGACCGCACCTGAGAACGTCCTCATCCACCCGTGGTCGCTCCCACACCAACCCGAAGCGTGAGCGAGGAGCGATCGTAGGATGGGCACTCCTGCCCGTCCGGTTTTCGCTTTCGTCTTGGAAGAAAGAGCGGACGGGCAGGAGTGCCCATCCTACAAGGCCGTCAGTTCAGTTCGATCAGCCGAATGCGGCGGTACTCCATCTGGCCCGCGTCTCCTTCGAGACCGATCGGGCCGGACTCGGGAAGCTGGAGGGCTTCCTCCAGCACTTCGCCGTTGCAGAGGCAGCGTGCGACGTTGTCCTTCACCGTCACTTCCATCTCGTTCCAGTCCTGTGCCCGATACTTGGTGAGACTCTTGTACGGCCCGGCCAGCGGATAGTCGCGACATTGAAGCTGCGGCCGTCGGATGAAGACGCCGCTGTCGGCGTTGGGGGTTGCGCGGAACTCCAACTTCAGCGTGAAGTTTTTGGGGAACTCGCGCGTCGTCCACATCTGTGCCACGCGGCGGCCTTCGGGCGGAGTCGTCACGATGATGCGACCGTGCTTGGCGACATAGCGACCGTCGCTGCTCGTGGCCTGACCATCGAACGTCGCCTGCTTCTCCTGCGACTTCTGATCGCGGAAGCCCCAGCCGGTGAGATCGCGACCGTTGAAGAGACTGATCGCGCCGGGTTCAAGTTTGAAGTCATCGTCGGTCGTTTCGAGATATCCGAGCGTCGCGAGAATCGGTCGCAGCGCGGCGGCCCATTTCGTGTAGCCGAGTTTGTTCGGGTGCAGCAGGTCGGGGAACTCGGCCGCCTTCGCGTCACCCTGCTCGTCGGCGAAGAGCTTCCACGTTTCAATCAGCGTCACCTGTGCATCGCCCTTCACGGCGGCGGCATACAGCTCGTTGACCTTCTTGATCTTGTCCGCCGGACGCGACTTCGTGGCGGAACTCGGGAAGACCAAGCAGACGATCACCGGCAGCTTCGGATCATGCTTCTTCAACTCGGCGAGGATCAGCTTGAAGTTGGCGGCAATCGTTTCCGGTTCGGCCTTCTCTTCCAGATCGTTCGTTCCCATGAGCAGCACGATGCCGGTCGGGTTGAGCGCCAGCACATCGTCCTTCAAGCGAATCAACATCCCGCGCGTTGTGTCTCCACTGATCCCGCGATTGGCGACCTTCACGCCGGGGAAGCTTCCTCCCATGTCATCGCCCCAACCCTGCGTGATCGAGTCACCCAAGAACACGAGCGACTTCTGATCCTGCTCGACCTGCTTCGACCAAGCCGTTCGCTTCTGAGTCCACAGATTTTTGAACCAGTCGTACCGCCGGATCGGCCCCGCGCCGGGCAGGCCATCGTCGGTGGCAGGAAGTTCAACGGAGGGCTTCGCAGCCTTCTCTTCCGCTCCAAGCGGACTCGTCGCGAGGCCGAGTGCCATCGCGGCGAACAATAGAATCAGAGATGTCGAGAGGGTCTTCATAAGAGGGCCAATCTGTTTGAGCGGACATTGGATCGTCGAACATTTTTGGAACAATCGTTCCCAAACTTCATTTCCGTCGTTGCCCACGCGGTGAAACGACGCGGCGTAGCCGCAGCCAAAGTAGCCTTCATCGCTCCGCGTGAAGGAAGCCGAGTGCGAGTCCAACATCGATGGGCTTTATCCGCGTCCACTCCCCTCGGCTTCCTTCACGCGGAGCGATGAAGGCTACTTGTTGAAGACGGAAACACCCGCAGGGCGACAAGAATCTCAGACCGAGTAGTACGAGCCAGTGTGTGTCGCTTGACCCCAGCCTTCACTCATCCGACTCGCGCAGTTTGGCGAGGACCGACAAGTCGTCCAGCGTCGAGGTGTCACCGGACGATTCGCGGCCGGCGGCGATGTCGCGGAGCAGGCGTCTCATGATCTTGCCGCTGCGCGTCTTGGGCAGAGCTGCGCTGAATCGAATCTTGTCGGGAGTCGCCAGCGCCCCGATGTGCTTGCGGACGTGCGCGATCATCTCCTTCTCAAGCTGCTCGTTTCCTTCACCGTTTTTGAGGATCACGAAGCAGCAAATCCCTTCGCCTTTGATGTCGTGCGGAAAGCCGACGACCGCCGCTTCGGCAACTCGCTCGTGCGCGACGAGAGCCGATTCGACTTCCATCGTGCTGAGGCGATGTCCCGCCACGTTGAGCACATCGTCCACGCGGCCCATCACCCAGATGTAACCGTCCTCGTCCTTCCTCGCTCCATCACCCGCGAAGTAGCTGCCGGGGATGGAACTGAAGTATGTGTCCTTGAAGCGTTGATGATCTCCGTAGAGCGTGCGAAGCATGGACGGCCACGGCTGCTTCATCACGAGCAGGCCGCCCTCATTCACGCCGAGGCTCTCGCCTTCTTTGTTCACGATGTCGGGGACCACGCCGGGGAGCGGTCTCGTGCAGCTTCCCGGTTTGGTCGCGGTGATGCCCGGCAGCGGCGACAACATGATCGCGCCGGTTTCCGTCTGCCACCACGTATCGACGATCGGACAACGCTCAGCACCGATCATGCGGTGATACCACATCCACGCTTCCGGATTGATGGGTTCCCCGACGCTGCCCAACAGCCGCAGCTTGCTCAAGTCGTACTTCGCCGGAACGGCATCGCCCAATTTCATGAGCGCGCGAATGGCGGTGGGTGCCGTGTAAAGAATATTGACGCCGTGTGCTTCGCAGATTTTCCAGAAGCGCCCGCCGTCGGGGAAGGTCGGCGCGCCCTCGTACATGAGTACCGTGGCGCCCGCGGCCAACGGCCCATAGGCTACATAGGTATGACCGGTAACCCAACCGACGTCGGCCGTGCACCAGAACACATCCTCGTCCTTGAGGTCGAACACCCAACGCGTCGTCATCTTGGCGTTGAGCAGATATCCGCCGCTGGAGTGCTGGATACCCTTGGGCCTGCCGGTCGAACCGGACGTGTACAGCAAAAACAGCGGATGCTCGGCATCCACCCATTCGGGCTCGCAAGTCGCGCTGCGTTCGGACACCGCGTCGTGCCACCATAGATCGCGGCCGGCGCGCATGTCGCAGCCGCCGCCGGTGCGGCGGTAGACCACGACGTTTCGCACCGAGTCACAGCCCTCGGAGAGCGCTTTATCGACGGCGCTCTTGAGTTCAACGGTGTGCCCGCCGCGCCAGCCGCCATCGGCGGTGATGACCAGCTTGGCGCCCGCGTCTTCAATGCGGTCCTTCACTGCGTTGGCGGAAAACCCGCCGAAAACCACCGAGTGCACGGCGCCGATGCGCGCGCATGCCTGCATGGCGATCACGGCTTCCGGGATCAGCGGCATATAAATAATGACGCGGTCGCCGCGGCCTATTTGCAAATCCTTCAGCGCATTGGCAAACCGGCACACCTCGGCATGCAGTTCGGCATAGCTCAGCTTGCGGACATCGCCCGGCTCGCCCTCGAACAGAATTGCGATCTTCTCGCCACGGTCGCGCAGATGCACATCCAAACAATTGTGCGATACATTCAATTGGCCGTCGGCAAACCAACGGTAGGTGGGCGCCTCCGCGTCGTCCAACGCCACCGTGAAAG